>NZ_JBITMT010000003.1:0-284768 GCF_044466505.1 Streptosporangium sp. NPDC049376 | reverse complement strand
CCCGAAGCGCCCAAGCCCGCGACGACGAAGGCGGAGCAAAGAAACCCGGTTCGGGCGCGCCGGTGCTTGGACTGAGGAACGCAGGAGCGAAGCGACGCAGAGACGAGGGAAAACACCGGCCCGAAGCGCCCAAGCCCGCGACGACGAAGGCGGAGCAAAGAAACCCGGTTCGGGCGCGCCGGTGCTTGGACTGAGGAACGCAGGAGCGAAGCGACGGAGTGACGAGGGAAAACACCGGCCCGAAGCGCCCGAACCCGCGATGCCGAAGGCATCGCCATCAGCAGGTATCGGCCAGCTTTTCCAGCACGACCAGCGGGTCAGGAAGCGGTCGCCCGTCCGGGGGGCGGAGCCAGGTGGCGGGTTTGCCTGTCGGCAGCAGGGAGGGCGGCGCCATGACGTAGCTGTCGCGGCAGTGCCACCGTAGGCCGGGCATCTCCTCGATGGTCGAGGGGCCGTAGTCGAGGGAGCAGGACCACCACTCGTCCTCGTCGTCGGAGGTGTTGCGGGTGGCCACATAGAACAGGACCCGGTCACCGTTGGCGGCGACCGGGCCCTGGGCGGTTCCGGCGGAGTCCATGTTCGCGAAGGCGGTCATGCCCGCGGCGAGCGGCACGTCGAAGACGTCGAAGACCCTGCCCGTGGGGAGGATCACGTTCGCCTCCGGGTCACGTTGCCACCAGTGGCTCAGCAGGGCGGGGTCGGTGGTCGCCTGCATCTGCCAGGCGCGGGAGAGCGGGTGGGCACCGGCGTCCGGGCAGCCGATGCGGTCGCACGAGCAGGCGCGGGAACCGCTGTTCAGGGGCCGCGCCCCGGGACAGCTCGCCCAGCCGAGGGCGGCGTACTCCAGCACGGAGGCGACCGTCTGCTTCGGATGAGCGCGTCGTTTGCCCCGACGAGTCAGCGGTACCCCCACCATCGTGTCCTCCGTCGTCCGCGCGTCCCGCGTGCCTTCGGATGCGATGACATGCCCGTGTTCGGTCGATCAGCGAAAGAAGTCAGACAGCCAGGGTCTACACCACCTGGGACACATCCGCACCGGTCCTCGCACTCTAACGCACAGACCCCATGTACGAATGACAAACCCCCGGTTCTCACCACGTGCCTGTCGTCACACCAGGTCAGCCGAGCTTCCTGGCCACCTCGGTCGCCCAGTAGGTGAGGATCATGTCCGCCCCGGCCCTGCGGATCGCGATCAGGGACTCCATGATGGCGCGGTCCCGGTCGATCCAGCCGTTCGCCGCGGCGGCCTCGATCATGGAGTACTCGCCGCTGACCTGGTAGGCGGCCACCGGGACGTCCACCAGGTCGCGGATCTGGCGCAGGATGTCGAGGTAGGCGAGGGCGGGCTTGACCATGACGGCGTCGGCCCCCTCCTGGAGGTCGAGGCGCACCTCGCGCAGCGCCTCACCGATCGGACCCGCAGGGTCCTGCTGGTAGGCGTTGCGGTCGCCGAACTGCGGCGCGCACTCGGCGGCCTCCCTGAAGGGGCCGTAGAACGCCGAGGCGTACTTGACGGAGTAGCCCAGGATGGGGATGTCCTGGAAGCCGTCGGCGTCCAGCGCGGCGCGGATCGCGGCGACCTGGCCGTCCATCATGCCGCTGGGCGCGATGACCTGGGATCCGGCCCTGGCCTGGGCGACCGCGACGGCGGCGTAGCGCTCCAGGGTGGCGTCGTTGTCGACCTCCCCGCCGGGGGTCAGGATGCCGCAGTGGCCGTGGTCGGTGAACTCGTCCAGGCAGGTGTCGGTCATCACGACCAGCGCGTCGCCGACCTCGGCGACCAGGTCGGCGACCGCGCGCTGGACGATGCCCTCGGGGTCGTCGCCAGCCGAGCCCCTGGCGTCCTTGACCTCGGGCACGCCGAACAGGATCAGGCCGCCGACGCCCGCCTGCGCGGCCTCGTTGGCGGCCTTGAGCAGGGAGTCGCGGGTGTGCTGCAGGACGCCGGGCATGGAGGTCACGGGACTGGGCTCGTCGATGCCCTCCTTGACGAACACCGGCAGCACCAGCTCCGCGGGATGCAGCCGGGTGCCCGCTGACATCCGGCGCATCGCCGCCGTACGGCGGAGCCTGCGTGGGCGCGCGACAGGGAACTGGGCGGTCATGATGTCTCCCCCTCCCCCCGGCACACGGGCACCACGGAGGGTGAGAGGAGCCGGGGGACGTATTCGGTTTGTCCAACGTCTTCCCGGGTGCCGACGCGCCGACCTCCTGCCGCGCGGCACCCGTGCCTACCGTCCTCCAGGCTACTTGGCGCGGCGCCTGGCCCCTCGTCTGGTCTGGGAGGGCCTGCGGGGGACGTCTCCCGCGGCGACGGCCGCCTGGCGCTGCTTGGCGCCGTACTCCGCCAGTGCCGAGGCGAGGGCGGAGGCGGAGGGCTTGTCGGCCATGACGTCCACCCTGAGCCCGAACTCCTCGGCGGTCTTGGCGGTCTGCGGGCCGATCACGGCGATGACCGTGACGTTGTGCGGCTTGCCCGCGATGCCCACGAGGTTGCGCACGGTGCTCGACGAGGTGAACATCACCGCGTCGAAGCCGCCGCTCTTGATCGCCTCCCGGGTCGGTGCGGGCGGCGGCGCCGCCCTGACCGTCCGGTAGGCGGTGACGTCGTCGCACTCCCAGCCGAGTTCGGTCAGCCCGGCGACCAGGGTCTCGGTGGCGATGTCCGCGCGGGGCAGCAGGACCCGGTTGATCGGGTCGAGCATCGAGTCGTACGGCGGCCACTCGGCGACCAGTCCCTCGGACGACTGCTCACCCGAGGGCATCAGGTCGGGCTTGACGCCGAAGCTCACCAGGGCCCGCGCGGTGGCCTCGCCGACGGCGGCGACCTTGAGCCCGGCGAAGGCCCTGGCGTCGAGGCCGTACTCCTCGAACTTCTCCCTGACGGCCTTGACGGCGTTGGCGCTGGTGAAGGCCACCCACTCGTAACGGCCTGTGACCAGGCCCTTGATCGCCCGGTCCATCTGCTGCGGGGTCCGGGGCGGCTCGACGGAGATCGTGGGGACCTCCTCGGGCACCGCGCCGTAGGAGCGCAGCTGTTCGACGAGCCCGGCCGACTGCTCCTTGGTCCTGGGCACGAGCACCCGCCAGCCGAACAGCGGCTTGGTCTCGAACCACGACAGGCGTTCCCGCATGCCGACGGCCTCGCCGACCACGATCAGCGCGGGTTCGGTCATCCCGGCGTGCTTGAGGTCGGGCGCGATCCGGCCGAGGGTCGTCACCACGGTGTACTGCTCGGTGGTGGTGCCCGAGCCGCTGATCGCGACCTGTGTCGAGTCGGGACGGCCCGCGGCGATCAGTGCCTTGCCGATCGCGGCGGCCTGGGAGAGCCCGTTGTAGATCACCAGGGTTCCCGCGCCGGTCGCGTGCGCCGACCAGTCGTCGACCTGGGTGGCGTCCACGACGCGGAACTCGGGCACGGAGACCGCGGCGGGAATGCCCGCGTAGGTGAGGACGGCGGTCGCCGCCGGCACGCCGGGGACGATCTCGAAGTCCACCTCGGCCTTGGCGCAGGCCGCGACCTCGTCGGTGATCGCGGAGAAGAACATCGGGTCGCCCGCGCACAGGCGCACGACGTCACGGCCCGCCTTGGCGGCGTTGACGGCCCGTAGTGAGACGGCCTCCTCGTTCGCGGTGTCGACGACCTCGACGTTCTCCCGGCAGTGGCGCAGCAGCGTGCCGTACGGCTCCCGATCGAGCACGACGACGTCGGCCTTCGAGAGCAGGTCGGCGCCGCGAAGCGTGAGCAGGCCCTCATCACCTGGCCCGGCGCCCACGAAGGCGACGAACCCGGCGGAGCGCTCGAAGGTGGTACTTCCGGAGCTCAATGTGCTCGCTCCCCTATCAACGTGCCTGCCCCTTCGGCGATCATCTCGGCCGCGAGGTCGCGACCGAGATCCATGGGCGCCGAAGAGGTCCCGGCGGCGGACTTGCGTACCGCTCTGCTGCCGTCCACGGCGACGACAGCGGCGGTCAGGAACAGATCGTGCCCACGCTCGGCGGAGTAGGCGCCGACCGGAGCCGAGCACCCTGCCTCAAGTGCGGCGAGCACCGCGCGTTCGGCGGTCACCGCGGCGCGTGTCGCGGCGTCGTCGAGCACGCTCAGGAGCTCGGCGAGGTCGGGGCGGTCGGCACGGCACTCGACGGCCAGCGCGCCCTGCCCGGGGGCCGGGAGCATCTCCTCGACCTCGAAGACCTGGGAGATCTCGGCCTCGCGCCCGAGACGGCCGAGTCCGGCGGCGGCCAGGACGATGCCCTGCAGCTCGCCGGAGGTGACCTTGCCGATGCGGGTCTCCGCGTTGCCGCGGATCGGGACGTACTCCAGGTCGGGCCTGAGGACCCGCAGCTGGGAGACCCGGCGCGGGGAGCCGGTGCCGATCTTGGCGCCCGGCGGCAGGTCGGCCAGCTTGGCGGGGCCGACCAGCGCGTCTCTCGGGTCGTCGCGGGGCGGGATGGCGGCGATGACGATGCGCGGGTCCGGCGTGGTCGGCAGGTCCTTCAGCGAGTGGACCGCGAAGTCGATCTCGCCCTCGATGAGCTTGTCGCGCAGCGCGCTGACGAAGACGCCGGTGCCGCCGAGCTGGGTGAGGTTGGCCTTGGTCACGTCGCCGAAGGTGGTGACGCCGACGAGCTCGACGGCGCGGCCGGTCAGCTCGGTGAGGCGGGCGGCGACCAGGCCGGACTGGGTCGTCGCCATCAGGCTGCGCCGGGTCCCCATCCTCAGTGGAGAAGCGGTGTCGCTCATCTGCCCACCTCCTTCTTGTTCGTCTCCGTTTCCACCGAATCGACCCGTCTCACCGCATCGGGCACCTTCGGGTCAAGATTGAACAGCTCGCGCAGCGCCTCCGCATAATGATCGCCTGCCGGAGACTCGGCGAGCTGTTTGACACGCACGGTGGGCTCGTGGAGCAGCTTGTCGACCACGCGCCTGACCGTCTGCGCGACCTCGTCGCGGACCCGTCCGTCGAGGCCGGGCACCCGGGAGGCGAGCCGTCCGAGTTCGGCCTCGACCACGTCGGCCGCCTTGCTGCGCAGCGCGACCACGGTCGGGGTGACCCGCGCGGCGCGCTCGGCCGACAGGTAGGCGGCGACCTCGCGGGTGACGATCTCTCGTACGGCGGCGACCGCCTCGGCCCGTCCGCCGTCGTCGGTCTCGGCGATGTCGCCGTCCTGCATCGACTCCAGGTCGACGAGGGTGACGCCGGGCAGGCCCCGCACGGCCGGGTCGACGTCGTGGGGCAGGGCGAGGTCCAGCACGAACATCCGCCTGGCGGGGACCATGTCGACGGTGACGACCACGTCGGTCGCGCCGGTGCACGAGATCACCAGGTCGGCCTCGGCCAGTTCGGCCGTCAGGTCGTCGAACCGCGCGGCCCTGCCGCCGACCGTCTGCGCCAGCCGTACGGCGCGCTCGTGGGTGCGGTTGACGATCACGATGTCGGTGACACCGGCCCGCTGGAGGGTCGCGGCCGACAGGGCGCTCATCGAACCCGCGCCGACGACCAGGGCGCGCCTGCCCTGGATGGGGCCGAGGGCGCGTTCTGCGAGGGTGAGGCCGACGCCGACGAGGGAGGCGCCCGCACGGTCGATGCCGGTCTCGGTGTGGGAGCGCTTGCCGACCCGCAGGGCCTGCTGGACCAGCTCGTTGAGCGTCGGGCCCACGGTGCCCTGCTCCTGGGCGAGCCTGAGCGCCGAGCGGATCTGGCCGAGGATCTGCCCCTCGCCGAGGACCATCGAGTCGAGTCCCGAGCCGACGGAGAACAGGTGCTCGACGGCCCGGTCCTCGTAGTGGACGTACAGGTGGCCGGCCAGCCGCTCCATGGGGACGCCGGAGTGGACGGCGAGCAGCTCGGAGATCGCGTTGACGGCCGCGTGGAAGCGGTCGACGGTGACGTAGACCTCGACCCGGTTGCAGGTCGAGACGACCATGGCCTCCGCGACCCGGACGTCCTGTTGCACGTCGTGCAGCAGTTTGACCAGCGCGTCACCGGTGACGGAGACCTGTTCGAGCAGTGCGACGGGGGCGGTCCTGTGACTCAGACCGACGACGAGGACGCTCACCGGGCCTCCTCGGGTCGTGGTGAACCCGTGGTCTCCCCGCGGGAGACGTCGTGCCTTCGGGCTCTGTCGTTCACAAGTCCACCGCCTCGGGCCACTCCTCGGCCATCGCGGGCCCCCCAGTCATCCGATCCGTCTTACGTTGTTCGTGGAACGCGAGGATCTGCAGTTCAATGGATAGGTCGACTTTACGGATATCGACGCCTTCGGGTACAGCGAGTACGACCGGGGCGAAGTTCAGAATGCTCGTCACACCGGCGGCTATGACCCGGTCGGCCAGTTCCTGCGCCGCCGCGCCCGGGGTCGCGAGCACGACGATCGACACGGCCCGCCGCCTGATGACGGCCTCAAGCTCGTCGACGTGCTCGACGGTCAGTCCCGCGATGTGGTCACCAACCACCTCCGGGTCGGCGTCCAGGAGCGCCGCGACCCGGAACCCCCTGGAGACGAACCCTCCGTAGTTGGCGAGCGCGCGCCCGAGGTTACCCACCCCGACGATCGCGACCGCCCAGTCCTGGGTCAGACCCAGTTCACGGGAGATCTGGTAGATGAGGTACTCGACCTCGTAGCCTACCCCGCGGGTGCCGTACGAGCCCAGATGCGAGAGGTCCTTGCGAAGCTTGGCCGAGTTCACTCCGGCGGCGACGGCCAGGTCCTCCGAGCTCACGGTCGCCAGGCCCCGCTCGGCCATGCCGTTGAGCGCTCGCAGATAGAGCGGCAACCGGGCGACGGTCGCCTCGGGAATGCCACGTTCACGAGCTTGGGAAAGACGGCGAATCACGTGCCGGAGCTCCAGGGGGACAGGCGGCCGGCGCGGCCCGGACGCGACGGATGACGAGGTGAGGCCACTGTCTTTCAGGTTAGTCCCTTTGTGAACCGGTGCACAAAGTGGGTCTTCCCAGTGTCGGGCACGGAACGGGACGACGAGAACTCCCAGGTTGCTCTCCTGTCCCCCACGTTCCCGGACCGGCCGTGCCCTGGGCTAGCGTGACGGACATGGCACCGCAGGACCACCGCATCACGCTGTACGGCAAGCCCGGCTGTCACCTGTGTGACGACGCGCGGGCGGTGATAGGCCGCGTGGCGGCGGAGCTGGGCGTTCCGTGGGAGGAGCGTGACATCACGCTCTCCGAGGAGGACCAGGCGAAGTACTGGGAGATGATCCCGGTCACGCTGATCGACGGCGTCCAGCACGACTTCTGGCGGGTCGACGAGGGTCGGCTGCGCTCCGCGCTGGCTCGCTAGATCCTGAACGCCGTGGGCAGCGGCATCACCTTGGCGGCGTTGACCGTGAGTTCGATCACGTTGGTCGCCAGCACCATGCTCTGCCGCTCGGCGACGAAGCGCTCGACGTGGGGCTGCCGCTGGTGCTCGGCGTAGGCCACCTCGTCGCGGTACAGCTCGTAGACGATGCGCTGCAACGGGGCCGACTTCACCGAGTGGCAGGCGTAGATCAGCGTGTCCGGCTCGGCGCGGCGGACGGCCTCAAGCGTCTCCTCGGCCAGCCGGTCGAACCTCTCCCCGGTGCCGTCGAGGAGGGTGAACACGGTCAGCAGCCCGAAGATGGCCGGGGAGGGACGGCCTGCGCCACCCGCCTGCTCGGGCCCGGCGCCGGGATACATGACGCCGGTCTCCGGGGCGGCCATGGGCGGCTGGCCGTAGGCGCCGAAGGCGGGCACCCCGGGCTGGGACTGTTCGGGCGCCTGGCCGTGCCTCGCGCCCCGTGAGAGGTCGGGGCCGCCGGGCGGGACGGGCGGGGCGCCGAAGGCCTGGTCGGCGGGCATGGGGGCGAGGCCGTTGTTGTGCCTGCCGCCGTACAGGGGGTCGGCGGCGAACTCGCCCGTGCCGGGACCGACGGCGGGATCGACGGGTTTGGCGCGCCTGCCGCCGCCGCGCCTGCCGTACTCGTTGGTCTGGATGTCGTACTCACCGGTGGCCGGGCCGCCGGAGGTCATGCCGAACTGGCCGTTCCCCTGCGGCTGCGGGCCGTACGCGCCTGCCGGGGGCGGTGCGGCGGGGGGCGCAGAGGGCTGCGCGGGGGGCGGCGCGGCGTAGTCGCCCGCCATGAACATGCCCGTCGCGGGCCCGCCGAACATCTCGTTCCCCACGGGCGGCGCGTTCGGCGGAATCGGTGCCTGCCGTGTGTGCGCCGCGTAGTCGGCCTCCCGCTCCCCGGCCCGATATTCGGCCACCAGGTCACCGAGACCGGAATGGCGCGCGGAGTCCTCGGGTACGGCCCGGCGCCCGGCGACCTGGACGTCCTGGAAGGGCGGCTGCTCCGGCGCGGCCCTGCGGCCCGCGGGCCGTGTCTCGCGTCGTGCGTCCTCCACCGGTTCCTCCTCGTCCTCGTCCTCGTACGGCGCCAGCGGGCGCAGCACGACGTACCACACGGCGGCCCCGGCGACGGCGAGCAGGACGATGGTGAGCATCCCGGGGACCGCGAAGCTGACCGCCCCGATCGTGGCCAGGCCCACGGGGCCGAGCACGAGCATGGCGTGCAGGTTGTCGGCGTCGTAGTCGTCGCCGTTGCGACGCAGCACCGCGAGGATCAGGGCGCCCAGCAGGACGAGCGCGGCGCCCGCGTGAACCGCCCAGAGCAGGTAGGCCGGGAAGACGTCCCAGTGGCGGCTGCCCAGCGGCAGGCTGGTGGTGAACTCCTGTTCGAGGTCCACCCGGTCGGAGATCATGATGACCGTTCCGACAATGGTGAACGCCACGCCGAGGAGCCAGGAGGCGAACCTTCCCGCGGACCCGCGTCCGATGAGCTGGACCACTCCGACGGCCAGCCAGAGCGGGGCGAGCAATGATCCGGAAAGCTGGAAAACGCGGAATGTGGTCGCCCCAAATCCAATGAGACAGCCGGTTCCGATTACTGCGAGTGACACGCCCAGCGTCGCCGTCGTGAGGCTCCAGGCGATCAGCCATCCCTTGCGTTCATCCCGGATACGGCTGATGAGAGCGACTGTGGCGATGATCGCGAGCAGCGCCCCGGCGAACGCGATGACAGCGACGAGGAGATTCATGGTGCCTCCAATGCTGCCGGACATTACCCACTAACCGGTAGCCGAACTGATGACGGGCTGCTCGGACCCACGTAAAACCACCGGCGCCCTACCGTACCGACCGATTACCGGCAGTCACGACATTGCCCAGTGGATTGTGGAATTTCAGGTTGTTTTCCTAGAGTGTTCGAGCACGCCGTGCCCCCTCCCCCAAGGGATACCGGATGCCAGACACGTGGCCGTTCGCCGGGCCCCTCCCCACGACCACCGGGGTGACCCAGCCTGCCCGCAGTAATGAGCTCGCCGCGCGCGAGGACGCCTCGGAGGAACTCCGGAGGCTTGTTCTGCGTGCCAAGACAGGGGACACGGACGCCTTTGGCACGCTCTACGACCGCTACCTGGACCTGGTCTACCGGTACGTCTACTTCCGGGTCGGCTCCCATCCACTGGCCGAGGACCTCACCAGCGAGACCTTCCTGAGGGCCCTGCGCCGGATCGCCGACTTCACCTGGCAGGGCCGCGACTTCGGGGCCTGGCTGGTGACCATCGCCAGGAACCTGGTCGCCGACCACTTCAAGTCGGGCAGATACCGCCTTGAGGTCTCGACCGCCCAGGTGTTCGACGTCCCCCTCGACGGCCCGCACATCCCGGAGAACGCCGTCGTCACCGCGATGGTCAACGATCGGGTGCTCAGCGCGGTGCGCGCGCTCGGCCCCGAGCAGCAGGAGTGCGTGGTCCTGCGGTTCCTGCACGGCATGTCCCTGGCGGAGACCGCTCTCGTCATGGGCAAGAAGAGCGGGGCGATCAAGGCCCTGCAGTTCCGTGCCATCCGGGCGCTGGCTCGTGCGCTGCCCTCGGATCTCGGCTGACCGTACCGATGGCAGGGGATCGCGTAACCTGGCACGCGGGGCTGTCGTTAGGCAAGTGCACAGACGGATCATGACCTGGGGGCGGCAGGGAGCGTTCATGGGTAAGTGGCTGCCCGGCATCTCACACAGATCGCGGACACGCATCCAGGATCGCGTGTCCCGGCTCGGTGCCGACATGAGCGGCGACCCCCGGCCCGAGTTCCGCGCCGAACTGCGTGAACGCCTGATGAACGCCGCCGAGGAGGACCTGCCCCCCGAGCCCGTCGCCGCCGACGTCCCGGACGTCCCCCGGCGGGCGCGACGCCGTACGGCGCCGGTGCCCCAGCTGGTGAGCCTGGCGTTGGCGGGCGCGCTGGTCGCGGGAGGCGTGGGGACCTACCGATCGATGCCCGGCGACGCGCTCTACCCCCTCAAGCGGGCGGCGGAGAGCACGTTGTTCCACCTGAGCACCGACGACGCCGAGCGGGCCGACCGCTCCTTCGGCTACGCCGAGACGCGCGCCCACGAGGTCGAGGAGCTTCTCGGCGCGACCAAGCGGGAGAGCGGCCTGATCGACGAGACCCTCAAGGACATGGAGGACACCACCCGCTCCGCGGTCACCTCCCTCACCCGGGTCGAGCGCCGCAGCGGCAGGAGCACCGGGCAGCTCAGGCGTTTCGTCCAGAAACAGCGCAACCAGATCGAGATCATGCTCCCCAAGATGGACGAGGAGGACCGCCGCAGGGCCAACGGCTACCTCGACTACATCGACGGCCTGACCCAGCCCGACTCGCGGCCCGTCACCAGGGACTGATCCACACCAGGACGTCACAGGGCGTCACGACGACTGTCACGGGGTCTAGAGAGCGGCGCACGGGCGCGGTGCACGGGCGCGGTTAAGCTGAGGGGCTATGAGGCGGCTACTACGACGGCGGGACGAACCTCGGACGGCCGGAGAGGTGGCGGCCGCGGCGGCGGTGGCCATGCCGATGGCCGAGCCCGACCCGTCCTCGGCCGCCTTCTTCGACGTCGACAACACGATGATGCGCGGCGCCTCCATCTACCACTTCGCCAGGGGGCTGGCCTCGCGCGGCCTGTTCACCACCAAGGACCTGCTCAGGTTCGCCCTCGGCCAGGTCATCTTCCGCGTCCGCGGCGACGAGAACCCCGACCACATCGCCAAGGCCAGGGAGACCGCGCTGGCGTTCGTCGCGGGCAGCAAGGTCGAGGAGATCGTCAGGCTCGGCGAGGAGATCTACGACGAGGTGATGGCCGACCGCATCTGGGCGGGCACCCGCGCCCTCGCCCAGGGCCACCTGGACGCCGGCAGACGGGTCTGGCTGGTCACCGCGACGCCGGTCGAGCTGGCCCGGGTCATCGCCCAGCGCCTCGGCCTGACCGGCGCCCTGGGCACGGTCGCCGAGACCAGGGACGGCGTCTACACCGGGCGTCTGGTGGGCGACCTGCTCCACGGTCCCGCCAAGGCGGCGGCCGTACGGGCGCTGGCCCGCCGGGAGGGGCTCGACCTGGACCGCTGCTCCGCCTACAGCGACTCGGCCAACGACCTGCCGCTGCTCTCGCTCGTCGGTCACGCGACCGCGGTCAACCCGGACGCCGAGCTGCGCGAGTACGCCAGGGAGAACGGCTGGGACATCAGGGACTTCCGTACCGGCCGTAAGGCGACCATGATCGGGCTGCCCATCGCCGCGGGCGCCGGGGCGGTCGCGGGCGGAGTCGCCGCGGCCGTCGCCCTGCGCCGCTTCTACCGCTCCAGGTGACCCGCTCCGGATGATCCGCGTTCCAGGTGACCCGTTCCAGGTGACCTGAGAGGGTCAGAGGAACGGCGGGAAGGCGTGTCCCCGCCGCAGGCGCAGCTCGTTCAGCTGCTGCTGGATGACCTCACGGACCTGGTCGGTGAGGTTGAGGACCAGCATGGGGTCGTCGGCGTCCGAGGGGGCGAACTCGTCGGTCCTGATGGGCTCGCCGAAGCCGATCACCCACTTGGACGGCAGCGGCACCAGCCCGAGCGGGCCGAGCCAGGGGAAGAACGGCGTGACCGGCAGGTACGGCAGGCCGAACGCCCTGGCCAGGAAGCGCAGGTCGCCGATCTTGGGGTAGATCTCCTCGGCCCCCACGATCGCGCAGGGAATGATCGGCACCCCCGCCCTGATGGCCGAGGCGACGAACCCGCCACGGCCGAAGCGCTGCAGCCGGTAGCGCTCGGAGAACGGCTTGCCCACACCCTTGAACCCCTCGGGGAAGACCCCGACGAGTTCGCCCTTGCGCAGCAGGCGGTCGGCGTCCTCCGGGCAGGCCAGGGTGTGCCCGGTCTTGCGGGACAGGTGCCCGAGCACGGGGAGCTGGTAGACCAGGTCGGCGCCGAGCAACCGTACGGCGCGGTGGCTCGGGTGCTCGTCGTGCAACGCCACCTGGAGCATGAGCGCGTCGAGCGGGACGGTGCCCGAGTGGTTGGCCACGACCAGGGCGCCGGAGTCGTCGGGGACGTTGTCCATCCCGACGGTCTGGACGCGGAACCAGTGCCGGTACAGCGGGCGGATGAGTTCGAGCAGCACCCGGTCGGTGAGCTCGGGGTCGAAGCCGAACTCGTCCACGTCGTACTGTCCGGAGACCCGGCGCCGCAGGAAGTCCAGCAGTCCCGCGACGCGGTCGTCCTTCTCGCTCACCGTCCGGCCGCCGTCGGGAGGAGACGGGAGGGCAGGCCCCGCGAACGGACGAAGTCCTCGAACGCGGCGGCGGTGGAGAACTTGGGCCGCCAGCCGAGCTCCGCGGCGAGCCTGGTGGTGTCGACCACGCGTCCGTAACGCATCAGGCGCACCTGCTCGGCGGAGTAGCCGGTCAGCCCCGTGCCCTTGACCAGGTCGCCCATGAGGTCGCCCATGAGCCGGAAGGCCGGTGAGGGCAGCGGGATCGTCGGCAGGCCCGCCCTGCGGGCGCACTGGGACAGCAGCAGCACACCGTCCCCGGCCACGTTGAACGTTCCGGGGTGGTCCTCGGTGGCCATCCGCCTGAGCACCTCGACGGCGTCGTCCTCGTGGACGAACTGCAGCCGGGGGTCGAAACCGAGCACGGTCGGCAGGACCGGCTGGGTGAGGTAACGCGTCAGGGGCGAGTCGATGCCCGGTCCCATGAAGTTGGCGAACCTGAGTGTCGAGACGACCACGTCCGCGCGTCGCCTGGCGAAGCCACGGACGTAGCCCTCGACCTCTGAGGCGTCCTTGGCGTAGCCATGGCCCGGGTGCTCGCCGGGATCGCTGTCCTCGGCGAAGACCGCCGGGTCGTGCGGGGAGGAACCGTACACCGCCGTGGTCGAGCGGATCACGACACGGCGGACCGTCGCGGACCGCTGACAGGCACCGAGCAGTTGCATGGTGCCGATGACGTTGTGCTCTTTCATGAGGGCCCTGCCACCGCTCCGCGAGGGAGCGCTGACCAGGCTCATGTGGACCACAGTGTCGATGTCGGCGGCCGCGATCACCTGGGCGATGTCGGGGCTGCGCAGATCGACACGGACGAACTCCGTCCGGCCGGGAGGTACGCCGCCATCACGTGAGAGCGAGGGCGGCGGCACCGTGTCCACTCCGATGACCCGGTCGATGGCCGGGTCAGCCGCGAGAACGCTCGCCACTCGGGCGCCGATGTGGCGCGAGACCCCGGTGACAAGCACGGTATGGGTCATCGGCGCCTCGCAGATCCGCGTCGCTACTTCTTGTTACGCCGCTGGATGCGGGTCTTCTTGAGCAGCTTACGGTGCTTCTTCTTCGCCATGCGCTTACGGCGCTTCTTGATCACAGAGCCCACGGGACCCCCAGGTAGCTGGTAGCCGAGTTTGTCAGACCGGTGCGCGCGAGCACACCGGCTCAACAGACTACCGGCGATCCGTGGTAGATCGCCCCCTGGGGGGAGCCCGGGTACCGGAACTCACGGCGTGACGCGCACGCCGCTACCCCACCGTCGTCTTGTCGAAGGCCGGGTTCCCGTCACCGGATCTCACCCGGGGACCGGAACCCGTCGGCCGTTCGCCCGTCTTCGCTCACCCGGTGGCCGGGTCACCCAGGACCCCGGCCGCCGGGCTCACCCGTCGGGCTCGCACCGCTTCAACCAGCCTCGATGTAGGCGTCCCTGAGATAGTCGTGGACCGCCTGCTCCGGCACTCTGAAGGATCGGCCGACCCGGATGGCCGGCAGCTCGCCCGAATGCACGAGTCGGTACACCGTCATCTTGGACACCCTCATGACAGTGGCCACTTCGGCCACGGTCAGGAACTTCACCTCACTGAGAGGTCTTTCGCCTGCACCCATCGGACGCCTCTTCCGCACGTGTTTCCGGGTTATCCCCACTGGTGCCATTGCTCACGCACGTGTACTGCCGTCAGCGTAAGACGGGACTCCGAGTGTGCAAACCCCCCACTGTCTCAGTCTTCGCAGTCCCACGTCAGCGAAACGGAAGAAAACGCTGGCCAGCAGCCGGAACCCACCTCTCCCCCTGGTCTTGGAACGGACCAACTGTCTCTTCTCAGAGTCGCCCACAACGGCCAAAAATTTGGCAAACGGGTGGCGAGGCAGATGGAATGCAGGCGCGAAAAGCACGTAAGGGTCGGGCCGATTCGTGCAACGCCCGTCTCAGAGAGCCCGTACGACTCTCTCGATCAGATGATCCGTCAGCGGAGCGTAATACCTCGGTAGCACGTTGTCGTCAAGGGGCACGGTGACCGCGATCTTCCCCTCGGCCTCACCGACGAAGAGCGCGGGGTCGTTGCTGTCGGCGAAACCGACCGTGAGGACGCCCGCCTCCCCTGCCGCCCCGGCCCAGCCGTGGTCGGCGATCACCAGGTCCGGCCGCCCGTCGCCGAGTTCGGCGAGCATGGCCTCCATGGGGGCCGCGTCGTGGGTGTGCGCGAAGTTGCCCCGGTCCGCGACCATGGCGACACCGCCCAGGTAGCGGATCTCGTGCTTGCGGCCCGAGGAGGGGCTGCGGTGGGACCAGCCCTCGGCCGGGTCGAGCAGCGTCGCGCCATGCCTGCTGAGCAGCCCGGCCAGCACCAGGTGCACGGCCAGCAGCCCGGTCGGGTGGCCGGTGGCGATCAGCACCCTCGGCGAGCCGACGCGCAGCGCCCCGGCGATCGTGTCTCCCATCGCCTCGACGGCGTCGATCGTCAGGTCGGGGTCGATGGTGTCCTGGCCGTCGCGGTGGTCGGGGTCGGCCACGACCCCGGCGGACTTGGCCATCAGTTCGAGGACGTCCCGCTCGTCCCAGCGGCCCTCCGGCCTCAGCCCGAACAGGTGGCGCGGCTCCCGCTCGGCCAGTGCCCGGTAGTGGTCGAGGTTGTTCTCCCTGCTGGTGGCCACGTCCCCGGCGATGCGGGTGCGGACCAGGTGCGCGCGGAGGCTCTCACGTGTCATCGGCCGCCGGTCGCTCATCCGTCCTTCCCCTCCTGTCTCGGCGTGATCTCCCACCGTCACGGTCATGGGAGGGGGTCCAGTCCGTGGAAGGGGAAGATGGCCTTCCTTGTCGCCATGATGGCTCTGTCGATCGGGTCTGCTGGATCATAACCAGCAGAAAAATCCCGAAATTCCGGGTTCCTGCCGTCGGTCAGCGTGAGCGGCGCCGTCTCCCCCGTGCGCTCGGCGACGAACCGCCGCCAGCCGGGAGGCGTCTCGGTCTCCGGGTCGAGCGGGTGACCGGAGACCTCGGCGATCAGGTGGGTCCAGGCCCTGGGCACCACCCGGACCAGCTCGTATCCCCCGCCGCCGGTGACGACCCAGCGCCCTCCCGCGGTCTCGTGCGCCAGCTCGTGCAGGGCCGCGTAGGCGGCGCGCTGGCCGTCCAGGCTGAGCATGAGGTGGGCCAGCGGGTCCAGCGCGTGGCTGTCGCAGCCGTGCTGGGTGACCAGGACCTCGGGGGCGAACTCCCGCAGCAGCGGCGGCACGACCGCGCCGAAGGCCCTCAGCCAGCCGATGTCCCCGCATCCGGCGGGCAGCGCGACGTTGACCGCCGTCCCCTCCGCCCCGCGCTCGTCGGGGAAGCCCGTCCCGGGGAAGAGCGTGCGGGGGCTCTCGTGCAGGCTGATCGTCAGCACCCTGGGGTCGTCGTAGAAGGCGGCCTGGACCCCGTCGCCGTGGTGCACGTCCACATCGACGTAGGCCACCCGGGTCGCGCCCTGGGCCAGCAGCCAGGCGATCGCCACCGCCGGGTCGTTGTAGACGCAGAACCCGCTCGCCGCGTCGGGCATCGCGTGGTGCAGCCCGCCGGCGACGTTGACCGCGTGCTCGGCCTCGCCGTGCCACACGGCGCGGGCCGCGGCGAGGGTGGCGCCGGTGATCAGCGCGGAGGCCTCGTGCATCCCGGCGAAGGCCGGGGTGTCCTCGGTGCCGATCCCGTGGGCCCGGTCAGGCCGTCCCTCCGCGGAGGCCCGCCTGACGGCCTCGATGTAGCCGCGCCCGTGGACCATCGCCAGCTCGTCGTCGGTCGCGGCCACACAACCGGCCACCTCGACGGCGTCGAGCACGCCCAGCTCCCTGGCCAGCGCCATGGTCAGCTCGACCCGCACGGGCGCGAGCGGATGCCCCGGCCCGAAGTCGTATCCGGTGAGCGCGTCGTCCCAGACGACCCTCACGGACCGGCTCATGCGCCCTCCCTGTTCGACCGCGACGCGAGAAACGGGCGCTCCGGTACGGCCCCGCCCCCGGATCTCCCCACCCCGGCCGACGTTACCGCACGTGCAGACGCACAGACCCATCCGGCCTCTACGGCCCCTCAGGCGGAACCTCGGATAGGCACCCCGCCTCGGACCCTCAGGCGGGCACGACCTCGGCGACCCTGCGCAGTCTCCTGACCGCGGGCACCAGCAGCAGGCAGACGCAGCCGCACACCGCGACCACCGCGGAGACGGCCAGCGTCTCCCGCGCGCCGAACACCCCGGCGAGAGGCCCGGCGAGCACCTGCCCGACCGGTACGGCGAGCGTCGAACCGCCGACCTCGTAGGCGGTGACCCGGTTGAGCGCCTCCGGAGGCACCTGCGTCTGGATGCTCGTGGCCCACATGACCGACCAGAACGCCCAGCCGACACCGCCGACCACGTGCCCGGCCATCAGGACCCCCAGCGGCGCCCCGATCGCGATCGTCAGCGGTTCGAGCGCGAAGCCGAACATGCCGATCGCCCCGGCCATCAGCGGGCGGGCGGGACGCACCCGCATCGCGAGCAGGCCGCCCAGGATCGTGCCCGCGCCCGAGGCCGACATGACCAGTCCGTACGCCTGGTCCCCCAGCCTGCCGCCGATCAGCACCGAGCCCAGCGGGATCAGCGGGCCGAACAGGGTGGCGCCGAAGATGATCCAGACCAGGATCACCGACCACATCCAGGTCCTGGACCGGAACTCCAGCCAGCCTCCGCGCAGGTTGCGCCACATCGACTCCTCGGCGACGACCGGGGAGCCCGGGGGCAGACGCATCAGGAGCAGGCAGGTGGCGCTGATCGCGAACCCCACGGCGTCGAGCGCGAAGACCACCCCGACGTTGACGAAGCCCGCGACGGCCCCGGCGACCCCCGGCCCGACCAGCATCATGATCGACTCGGAGACGCGCAGGGTGGCGTTGGCCCGCTGCACGTCCCTGGCCACCCTGGGGATCGTGCTGGCGACGCCCGGCTGGTACATGGCGGCCGCGGCGCCGTTGATCGCCGAGATGACCAGCACCTGCCACAGCGTGGGGGTGCCGAAGACGAACAGCGAGGCCAGCAGCGCCTGGGTCACGACCCTGACGACGTCCGCGCCGATCATCATGCGGCGCGGGGTGAACCTGTCGGCGAACACCCCGCCGAACAGGATCAGCAGCGCGACCGGTGCCATCCAGGCGGCCAGTGCCAGCCCGACGCCGGTCGGGCCGTACCCCAGGCCGCCGACGCCGAGCGCGGTCGCGATCGGCACCATCGCGCTGCCGAGCATGGAGACCGAACGGGCGGTGAAGAAGAGGCCGAAACCCCGCGACCAGACCGCGGGTCTCTCCCGTTCCCCCTGGCCGACGGCTCGTACGGCTTGCCCGCCCATCACATCACTCCCCGAGGCTTCCGTGGAGATGATGCCGCTTATCGCAAGAAAAGGAAACTTTACTGACTAATAGGGGATATCACCCACCGGCGAGCTGACGGCTTCGGTCCCTGGCGGCCTCGATGGCGGCCAGGAAGGCTGCGCGGACGCTGTGACGCTCCAGCTCGGCGATGGCCGCGATGGTCGTGCCGCCCGGCGAGGTGACCGCCTCGCGGAGGATCACCGGGTGCTCGCCGGAGTCACGGAGCATGATGGCCGCGCCGACGATCGACTGGGTGACCATGTCGAGGGCGGCGGAGCGGGGCATGCCGAGCAGGATGCCCGCGTCGACCATGGCCTCGACGAGATAGAAGAAGTAGGCCGGGCCGCTGCCGGACAGCGCGGTCGCGGCGTCCTGCTGGGACTCGGGGATGCGCAGCACCTTGCCGACCGGCCGCAGCAGGTCCTCGGTCAGCCGCAGGTGCTCCTCGGCGGCGTGGGCGCCCGCGGAGATCACGCTCATCGCCTCGTCGACCAGCACCGGGGTGTTCGACATGACCCGCACGACCGGGACGTCGCCGGCCAGCCTCGACTCCACGAACGAGGTCGTGATGCCCGCCGCCGCCGAGATCACCAGCCGGTCGGCGGAGACGTGCGGGGCGATCTCGGTCAGCAGGGAGCCCATGTCCTGCGGCTTGACCGCGAGGATGATCGTCTCGGCGCTCTCCGCGGCCTCGGCGTTGGTCACGATGCGCACGCCGTACCGCTTGCCGAGGTCGGCGGCCCGCTCAGAGCGCCGCGCCGTCGCCAGCACCTCGTCCGGCTCGAACCCGGCCCGCAGCAGGCCCGACAGCAGGGCCTCGCCCATCTTCCCGGTTCCCAGAATCGCGATCACGTCAACGCACCTTGCATGAGGAGAAGCGGATGACCAGCCTAAGGGCAGCCCTGACGAGCCACGACGCGGGTGGTTGAACCGTACGGCGCCGTGATCCGTTGACAGGGTTATGCGTAGGATCGTGATTCCCGTCCTGGCCGGAGGCCTGCTGCTGACGGCGGCCTGCGGTACCCAGAGCGTCCAGAGCGGCGCCGTCGTCCCCGAGGCTCCCGCGGGCGCCGCGGGCGGCGCCGTCCCCTCCCTCTCGGTGGGCCACACCGTCGCCCCCAGGGTCGAACCGACAGAAAAGGGCGCCCCCAAGCCGGTCAAGCCGGAAGGCCACGCCATCGGCCCGCGCAAGGTGGCCTGGCTGTCCGCCAAGCCGTCGAAGGACGGCCGGAGCCTGCGGGTCGTCTGGTGGTCCGGGGTCGAGCCCTGCCAGGTGCTCGACCGGGTGACCGTCAAACAGACCTCCAAGCGGGTGACCGTCACCCTCTGGGAGGGCCAGAGCGGCAAGATCCAGAACCCGGTCTGCATCGACATCGCCATCAAGAAGGTGACGACCGTCAAGCTCAAGGCCCCCCTCGGGCACCGCAAAGTCGTGGACGGCGCCAAGCCCGCCCCCAAGCCCAAGAACTGACCCTCCGTCAGGAGACGTTCGCCACCCGCCGCGCCGGTCCGACCCCGCCCGGAGCGGGCGGTGCGGCCGGCCCGCCCCACCGGGATCCGGTACGGCCGAGCGTCCGCGCGGGCGCGATCAGGCCGGCGGCGAGGCCGTACGGCCGCGGCGCAGCGGTGGGCCTCCGCGAGGCCGACATCGAAGCCATGGGTGAAGCCAGGGCCGGAACCCCAGGTGAAACCCTCCCCGATCCCCTCCGGCAGGTCTCCGCCGGAGGGGTCGATCATGTCGGGGCCGTCCCGGGAGCGATCACGTGTGTTCCTTCGTTGGGGGATGTGGATCGCCCGTTGTTTCCCGGATTCCGGGAACCCTTTCACGCGCCCAAGGGTTGAGCGGCATAGACTCAAGTCGTTTGACAAACACCACTCGAAGCTCCACTATGAGTCTGACCCACTCAACTTTGACTACAAGGACGTACTCATGGCACGTGCGGTAGGTATCGACCTGGGGACGACCAACTCCGTCGTCTCGATTCTCGAAGGCGGTGAGCCCACGGTCATCGCCAACGCTCAGGGCTCGCGGACCACCCCGTCCGTGGTCGCCTTCGCGAAGAACGGTGAAGTCCTCGTTGGTGAGGTCGCCAAGCGGCAGGCCGTCACCAACGTCGACCGGACCATCCGCTCGGTCAAGCGCGAGATGGGCACCACCTGGGCTCAGGAGATCGACGGCAAGAAGTTCTCCCCGCAGCAGATCAGCGCCTTCGTCCTGCAGAAGCTCAAGCAGGACGCCGAGGCCTACCTGGGCGAGAAGATCACCGACGCGGTGATCACCGTCCCGGCCTACTTCAACGACGCCCAGCGTCAGGCCACCCAGGAGGCGGGCACCATCGCCGGCCTCAACGTGCTGCGCATCATCAACGAGCCGACGGCGGCCGCGCTCGCCTACGGTCTCGACAAGGAGAAGGACGAGACCATCCTCGTCTTCGACCTCGGTGGCGGCACCTTCGACGTGTCCCTGCTCGACGTCGGCCAGGAGGACGGCCACGGCTTCGTCGAGGTCAAGGCCACCAGCGGCGACAACCACCTCGGTGGTGACGACTGGGACCAGCGCGTCGTCGACGAGCTGGCCAACCGCTTCAAGAACGCGCACGGCGTCGACCTGACCAAGGACAAGATGGCCCTGCAGCGTCTGCGCGAGGCCGCCGAGAAGGCCAAGATCGAGCTGTCCAGCCAGTCCGAGACCTCGATCAACCTTCCCTACATCACGGCCTCCGCCGAGGGTCCGCTGCACCTGGACGAGAAGCTCACCCGGGCCGAGTTCCAGCGGCTGACCGCCGACCTGCTTGAGCGGTGCAAGGGCCCGTTCAACCAGGTCGTCAAGGACGCCGGCATCAAGGTCTCCGACATCGCCCACGTGGTCCTCGTCGGCGGCTCGACCCGTATGCCCGCGGTCGCCGAGCTCGTCAAGGAGCTGACCGGCGGCAAGGACCCCAACAAGGGCGTCAACCCGGACGAGGTCGTGGCCATCGGCGCCGCCCTGCAGGCCGGTGTGCTCAAGGGTGAGGTCAAGGACGTCCTGCTGCTCGACGTGACCCCGCTGTCGCTGGGCATCGAGACCAAGGGCGGCATCTTCACCAAGATCATCGAGCGCAACACCACGATCCCCACCAAGCGCTCCGAGGTCTTCACCACGGCCGAGGACAACCAGCCGTCGGTGCAGATCCAGGTCTACCAGGGCGAGCGTGAGATCGCGGCCTACAACAAGAAGCTGGCCACCTTCGAGCTGACCGGCATCGCCCCGGCGCCGCGCGGCATCCCGCAGATCGAGGTCACCTTCGACATCGACGCCAACGGCATCGTCAACGTCTCCGCCAAGGACCTCGGCACCGGCAAGGAGCAGACGATGACCATCACCGGCGGCTCCGCGCTGCCGAAGGACGACATCGAGCGCATGATGCGCGAGGCCGAGTCCTACGCCGAGGAGGACAAGCGTCGCCGCGAGGAGGCCGAGACCCGCAACAACGCCGAGTCGCTGGTCTACCAGACCGAGAAGTTCCTCGGCGAGAACGCGGAGAAGGTCCCCGACGACATCAAGAACGAGGTCAACGAGGCCCTCACCGAGCTGAAGAAGTCCCTTGAGGGCACCGACTCGGCGACGATCCGCGCCTCCGCGGAGAAGCTCGCCACGGTCAGCCAGAAGATGGGTTCCGCCATCTACGCCCAGTCCCAGGCCTCCGAGGGCCAGGCCGGTGCGGCGGGCGCCGCAGGCGCCGACGGCCAGAAGGCCGACGACGACGTGGTCGAGGCTGAGATCGTGGACGACGAGCCGAAGCGCGACAACGGCGCGAAGTGACGTCGCAGGCCGAGGGGAGCACGAGCGTGAACACGCGTGAGAACGGTTCCGAGCAGGAGCCGGTGATCCGCGACAACCGCAAGATCGACCCCGAGACGGGGCAGGCGCGCGCGGCGGACGGTGAGCAGGTCAAGGAGCAGGCCGAACAGCCCGCTCCGGCCGCCGACCTGGCCTCGGCCGAGCTGGCGATCCAGCTCGCCGAGCGCACCGCGGACCTGCAGCGTCTCCAGGCGGAGTACTCCAACTACCGCAAGCGGGTCGATCGAGACAGGACCCTGATCAAGGAACAGGCGGTGGCCGGTGTGCTGACCGAGCTGCTCCCGGTTCTCGACGACATCGGCAGGGCCCGCGACCACGGCGAGCTCACCGGCGGCTTCGCCAAGGTGAGCGAGTCGCTGGAGGTCGCGACGGGCAAGCTGGGGCTGAGCGCCTTCGGGACCAAGGGCGAGCCCTTCGACCCGACGGTGCACGAGGCCCTCATGCACAGCTACTCCCCCGATGTCACCGAGCCGACCTGCGTGGAGATCCTGCAGCCCGGCTACCGAATCGGCGACCGCGTGCTCCGCCCCGCGCGGGTCTCGGTCGCCGAGCCCGAAGAAGAGCCTGTCGCGAGCGACAGCTGAACCCCCCGTATCTGAGATCTGAAAAGGAACTGAGATGAGCACCAAGGACTACCTGGAGAAGGACTACTACGCCGTCCTTGGTGTGCCCAAGACCGCCACCGCCGAAGAGATCAAGAAGGCGTACCGGAAGCTGGCCAGGCAGTACCACCCGGACGCCAACCAAGGCAGCACGGAGACCGAGTCGAAGTTCAAGGAGGTCTCCGAGGCCTACGACATCCTGTCCGACACCAAGCGCCGCAAGGAGTACGACGAGGCGCGGACGCTGTTCGGATCAGGACTCGGCGGCTACGCGGGGGCCGGGGGGGCCTCGCGTGGGGGTGGGTTCCCCTTCGACCTGGGAGACCTGTTCGGAGGCACCCAGCAGGGCGGCACGGGCGGCGGGGGTGGCATCGGCGACATCTTCGGAGGCATCTTCAACCGGGGTGGCGCCCAGCGTTCCGGGGGGACGACCACGAGGGCGCGGCGTGGCCAGGACATCGAGTCCGAGGTCACGCTCTCCTTCGGCCAGGCGGTCGAGGGGACCACGGTCTCGCTCCGCCTGACCAGTTCCTCGGCCTGTACGGCCTGCGCGGGCACGGGGGCGAAGGCCGGGACGACCCCGAGGGTCTGCCCGACCTGCGAGGGCACCGGGGCTGCCAGCAGGAACCTCGGCAACTTCGCCTTCTCCGAGCCGTGCCGTGACTGCAAGGGCAGAGGGCTGCTGGTCGACAACCCGTGCGAGGTCTGCGAGGGCAGCGGACGGGGCAAGAGCACCCGGACGATCCAGGCGCGCATCCCGGCGGGGGTCGGAGACGGTCAGCGCATCAAGATCAAGGCCAAGGGCGCACCGGGCGAGAACGGCGGTCCCGCCGGTGACCTGTACGTCCAGATCCACGTCAAGCCGCACCCTGTCTTCGGCAGGACCGGCGAGAATCTGACGATCACCGTGCCCGTCACCTTCACCGAGGCGGCGCTCGGGGCCGAGATCAAGGTGCCGATCCTGAAGGGGTTGCCGGTCACACTGCGCATCCCCGAGGGCACGCCCAACGGCCGCACCTTCCGGGTGCGGGGCAGGGGTGTGGCCCGCAAGGACGGCACGAAGGGCGACCTGCTCGTCACGGTCGAGGTCCTGGTGCCTCAACAGCTGGAGGACAAGGCCAGGGGGGCCCTTGAGGACTTCCGCGACGCGACGGCTGGTGGTGACCCCAGAGCCGAGCTCATCGAACTGGCCAGAAGCGAGTAGCCATGGACGCCAACTACTTCGACCTGTCGGACGACACCCCCGTATATGTGATCTCGGTGGCGGCCCAGCTGTCCGGCCTCCATCCCCAGACCCTGCGCCAGTACGACCGTCTCGGCCTGGTCAGTCCGGGCCGTACGGCGGGGCGTGGACGCCTGTACTCGACACGCGACATCGTCATGCTCCGCGAGGTGCAGCGGCTCTCCCAGGAGGAGGGCATCAACCTCGCGGGCATCAAACGCATCCTGGCGCTGGAGACCGAGGCACTGCGCCTTCGTGACGAGAACCATCGCCTGCGCGCGGAGATGGCCATGATCCGCGCCCTGATCCAGTACCAACTGCCGCCCGCCTGACACTCCAACTCGAAGGCCGGGGGGACATCATCGCGCCGGCCCGCCCGGCGCCGTAGCCGCCGAACGGAGCAAGGCAGACAAGCATGGACTACAAGCTCACCCAGAAGAGCCAGGAGGCTCTCTCCTCAGCGATCAGGCGGGCGGCCGCCGAGGGCAACCCCGAGGTCGCCCCCGCCCACCTGTTCACCTCGCTGCTCGCCCAGACCGGCGGCACCGCCGTACCCCTGCTTGAGGCCGTCGGCGCCGACTGGAAGAAGCTGCGCACCGAGGCGGAGACGCAGCTGGCGGCCCTGCCGAAGGCGCAGGGTTCGACGGTCAGCGCCCCGTCCAGCTCGCGGCAGCTGCTGACGGTGCTGAACACCGCCGCCCAGCGGGCGACCCAGCTTGAGGACCTGTACGTCTCGACCGAGCACCTCCTGGTCGGCCTCGCCGCGGACGGCGGCCCGGTCGCCGAGCTGCTCAGGCGCAACGGGGCGACCCCGAACGCCCTGCTCGACGCCTTCGAGAAGGTTCGCGGGCACGCCAGGGTGACCAGCGAGACGCCCGAGGACACCTACCAGGCGCTGGAGAAGTACGGCGTCGACCTGACCGAGCGGGCCAGGGCGGGCAAGCTGGACCCGGTGATCGGCCGTGACTCGGAGATCCGCAGGGTGATCCAGGTGCTCAGCCGCAGGACCAAGAACAACCCGGTGCTGATCGGTGAGCCCGGCGTCGGCAAGACCGCCGTCGTCGAGGGGCTGGCCCAGCGGATCGTCGCGGGCGACGTGCCCTCAAGCCTGCGCGACAAGCGCCTGGTCGCACTCGACCTGGGCGCGATGGTCGCCGGGGCGAAGTACCGCGGTGAGTTCGAGGAGCGCCTCAAGGCCGTGCTCGGCGAGATCAAGGAGAGCGACGGGCAGGTCATCACCTTCATCGACGAGCTGCACACCATGGTCGGCGCGGGCGCGGCCGAGGGCGCCATGGACGCGGGCAACATGCTCAAGCCCATGCTGGCCCGCGGCGAGCTGCGGATGATCGGCGCGACGACGCTCGACGAGTACCGCGAGCGGATCGAGAAGGACCCCGCCCTCGAACGGCGTTTCCAGCAGGTCTACGTCGGCGAGCCGACCGTCGAGGACACCATCGCGATCCTGCGCGGCCTCAAGGGCCGCTACGAGGCCCACCACCAGGTGCAGATCGCCGACGGCGCGCTGGTGGCCGCCGCGGCGCTGTCCGACCGCTACATCACCTCCCGGTTCCTGCCGGACAAGGCGATCGACCTCGTCGACGAGGCCGCCTCCCGGCTGCGCATGGAGATCGACTCCCGTCCCGTGGAGATCGACCAGCTCCAGCGGAACGTGGACCGGATGAAGATGGAGGAGCTGGCGCTCGCCAAGGAGACCGACGAGAGCAGCCTGCAGCGCCTCGAACGGCTGCGCAGGGAGCTCGCCGACCGGCAGGAGGAGCTCAACGGCCTGGTCGGCCGCTGGGAGCGGGAGAAGGCGGGCCTGAACCGGGTCGGTGACCTGAAGAAGAAGCTCGACGAGGTGCGCGGTGCCGCCGAACGCGCCCAGCGCGACGGCGACTTCGAGGCCGCCTCCCGGCTGATGTACGCCGAGGTGCCCAGGCTGGAGGAGGAACTGGCCGAGGCGACCGCCGCCTCCCAGCCCGAGGACCCGATGGTCAAGGAGGAGGTCGGCCCGGACGACATCGCCCAGGTCATCTCCTCGTGGACGGGCATCCCCGCAGGCCGTCTGCTCGAAGGCGAGAGCTCCAAGCTGCTGCGCATGGAGGACGAGCTCGGCAGGCGCCTGATCGGCCAGCGTCAGGCCGTGCAGGCGGTCTCCGACGCCGTACGGCGCGCCCGCGCGGGCATCGCCGACCCCGACCGGCCGACCGGAAGCTTCCTGTTCCTCGGCCCGACCGGCGTCGGCAAGACCGAGCTCGCCAAGTCGCTGGCCGACTTCCTGTTCGACGACGAGCGGGCGATGGTCCGCATCGACATGAGCGAGTACGGCGAGAAGCACAGTGTGGCGCGTCTCGTGGGCGCCCCTCCCGGCTACGTCGGCTACGAGGAGGGCGGCCAGCTCACCGAGGCGGTCCGGCGCAGGCCGTACGGCGTGGTGCTGCTCGACGAGGTGGAGAAGGCCCACCCCGAGGTCTTCGACATCCTGCTCCAGGTGCTCGACGACGGGCGGCTGACCGACGGGCAGGGCAGGACCGTCGACTTCCGCAACGTGATCCTGATCCTCACCTCCAACATCGGCTCGCAGTTCCTGGTGGACCCGGGCCTCGACAAGGAGACCCAGCGCAAGGCGGTGCTGGACACGGTCAGGAGTTCCTTCAAGCCGGAGTTCCTCAACCGGCTCGACGAGGTCATCCTGTTCGACGCGCTCGGCACCGAGGAGCTGTCCAGGATCGTCGACCTGCAGGTGGCCCACCTGGCCAGGCGCCTTGCCGACCGGAGGCTGACGCTGACGGTCACCCCGGCCGCGCGTGACTGGCTGGCGCTGACCGGCTACGACCCCCTGTACGGCGCGCGTCCGCTACGCCGTCTGGTGCAGTCGGCGATCGGCGACACGCTGGCCAAGAAGGTGCTGGCCGGGGAGATCCAGGACGGTGACGAGGTTCTGGTCGATCTCGACGAGAAGGGGGACACCCTGGTCGTGGGACCGTCGGCAAGAGTTTGACCAGCATCGGTCCAAACGCTCCCGGCGCAGGGCTCTTCCTGTTACTTTCAGCATTCTTCCGACAACCGAAAGTAACAGGGAGACGCGCATGTCGAACGGGTCACGCAAGACCCGCGGGATCCTCGCGGGGGCGGTGCTCAGCACCGCCCTCGTCGGTGGACTCGCGGCCGGGTTCGGACTTCCGGCGGCTGCTTCGGCCTCCGTCGTGGACTCGCTGGTGCCATGCCTGCTGCAGGCGCCCGGGACCGCACCGACGGTCTGTGAGGGAACCAACGATTTCCTGGACGCGCAGCGGACGACGGTCGCCAACGGGCTCGCGGCCGGGAAGGCTCCACTGCGGGTCACCGACAAGGTGATAGCCCCTCAGGCGGCGAACGCGCTCTCGTTCGCCAAGAACCTCTTCGGTCTGGTGAACGAGGTCGTCGCCGCCGAGGGCATCATGGACCCCAAGTACAGCAACTTCGCCAAGAACGCCACTGAGTCCGCCAGGACCCAGTCGGTCAGCGTCGCCGAGGGCAACCTGTCCGACCCACCCGCCTACGGTGTGAGCGTCGGCGAGACGCGCAAGAACGTCAACGCCGGCCGTCCGCAGTCGGCCCCCGTGCCACCGGAGACCCACGGCCGGTCGGACAACCCCTACGAGCTGACGCCGCTGCCCCGCCCCGCCTCGGCCAGGGAGATCGGCGACGAGCGCCCCTCGGCCGAGCCGGAGCAGTACGTCCAGCCGCCCGTCACCCGGCCCGCGGCTCCGAAGCCGGCGCCGAAGCCTCAGCTGCTGTCCCCGCTGGGAACGCTGCTTCCGCTCCTGGGCCTGGGCGGCCTGGGATGACCTGCGGGCCGTGGCTCTCTCTGCGCGGGGACCACGGCCCGACCCTCAGCGCGAGAGGTCGAGCAGCGCGTCCAGCTCGTCCTCGGGAAGCCCCAGATCGACCCTGATCCGGTAACGGGTACGCAGTAGAGCCGTGTGCTCCCCGCTGTCCTGCACCGCCCTGTGCGCCCCCTCAGTGGCCCACAGATGCGCCTGCCGCAGATCGCCGTAGGCGACGAGGGTCTCGGCGACCGTGAGAGCGGTCGCGGCTGTCACCTCCCCCTCATGTCTGATCGTCTCGATGACCTGCCGTGCCTCGTCCGGCCGTTCGAGCTCGAAGAGGGTGTCGGCGATGCCCGCCCTCGGATCGACGCCCACCTCCCCACCGTCGTCCACGGCCCGCTGGAAGCAGACGAGGGCATGGGCCGGCTGCCCGGCCTGCCGCCACTCCTCGGCGGCGAGCACCAGGATCGCGGCCCGCGAGATGTCTCCGGACACGTACTCCTCGACCAGCCCTTCCAACCGCCGGGCGAGGTCTCCGTGATCGTCGGCCAAAAGTGCCTGCTCAAGCAACCGATCAAGTTGCCCACGTGTCACATGCGCCACATCGCGAGAGTAGCGAGCGGCGCTTGGTTTCGTCCGCACAACGGCAGGTATTCCTTCATCCACCAGTTGTAAACGATTGACTACCAAGCGCGTGTTTCGCCAGGAAAGCGGGCATATGGCAGGCGTCTCCTGCTCGTGGAGCGTTATGTTCGGAGGGGCTGCGATGGGCATGTCCAAGCAGACAACCTTCACTCTGACCTTCCTCGCCGGACTCTCCGTGATCGTCCCGGGGTGTGCCGGATACCTCTCTGCGAGGATGGACGCCGTCGAACGGGCGCATCGTGAGCTCGTCTCCCTGGAGAGCCGGATACGTCAGGAACAGCTCATCCCGCCGGTGGCCGAGGCGGAGGACTCCCCGGCACGGTTCCGCAACGAGACGGTCGCCGTACCGGGCGTGACGTTGTGCGGCCCCGGAGAGCGCGCGCGGGCGGACAACCGCAGGGAGCGGGGGACCGGAACCCTCGCCGGCGGCGCCCGGACGCCCGACGCCACCTCCGACGGCCGCCCGGGGATCGTCTCCGGGGCACGGGTTTCCGCCTCGGCGGGGGCCTCGGTCACCGAGGCCGCGCAGGCGCGGGCCGCGGAGCGCGAGCAACGACGCAGGCACCGGCAGGAACGGCTGTGCGCGGCGGCTCAGGAAGAGCCCGCGGCCGACGCCCCCGCCGGCACCTCCGGCGGGGCCTCTGACAGAGCCTCCGACAGGGCCTCTGACGGGGCCCCGGCCGACCCCGTGAGCGGCTCCTCTCAGGCGGAGGCTCCGGCGAACTGACGGTTTAGATAGCCCCTGATCAGGCGTTTCGCCTCGGCGATGATCTGGGGGTCGCCCTCGGAGTCACGCCGGAAGGCCAGTTTCAGCACCGCGTCGGCGGCCTCGACCGCGACGAGGATGACCAGGTCCAGCTCCTCGCTGTCGGTCAGGCCGTATTCCTGGAGCAGGAGGCCGCGCAGCCTGCCCGCGATCACCGTGTTGCTGTCGGAGACCCCGTCGAGCAGGTTGAGGCCGACGACGTCGCCGAAGTGCAGGACGCCGAAACCTGGAACGGTCCTGTGCATGTCGACGTACTCGTCGATGATCGCGTCGACCGCGTCCCACCAGCCGCCGTAGTCCTCCGACAGGAAGCGCCTGCCGACTCGGGAGACGAACCGTTCGACATGGCGCCTGGTCACCGCCTGGGTGATGGCCCGCTTGTCGGGAAAGAACTGGTAGATCGAACCGATCGCGACACCCGCGCGTTCGGCGATCCTGGTGGTCGAAAGCGCCTCGTATCCGATCTCGTCCAGCAGTTCGGCACAGGCGTCGAGCATCTTCTCGACACGGCGTGCGCTGCGTCGCTGGGTCGGCTGGCGCCGCAGCGGGGCCTCACATGTCTCCTCGGCAGGCATGGTCACCCACCCATCTTGCCCGCCCGTCCCCCTTCCGGTCAGGTTCTCTCTGTCAATCGCATGATTTTCCCCGTACATCCCATATGAGCCCTGTCAATTTCCGGCCCGTCCGGGGGGTCAGCTCGGGGTCGGCGTCAGGCCCGTGCAGCCGCGCAGCGCCTTCCAGTTCGCCGTCGCCCGCTGTCCGTTCGTACCGGTGACCGGGACGGGGACGCCGCCCTGGATGGTCGCCGGGGTCCAGCGATCCTTGATCACCCGGCGCCCGTTGATCGTCAGGGTGAGGACACCGGTCCTGCCGGTCTCCGGCCCCCAGTTGTAGAAGACGAAGTTGCCCATGCCGTAGTTGACGTAGCCCCTGCCGAGGTAGCCGCTGCCGAGCAGGATGTGCGCGTGCCCGCCGACCACGACGTCGGCGCCCGCCGCGACCAGCTTGGGGGCCAGTGAGCGCTGGGCCTCGTTCGGGCACTTCTGCAGCTCGGTGCCCCAGTGCAGATGGACGATCACCGTGTCGGAGTTCTTGCGCGCCTTGCGCACCTCCTGCAGCAGCCGTGCCTCGTTCTTGGCGGAGGCCAGACCGCCCTGCTGGTCGGTAGCGGTCCACGCCTGGATGAACTCGGCGTCGAGCACCTGGGTCGCGCCGATGACGGCCACCCGGTTGCCGTTCACCGTGGTCCGCCACGGCTTGTAGGCCTCGGCGGCGTTCCTGCCGATGCCGACGACCGGGAACCTGGAACGTTTGATCGCGGCCAGCGAGTCGGCCAGGCCGCTCTGCATGTAGTCCATGCCGTGGTTGTTGGCCATGGACGCCACGTCGACCCCCGCCGCCTTCAGCGCGGTCAGCGCGCTGGCCGGGGCGCGGAAGGTGTACTGCTTGCCGGGCGCCGGGGTCCCGCCGGTGGTGATCGCGGTCTCCAGGTTCACCATCGCGATGTCGGCGGCGCCGAGCACCTTGGCGATGGGGCCGAGGGCGGTCTTCGGGTTGGCGTTGAGCCTGCTGCGCAGCACCCCCTCGAAGTGCACGTCCCCTCCGAAGGAGATGGTGTACGGCCTGCGTTCCGGTTTGGTCTCCGGCTCGGTGGTGGAGGAGGAGACCGGCTTCTCGACGACGTCGGGCGTGCTCCCCGAGGCTTCCGGGGTGGCCGATTCGGCCGCTGAGCAGGCCGTACCGAGGAGGGCTGAGGCTGCGACGACCGCGGCCACTGTGAGGCGGCGGGGGATATACGTGTTCATCGCTATCCGAGGATGCCATCCCGGCCTCGCGATGGGGAACAGGCAGGCCGTGATGACCCTAAGCAGACAAAGCGGTTACCCGATCCAGACAAAATGGAATACGTCAATTGGTTGAATCGTTCAGGTTTGGTGCATAACGTGGATTCCATGGAGGACGAGGACCGGCTCCGACAGGCGGGCCTACGGGTGACCGCGGCGCGCCTGGCGATCATGCAGACCGTACGGGAGGGCGATCATCTTGACGTGGACGCCGTCCACCGAGGCGTACGGGAGCGGGTGGGTCATGTCTCCCTGCAAGCCGTCTACGACTCCCTTCACGCGCTGCATCGTGAGGGGTTGCTGCGCCGGGTCGAACCGGCGGGCAGCCCCGCCCGATACGAGACGCGGGTCGGTGACAACCATCACCACCTCGTCTGCAGACGGTGTGGGCGGGTCGCCGACGTTGACTGCGCCGTCGGACACGCCCCATGCCTCGACCCCGCCTCGGACGCCGGCTATCTGGTCGACGAGGCGGACGTCATCTACTGGGGCGTGTGTCCCGAGTGTCGTTCCGAAGATGCTCGATGAAGAGAACCCGGAGGACCGATCATGAGCACCAGGCCCACTACCACGACCGATGCCGGAATCCCCGCCCCCAGTGACGAGCACTCCCAGTCGGTCGGACCGAACGGGCCCCTGCTGCTGCAGGACCACTACCTGATCCAGAAGATGGCCCACTTCAACCGGGAACGGGTTCCCGAGCGGGTGGTCCACGCCAAGGGTGGTGGCGCCCACGGCATCCTTCAGATCACCGAGGACGTCAGCCAGTTCACCAGGGCCGGACTGTTCCAGAAGGGCAAGGAGACCCCGCTCTTCCTGCGCTTCTCCTCGGTCGCCGGGGAACTCGGCAGCGCCGACACCCAGCGTGACCCGCGCGGGTTCGCGATCAAGTTCTACACCGAAGAGGGCAACTACGACATCGTCGGCAACAACACGCCGATCTTCTTCATCCGCGACCCGCAGAAGTTCTCCGACTTCATCCACAGCCAGAAGCGCCGCGCGGACACCAACCTCCGCGACCACAACATCCAGTGGGACTTCTGGACGCTCTCCCCGGAGAGCGCCCACCAGGTCACCTTCCTGATGACCGACCGCGGCACCCCGGCCTCCTGGCGGCATATGCACGGCTTCGGCTCGCACACGTTCCTGTGGTACAACGCGGCCGGTGAGAAGTTCTGGATCAAGTACCACTTCAAGACCGACCAGGGCATCAAGAACCTGACCGACGCCGAGGCGGGCGCGCTCGTCGCGCAGGACGCCGACCACCACATCCGCGACCTGCACACCGCGATCAAGAACGGCGACCATCCGTCCTGGACGGTCAACGTCCAGGTCATGCCGTTCGAGGACGCCGCCGACTACCGGTTCAACCCGTTCGACCTGACCAAGGTGTGGCCGCACTCCGACTACCCCGAGATCACGATCGGCAAGTTCGTCCTGAACCGGAACCCGGAGAACTACTTCGCCGAGGTCGAGCAGTCGGGCTTCGAGCCCGCCAACCTCGTGCCCGGCATCGGCCCCTCCCCGGACAAGATGCTCCAGGGACGGCTGTTCTCCTACCCGGACGCCCACCGCTACCGCATCGGCACCAACTATCTGCAGCTGCCGATCAACCGGCCGCTCTCGCCCGTCCACAGCTACAACAAGGACGGCCAGATGGCCTTCAACAACCCGGGGGACCCGGTCTACGCCCCCAACACCGTCGGCGGCCCCGTGGCCGACCCGGCGCTGTACGCGGGCGAGGACTACCACGTCAGCGGTGAGATCATCCGCTCCGCCTACACCCTGCACCGCGAGGACGACGACTACGTCCAGCCGCGCGCGCTGTGGGAGAACGTGCTGTCCGACACCGACCGCTCCCACCTGGTGAGCAACGTCGTCGGCCACGCCTCGGCCCCCGAGGTGACGGACGAGATGAAGAAGCGTGTCGTCGAGTACTGGACCAACATCCACAAGGACCTGGGCCAGGGCGTCGCCCAGGGGCTCGGCGTCACCGAGTGACGACGTCACGGCCCGCGCCGGCTCTCCGGCGCGGGCCGTGCGCCGTCATGCCGTGCCGTACGGCACGCGACACGCGGGGTGCCCGCCGTACGGCGGGAAAGGCGTGTTCAGCGGGGTCGTGGTCACTCTGGGTCCCGTGTCATCGCCTGACCGTCCGATGACCGGCGAGCGGCGCGCACTAGGCTTGCGCGCGTGACCACCCCTCCAGAACAGGACCGCCTCCACGCCCAGCTCACCTTCGCCATGGAGATCGACAAGCTCAGACGCGTCGTTCGCCGTAACACCCTCATGGACGGGTCCCGGCGGGAGAACGACGCCGAGCACTCGTGGTACGTCGGGATGCTGGCCATGATCCTGGCCGAGCACGCGCCGCCGGGCACCGACATGGACAAGGTCGTCGCGATGCTGCTCGTCCATGACATCGTCGAGATCGACGCGGGAGACACCTTCATCTACGACGCCGGGGCCGTCGAGGCCCAGCTCGGCATCGAACGCAAGGCGGCCGACCGCATCTTCGGCCTGCTCCCCGAGGACCAGTCGACGCGGCTGCGCGCGCTGTGGGACGAGTTCGAGGAGCGCGAGACCGCGGAGGCGAAGTTCGCCAAGGCCCTCGACAGGATCGCGCCGATCATGGCCAACCACCACAACGAGGGTGGCACCTGGTCGTTGTACAAGGTGACGGCCGACCAGGTCCTGGAGAAGGTGAAGATCATCGAGGAGGGTTCGCCGACGCTCGGCTCCTACGCCAAGGAGATCATCGAGCTCTCTGTCAGCCGGGGGCACCTGGCGCGTGCGTGATGCGGTTCCCGGGTAGGTCCCTAAAGGGTTGAGAAGGGGGCGATCGTGAAGGAATCAGTCAAAACGAACCGCCGCAGTTTCCGGCATCTCGTACCCCCGGTCGACATCGCCGGCCGTATCGAACGGTCGGAGAGGATGGACAGGCCCATCCGGGTCCTGGCCAAGGCCGTACGGCAGCGCATCGGCCCGGGGTGGCTGCGCGACCTGCTGCACGGGGTGCCGACGGGGAAACCGCTCCATCCACCGCTCACCGACCTCAGCCTGGGCTGCTGGCTGGCGACCGCGGTGCTCGACCTGGCCGGGGCCGACCCCCGCGCGGCGCGCGCCGTGCTCGCCACGGGCATCGCGGGGGCGATTCCCACCGCGGCCTCCGGGATCACCGACTGGTCGGCGCTCCACCGGGAGCAGCAGCGGGTGGGGTTCGTGCACGCGATCGCCAACGTCACCGCGCTGGGACTGTACGTGGGTTCCCTGGCCCTCCGGCTCGCCGGGCACGACAGGCGCGGCAAACTGCTGTCGTTCATCGGCCTGGGCGCCGCGGGCGCGGGCGGTTACCTCGGGGGGCACCTGGCCTACCGGCAGGCCGCGGGCTCCAACCACGCCGAGTCGGTCGCCCACCTCGTCCCGCTGGGCTGGCACGACCTGTGTGAGCTCAAGGACCTGCCGGAGGGGCGTCCCGTGGCCAGGCGTCTCGGCTACATCGACCTGTTCGTGCTGAGGGTCGGCGAGGGGGTCACCGTGCTCGCCGACCACTGTTCCCACCTGGCCGGGCCGCTGCACCAGGGTCAGCTGATCTCCGACGACGGCATGGTCTGCGTGGTGTGCCCGTGGCACGGCAGCGCCTTCCGCCTGGCGGACGGCACCGTCGCCCACGGTCCGGCCACGGCGCCGCAGCCGTACTTCGAGACCCGGATCCGCCGTGACGGCGTGCTCCAGGTCCGTCCTGCTCCGATCTGACCGCCCCCGCACCGGCCGTACGGTGTCCGGGCCGCCTCATGGGGAGGCGGCCCGGCGGTCAGTCCGCCTCGCCGTCGGCGGGGTGTTCGACCAGGGCGAGAATCCTGCTGGACATGAAGCGGGCGGTGCGCACCGCCGTACCACTGCGGGTGACCTCGGTGACCTCGATCACGCCGCCCCGGCTGTTGGCCACCTCGACGCGGCGGCCCGCGCGGGTGGCGACGACTTCGTAGGTACGCGAGCTGTCACCCGCGTCGATAACGATCTCTACCCGATCGCCTTTCATGCCTGATTCATGCCCATTAACGGGAGAATCTAGGCGTATATCAACTTGACCATCGCCACGATGCCGACGACGACGATGATCCCGCGCAGCACCGGGGCGGGCAGTTTCCTGCCGAACCTCGCACCGAAGAAACCGCCGATCGTCGCACCGAGCGCGACCAGCGCGACCGCCCGCCAGTCCACGTCCGCGACCAGGACGAACAGCAGGGCCGCGGTCCCGTTGACCAGCAGCGCGAGCACGTTCTTCGCGGCGTTGATCCGCTGCAGGTCCTCGTCGAGGACGCTGCCGAGCAGCCCGATGAGCAGCACCCCCTGGGCCGCGCCGAAGTAGCCGCCGTAGGCTCCGGCGCCCAGGACCCCCAGCCACAGCCACGGGCCACCGTGCGGATGGGCGTTCTCCCGCCGGGCGGCGAGCCACCGGTTGAGCCTTGGCTGGACGACCACCAGCACACACGACAGGCCGATCAGGATCGGGACCACGACGTTGAACGTCCTGGCGGGCAGGGAGAGCAGCAGCAGGCCGCCGATGAGCGACCCGACGACGGAGCCGACCCCCAGCCTGACGAGCCGGGCACGCTGGCCCTTCAGCTCCGCCCGGTAGCCGAGCACGCTGGTCAGCGACCCGGGAACCAGTCCGATGTTGTTGGAGACGTTCGCGACGACCGGCGGTATCCCCACCGCGACCATCGTCGGGAACGTGATCAGTGACCCCGAGCCGACGACGGCGTTGATGCCCCCGGCTCCGATTCCGGCCGCGAAGATCGCGACCGCCTCCCACGGTGTCATGCCTCTCCTCACTTGTACGGCTCGCGCCCGTGAACCGGTGCACTGCCTTACCGGATGCTAGGAGGAGAACGCTCTCCGCCCGGCGGCGGGGTGGGCGGTGCCCCCGTCAGGAACACCGGGATCATTGGCACGGAGGACGTGTTGAGGGGGGATCGTGATCGGGGTTCTGCTGGTCGAGGACATGCACCTCATCAGAGGGGCACTGGCCGCGCTGATCGGGCTTGAGGACGACATGCGGATCGTCGGGGAGGTGTCGACCGGGCGGGAGGCGGTCACGCTGGGGCTCGAACTCCGCCCCGAGGTGGTGGTGCTGGACATCCAGTTGCCGGGGGAGCTCGACGGGCTCGACGCGGCACGGGAGCTACGGGCGGGGGCGCCGGAGTGCGGGCTGCTCATGCTGACCTCGGCGGGCGGCACCGAGACCCTGCGCAGGGCGCTGGAGATCGGGGCGCGTGGATTCATGCTGAAGGACGCGCCGCCCGCCCGGCTGGCCGAGGCGATCCGGCGGGTCGCCTCGGGGGAGACCGTCGTCGACCCCGGCCTGGCCGCCGCGGCCATCACCGGCCGGCCGAACCCGCTGAGCCCGCGCGAGGCCGAGGTGCTGCGCCGGGCGGGCGAGGGCGCCGACCTGGCCGAGATCGCCGCCGAGCTGTTCCTCAGCAAGGGGACGGTGCGCAACTACCTCGGGGCGGTCGTCACGAAGCTAGACGCGCGCAACCGGCTCGACGCCGTCCGCATCGCCGCTGAGAACGGCTGGATATAGCACCACAAGCCGGTATTCACCGTCGGCGTACCCGGCGGTCAGCGTGCCTCCCGCCGCGGTGACCCGCGCGGTGAGGTTGGCCGTCCCTCTCCCGCCTCCCCCGGCGCCGGGAGGGCCGTGGACGCCGTCGTTGACGACCAGCAGCCCGTCCTCGGTGATCTCGATGAGGCAGTGACCGGCCTCGCTGTGCCGCAGCACGTTGGTGACGGCCTCCCGCAGGACGATCGCCGACAGCGCGTCGTCCCTGTCCGACTCCCTGCGGACGGTGACCTCGACGCCCGCCGCCCGCAGGACGGAGCAGGCCGAGTCGATCTCGGCGGCCAGCGAGAGCCGGGGGTCGGGCTCGGCCGGGATGTCCCGCAGCGCGGCCAGCGAGCGGCGGGCGATCGCGGCGATCTCCACGAGCTGCTCTCTCGCGTCCTCCTCCCCCTCCCGTACGGCCAGCTCGGCCTTGACCGTGATGGCGGAAAGCCCGTATCCGAGCAGGTCGTGGACGTCCCTGGAGATGCGCCTGCGCTCGTCGGCCGCCGCCAGCGCCGCCAGGGCCCGCTGGGCCCGCCTCGCCTGCAGGACCAGCGAGGTCTGTACGGCCAGCCCGTGGAACATGGCCGCGACGGCCACGGCGTCGAACGTCCAGTACAGGTTCTCCGCCGGAGCCTGCCCCCGTACGGCCAGCACGACCGCCAGCGCGGCCACGACCGCCCCGGCCACGGGCCACCAGGCCCGCCCGAGGGCCAGGAACCCGGCCACCGCGAACCCGGCCAGCTGTGGATGGGCCTGTCCCGGGAGCAGAAGCGTGACGGCCGTGAGCAGGAGCAGCAGGCAGGCGGTCCAGACGCCGTGTCCGGGGCGGGCGCCGTACGGGCGGGGCAGCGCGTGGTGCAGGTGCAGCCCGAGGATCCCGGCGGCGAGCAGGGAGAGGACCGGACGCCCACCGAGATAGATCAACGCCGTCACGAGATATCCGGCGTGCACCGCGACCAGGATCGGCAGTGCGAGCCTGGGCATGAGGTCCGGCTCGGGAGCCGCGGCCGCCGCCGGGCCCGGGACGGCGCGGGCCCGCGCGGCCGTCGCCCGGGAGACCTCGGCGATCTTCGCCGCCTCACCGCGTCCGGCGAGGGAGACGATCGTGGACAGGGCGGTCCCGAGGACGGAGTCCAGCTCCCGGGCGGCCCGTGAGCGCTCGTCGGAGACCGACCCGGCGGCCAGTTCCGCACGGGCCGCGTGGAGGGCGGCACGCGTGTCACCGAGCCGGGTCACCCCGAACAGGACAAGCCCCTGGCAGGCGGCGTTCAGCACCGCGAGCGTGATCCCGAACGGCGTCGCGGGCGCGAGCACCGCGGCTGTGACGGCGGCTGTGACGACCACGGTGGCGAACGCGCACCAGCGGGCCGTCCCGCGCAGGATCAGCAGCGCCGACGCCGCGACCATGCCCGCCGCAGCGGGGCCCGCCCAGGGCAGGAGCAGTGCCTGAACGGCCAGTGACCAGCGGCTTCGCCACGGCGTCAGGCAGTGCAGCACCTGCAGGGCGACGACGAGGGCGAACGGCGCGCTCGGCACCGGATGGAGCGGATCGAACGCGGCGCCGACGAGGACCACCACAACGATCAGCACTTTATGCACCATATGCCCTGATCGTGCATTCTCCACGTCGAACACAGGTGCAGGACACTGATGGCGGGTCCCGGCGAAACGGCACGCTGACGGGCATGAAGAGAGCGCTAACCGCCGCCCTCGCGTCCCTGGCGGTCCTCCTCACCCCGCACACCGCCGGAGCGACGTCCCAAACGTCCCAGGGCCGGGCGGGCGACCTCGGCGCGGCCCTCGACCGCCTCGTCCCCGAACTCCTCGCCAGGGACAGGATCCCCGGCGCGGCCGTCGTCGTCGTGGAGGACAGCCGGATGGTGTTCGGCAGGGGATACGGACTGGCCGAAACGACCTCGAACCGTCCCGTCGATCTCACCACCCCCTTCCTCACCGGGTCACTGGCCAAGATCTTCACGGCCGAGGCCGCACTGCGCCTGGTCCGGAAGGGCAGGCTCGACCTGCGCGCCGACGTCAACCGCTACCTCACCTCGTTCAAGATCGAGGACACCTGGCCGGGCCGCCCGGTGACCCTGGAGAACCTGCTCACCTACACGGCGGGCTTCGACGACGACATCGTCGGCCTCGCGAACGACGACCCGGCGAAGCTGCCCTCCCTCGCCGAGAGTCTGCACGCCCGCACGCCGCCCCGGGTACGGCCACCGGGCACCCTGGTCGCCTACGACAACTACGCCCTCGCCCTCACGGGGCACCTCGTGGAGATCGCCTCCGGCGAGCCGTACGCGCGCAACGTCGCCGAGCAGGTCTTCGCCGCGCATCGGATGACCGGCTCGACCGCCGCCCTGCCGCACCCCGCCGCGATCGGGGCGCGGCTCGCCAGGGGCTACCGGCCGGACGGAGAGGGCTACGTCGAGCAGAGGGGCCAGTACTCCCCCTGGACGCCCTCGGGAACCGGCCCCGCCGTCACCCCGGCGGACATGGCCAACTACATGATCGACCAGCTTGGGGACGACCCCGTCGCCCGGATGATGCGGGAACGGCACTTCACCGTGGACGACCGCATGCCCGGCATGGGCTACGTCCTTGAGGAACGCCCCCGTGGCGGCAGAAGGCTCCTCTACAAGGACGGCGACGTCCCCGGCTACCACAACGCCATGGCCCTCATGCCCGACCAGGGGTTCGGCGTCTACGTCGTCCTCAACGGCGACGGCGTCTCGGGCGTGGGAGCCTGGGACGCGCAGTGGCTCACGGGCCGGATCGTCGACCTGCGCTTCCCCGACCCCGCGGACCGTACGGCCACGCCCGCCCCGCTCACCGCGGACGTCTCCCGGTACGCGGGCTCCTACCGGTCGGCCCGCACCAGCCATACCGCGCTGACGAAGGTCTCCGCCCTGTTCGCCACCCCGGTCGTCACCGCGGGCTCCGACGGGACTCTCACCACGACCGGTCTCTCCCCCGACCCCGGACGGCCGGTCCAGCACTGGGTCCAGACCGCCCCCGGCCTCTTCGCCGAACGCGGCGGCCCGGCCCGCGTCTCCTTTCCCCGCGACGGCGTCCTCGTCTCCTCGATGCTTCCCTCGGAGACCTACGAGCGGGTCCCGGGGTACGAGAGCCTGGCCATGCCGCTCTTCGTGACCGGCGCCCTGGCCCTGTCGCTGGCGGCGCTCGTCCTGCCCCTGACCGCCGCCGTCCGCCGCCTGCGGGGAGCACGGCGCCCACAGGGAGTACGGCCGCCGCTGCCCGCCCGCCTGGCCGTCCTCACCGCCTGGGCCTGCGCCGCCCTGGTCGCCGTCTTCCTCGCCGGGTTCGGCCTGCTGACGGCCGATCCCAACGTCCTCATGGCCGACATCCCGCTGTACTCCCCGAGGCTGGCCGTCCTGCCCGTGCTGGGCACCCTCGCGTTGGTCCTCGCCGTACCGATGGTCCCGGCCGCGGCGCTGGCCTGGCGCGCCCGCTGGTGGAGGCCACCCGCCCGGATCGCCTACACCCTGCTCACCCTGAGCACGGTCGCCTTCTTCGCGGTCGCCCTCGACTTTCGCCTGCTGTTGCTGTGAGCCCCCGGACGGCCGTCAGCCGGTCTCCTCGGCGGTCTTCTCCTTGGTCGAGAACAGGCCGCCGAGGTTCTCCACGGCCTTGGCCATTTCGGATGGAACGATCCAAACCTTGTTCGCGTCGCCCTTGGCGATCTCGGGAAGGGTCCTGAGGTACTGGTAGGCGAGGAGCCTCTGGTCGGGCTTGCCGTCGTGGATCGCGCGGAAGACCATGCCGATCGCGTCCGCCTCGCCCTTCGCCCGCACCGCCTTGGCCTCGGCGTCGGCCTGCGCCCTGAGCACCACGGCCTCCGCCTCGCCACGTGCCTTGAGCACCGCGGCCTGCTTGAGCCCCTCCGCGCTGAGGATGGCCGCCTGCTTCTGTCCGTCGGCCGCGAGCAGGGCCGCCTTCCTGTCCCGGTCGGCGCGGATCTGGCGCTCCATCGACTCCTGGATCTCGGCGGAGGGCTGGATGGCCTTGAGCCTGACCCTGCCGACCTTGATCCCCCAGCTGCCCGCGCCGTCGAGCGCCACGCGCAGCTCGGTGTTGATCTCGTCTCGGGAGGTCAGCACCCGTTCGAGCTCCATGTCGCCGATCACGTTACGCAACGTGGTCACGGTGAGTTGCTCGACCCCGGTCAGGAAGTCGGAGACCTCGTAGGTGGCGGCCTTGGCGTCGACGACCCGCAGGTGCACGACCGTGTCGACGGAGACGACGAGGTTGTCCGAGGTCACCACGGGTTGCGGAGGGAAGGACACGACCTGTTCGCGCAGGTCGACCGTACGCTTGAGGCGGTCGACGAAGGGGAGCACGAGATTCAGGCCTGGGGAGAGCGTCCGATGGTAGCGCCCGAGGCGCTCCACTACCCCCGCGGTGGCCTGAGGGATGATGTGAATCGCCTTAAAAAGGACGAAACCTGCGACGGCCACCGCGGCGAGCGTGACAAGAAGCGTTTCCATGAGCCACTCCGGACGGTCGAGTCAAGTGGATCTCTCTCATTCGGAATGGTATTTGGTTTTCGCGTTACCGACCTCTGAACAGCGTAAACAGCTTTCAGAACTGGTAGGCGCGGGCGTACCACCGGTCGCCCTGGCCGCGTTCCAGGGTGAGCGGAACGGCGAAGGTGCGCGAGAGGTTCTCCGCGGTCATCACCTGATCCATCGGCCCCTGCGCGACGATCGAGCCGTGCCGCAGCAGCAGCGCGTGGGTGAAACCGCTGGGCACCTCCTCGACGTGATGGGTGACCAGCACCATGGTCGGCGCCTTCGGGTCGTTGGCCAGCACCGAGAGACGGCGGACCAGGTCCTCCCTGCCGCCGAGGTCCAGGCCCGCGGCGGGCTCGTCCAGCAGCAGCAGCTCTGGGTCGGGCATGAGCGCCCTGGCGATCTGCACCCTCTTGCGCTCACCCTCCGACAGGGTGTTGAACCTGCGCCTGATCAGATGGGCGCAGCCGAGCTGGTCGATCAGCTCGACGGCCCTGGTGACGTCGTTGGAGTCGTACTCCTCCGTCCAGCGCCCGAGGATCGCGTACGACGCGGTGAGCACCAGGTCGATGACCTTCTCGTCCTGCGGGACCTTCTCGGCGAGCGCCGCGCTCGCCAGGCCGATCCGGGGCCGCAGGTCGAACACGTCCGTCTGGCCGAGCCGTTCTCCAAGGATCTCGACGACGCCCTCGGCCGGGAACAGCATCGTCCCGGCGACCTGCAACAGCGTCGTCTTCCCGGCGCCGTTGGGACCGATGACGACCCACCGCTCGTCCTCGTGAACGGTCCAGTCGATGTCCCGCAGCAGGGCCGCCCCGTCCCTGCGGACGGTGACGTCCTGTAGCCGAAGCACCTGACCGCCCATCCCTCACGCCTCCTTGAGTATCGCTCGAACAAAACCTATTGCAGGGCAAGCGCATATCGTGGATCGGTGCACCCTGATTCACAGATCTCGGCCACCTTGGTCTGCTGGGGCAACGCCTGGCTCACCGGACAGGTCGGCCTCGACGAGGCCGCCGACCGGGTGGAGCGACAGGCCGGCCCCCAACTCGTCGCCGGGGAGACGGGCGACGTCTCCCTGCGCGGATTCCTCGCCGACCTGCGGGTCGAGGGCATGCGTTCGCTGCGCCTGGCGCTTCCCGTCGCGGGCGACCCGCTCGGTCTCACCGGACCGCCCTCCTTCAACTCCGCGGCGATCGAGGCCGGGCAGGCGGCGACAGCCGTTTTCCCCGGTAGATGCCTGGGCCTGGTCCCCGCAAGGGACCGCCGCGGCTCATCGTACGCCGGGGTGCGCTGGAGCGTGCTTGAGGCCAGCATTAACATTCCGGACATTCCCTCCCTGGCGGAGGCCGAGCACGCCCTGACCATGGCGATGCGCGAGGCCACGGACGCCCTGACGGGGGTCGGCGGGCCCGCCCAGGGGCACCGGAACACCCAGCCCCTCGACGACGGCCTGGCGCCGGGCTACCCCGCCCGTGCCCACCGCGTCGCCGCCCTGGCCGCCCGGCTCACCGCGGTGCTCAGGATCGCCGACGAGCGGGGCCTCACCTCCGGCCAGGTCGCGGTCAGGGCCCAGGCGCTGCGCGCCCTCGACCGTGCCGTACGGCGGGCCCGCGTGGCCGCCCACCACGCCATCTCCGAACTGGTCTGATCCCGGCCCCCAGGGCCTCTCAGGCCAGGCCGTGCCGTACCGCGTAGAGGGCGGCCTGGGTGCGGTCCTGGACGCCGAGCTTCATCAGCACGTTGGAGACGTGGGTCTTGACGGTCTTCTCGGCCACGGTCAGCTCACGGGCGATCTCCCGGTTGGAGCGGCCCGAGGCGATCAGCGCCAGGACCTCACGCTCACGTTCGGTGAGCGAGGGAGTCGGGGCAGGGGCCGTGCGCGGGGGTACGGCACCGGGGGTCGTCAGCATCGCCTCGGCCGCCTCGGCCGCCAGCAGCACCTGCCCGCCGCTGACCGCGCGGATGGCCTGGACGAGCGCGGCGGGATCGACGTCCTTGTAGAGGAACCCGGTCGCGCCCGCCCTGATGGCCGGGGCGACGTCCTGGCGGTCGCCGACCGAGGTCAGCACCAGCACCCGGGGGGACAGGCCAAGCTCCCTGAGCCGCAGCAGCGTGCCGTGGCCGTCCAGGACCGGCATCTTCAGGTCGAGCAGCAGCACGTCCGGGTTGAGCGACTCCGTCAACGCGACGGCCTCGGCACCGTCCGCGGCCTCCCCCACCACGTCGAGGTCGTCCTGCAGCGCGAGGAAGGTCCGCAGACCCTGCCTGACCACGGGGTGGTCGTCCGCGATGAGCACCCGGATCACACCGGCACCTCCATCCGCACCAGCGTCCCCTCTCCCGGGGCCGACCTGACGAGCACGTCCCCGCCCAGGGCGTGCGCCCTGTCCTCCATCGAGGCGATGCCCAGGCCGCGGCCCGTCGCGGCGGCCACGTCGAAGCCCGTCCCGTCGTCGCGCACCTCAAGGACCACCCTGCCCGCCTCACAGCCGAGCCGTACGGCGACGGCGACGGCCCCGGCGTGCCGGGAGGCGTTGTGCAGGGCCTCCTGGGCCACCCGCAGCACGGCGGCCTCGGTCGCCGGGTCCAGTTCGCACACCGGCCTCTCCTCGAACGTGAACGACGCCGGGTGCAGCCGGTCGAGCAGGCGGACGTGCTTGCGGAGCGTCTCGGCCAGGCCGTGCCGGTCGAGTTCGGCGGGACGCAGCTCGACGATCACCGCGCGCAGCTCGGCGAGCGCCTCCCCGGCGAGCCGTTCGACCCGCTCCAGCTCGCCGAGTGCCCGGTCGGGGTCGCGGCGCACCAGCGAGGAGGCAGCCTGGGCGGTGAGCCTGAGGGAGAAGAGCTTCTGGGTCACGGCGTCGTGCAGTTCCCTGGCCATCCGGGTGCGCTCCTCGACCAGCGCGAGCTCCCTGCCGCGTTCGTAGAGGCGCGCGTTGGTGAGGGCGATCGCGGCGTGCGCGGCGAACATGGTGAGCAGGTCCTGGTCCGCCTCGGTGAAGCCGCCCGGCGAGCGTTTGTTGGACAGGAAGATGATGCCCAGCACCGCCTCGCCGTCGCGGATCGGCACCCCGAGGAAGTCCTTGAGCACCGGATGCGCCCTCGGCCAGTACTCGAAGCGGTGGTCCCTGCGGATGTCGGCCAGCCTGACCGGCGCGCCCTCGCGCAACATCGCGCCGAGCATGCCGTGCTGACGGGGCATCGGCCCGATCGCGTCCCACTCCTCGTCCGAGATGCCCTCGGCGACGAACTCGGCGAAGGCGCCCTCGTCGTCGGGTACGCCGAGCGCGGCGTAACGGGCGTCCAGCAGCCGCCTCGCCGAGCGCACGATGACCTGGAGCACCTCCCTGACGGACAGGTGCCTGGTCACCGCAAGGACGGCGGAACTGACCGCGTGCAGCACCGCGTCCCGGTCGTCTCCCACACTCTCCACGGTGAAACTCTAGGTGCTCACCGGGCGGAGCCTCTGGGCCGCAGGTCCTAGGACCTTCAGCCCGGTCCCTCGGCCGATGCGGACGGCGCCTTCCGGTTCCTACCGTCGAGGCATGACGAAGACGGCACTCATCACCGGCGCCTCCCGTGGTCTCGGCCTGGAGCTGGCCCGTTCGCTGGCCGCCGACGGCTGGCGGCTCGTCCTCACCGCGCGGGGCGCGGACGCGCTCGAATCCGCCGCCGCCGAACTCGGCGAGGGCACCCTCGCCGTCGCCGGGGACGTCGCCGACCCGGCCCACCGGGAACGGCTGGCGCTGGCCGTACGGGACGGACTCGACCTGTTGGTCAACAACGCCTCGGGGCTCGGGGCGCTCCCGCTGCCCTCGCTGGCCGACTACCCCCTCGACGAGCTCAGGGAGCTGTTCCTGGTCAACACGCTGGCGCCGCTCGCGCTGATCCAGGCGACGCTGCCCTCGTTGAGGCGCAGCGGCGGCGCGGTCGTCAACATCTCCTCCGACGCCGCGGTCGAGGCGTACGCGGGCTGGGGCGGTTACGGGGCGACGAAGGCCGCGCTCGAACAGCTGTCCAACGTGCTGGCCGTGGAGGAGCCGGACGTCACGGTCTGGTGGGTCGATCCGGGGGAGATGAACACGGCCATGCTCGCGGCGGCGGTCGGCGCCGAGGAGGCGGGGACGGCCCCCGGGCCGGACAGGAGCGCGGCGGCCCTGCGGCGGCTGATCGAGGAGCGCCCGGCGAGCGGACGGATCGGGGTCCGGTGAACGCCCTGGCCGCGGACTTCACGCTTCCTCCCGAACTTGAGGCGCACGAGCCACCGGAGGCACGGGGGCTGGCTCGTGACGAGGTGCGGCTGCTGGTCTCGCGGGGCCGTACGGGGGAGATCGGCCACCACAGGTTCACCGACCTGCCCGGTCTGCTGCGCCCCGGGGACCTGCTGGTGGTCAACGACTCGGCCACGCTGCCCGCCGCGGTACGGCTCGACCGGCTCGCGGTGCACTTCTCAACGGAGCACGAGGACGGGACGTGGCTGGTCGAGCTACGCCGCCGTGGCGTGCCCCGCGACCCGAAGATCCCAGGGGTCCTGGGGACTTCGGCGGGCTCGGGGGCTCCGGCGGGCTCGGGGGCTTCGGGGGACGAGCCCGCGGGCGAGCCGTACCGGGGCGGGGCCGCCGGGGAGTGGCTGCCGCTGCCGGGGGGCGCGACGCTGCGGCTGCTGGAACGGCACACGCCCCGGCTGTGGCGCGCCGTGCTGGACCGTGACGTCCCCGCCTACCTGCACCGGTACGGCGTGCCGATCCGCTACTCCTACGTGGGCAGGGACTGGCCGCTGTCGCACTACCAGACCGTCTTCGGGGTACGGCCAGGCAGCGCGGAGATGCCCAGTGCGGGACGGCCGTTCACCACCGAACTGGTGACCCGCCTGGTGACGCACGGGATCGGGGTGGCGCCGATCACCCTGCACACCGGTGTGGCCTCCCCGGAACGGGACGAACCGCCCTATCCCGAGCGCTTCGAGGTGCCGGAGGCCACGGCACGCCAGGTGGAGTTCACCAGGGCCTCGGGCAGACGGGTGATCGCGGTCGGCACCACCGTGGTCAGGGCGCTGGAGACGGCGGGCCTGGCGGACGGCCCCATGGAAGGCGCCGGGGAGGGCCCTGTAAAAGGCAGGGTGCGGGCGGCACGCGGCTGGACCTCGCACCTGGTCACCCCCTCCTCGGGGACGCGGGTGGTGAACGGGCTGATCACCGGCCTGCACGAACCACGCTCCAGCCATCTGCTGATGCTGTCGGCGATCGCCGGGGAGGATTTGCTCGTACGGTCGTACGCCGAGGCACTCAAAGAGGGTTATCTCTGGCACGAGTTCGGCGACATTCACCTCATTCTCGGGTGAGTCAGTCATCCGCAAGAGGTTCTCAAGTGGGACACCGCATGCTTGCTCCAGCGAACAAAACGGGAAACCAAATTTCCGACTGGAGTATGAAATGCGCCGGCACCTTATCGCCTTCGCCGCCACAGCCATGGCCGGGGGCCTGCTGTTCGTCCCGCAGAGCGCGAACGCCGCCGTGACGCCACCCACCGTGGCCTCCGTGGGAGCCTCCGCGGGAGCCCTCGCCTCTCCCCCGCTCTCCCCGCTGAAGCTGACCGCCTACTACCCGCGCAGGGCGTGGGCGGGTGACACGATCGTCTACACGCTCAAGACCAGGAACGTGGGCAGCTGGCCGACCGACATCGCCTACGTCGGGGGCTACGTCCCCAAGCAGGCGCGTCGCGTCCAGATCACCGGCCCCTCCGGTTCCTACTGCGAGGCCGACGGGCGCGAGGTCGGCTGCCTGCTCGACAGACTGCGGCCCGGCAGGACCGCGACCATCAAGGTGAAGGTGTGGCTCAGGGGAAGCGCCCGGGGCACCGCGACGGCCGAGTTCGCCACGGCCTCCATCGACGTCCCCGCGGGCGGCATCGACACCCTGAACATCCACGGCATCGACGCCGGTGTCGACCTGAAGTACGTCAAGGTCAGGACCCGCATCCTGCGCTAGCCGTACCCGGCACCTCCCTACGACGAGCACCGGGACCGTCACGGGGATCAACGAGGACCCCCTGCCTGATCGTCCCGCCCACGGACCCCCGTCCCGCCGGACGGGGGTCCGTCGCGTTCCCGGCGGTTGTGCGGACAGCCCCATGTACGGCATGTCCCCTCACCAGGCAGGATCTCCTTATGACTGAGCTGAGGGTCGTCCTGGCCGAGGACCACTACCTGGTGCGCGAGGGCACCCGCAGACTGCTTGAGGCCTCGGGTGAGATCGGCGTGGTCGCGGCCGTGGGCACCGCCGACGACCTGCTGGACGCCGCCAGGCGGCTGCGCCCCGACGTGGTGGTGACCGACATCCGGATGCCCGGCTCCCCCGACCTCGTACGGCCCGGCATGGAGGGCATCGACGCCGCCCACCGGATCAGGGCGGCCTCGCGGGACATCGGGGTCGTGGTGCTCTCCCAGTTCTCCGACGCGCTGTTCGCGCTCGACCTGTTCAGGGACGGCACCGAGGGCCGCGCCTACCTGCTCAAGGACCGGGTCGGCGACATCGACGAGCTGCTCGGCGCGATCCGCTCGGTGGCCGCGGGCGGATCGGTGATCGACCCCAAGGTGGTCGAGGGCCTGCTGGCCAAACGCGGCGTCAGGGACAGCCCGCCACCCGCCGAGCTGACCCCCCGCGAGCTGGACGTGCTCAGGGAGATGGCGCACGGCCTGTCGAACGGCGGCATCGCCCGCGCCCTGCACCTGTCGGTCTCCGCCATCGAGAAGCACGTGAACTCGATCTTCATGAAGCTGGCCCTGGAGAACAGCCCCGACACCCACCGCAGGGTCGCGGCCGTCATCGCCTATCTCGGACCCCGGTAGCCGGAACACGTCCACACGGGTCTGCGCGGACCGTTCTCCTGCCGCCTGCGCCGTCCGCGCCCCCAGGGCCGGGAAGCCACCGGGCCGCCGGTCGTCTCACCGGTCTCCGGCGAACCGCCTCTCGAACCCGGAGACCATGGCCGCCAGCCCCGCCTCGAACCACCGGTCGTAGAACGCGGCCGCGGCGGGGTCGGTGGCTGTGGTCGGGGCCGTGCCGGACGGGGTGCCGACCTGGGCCAGGGCGTGACCCAGGACGTAGACCGCGACGGACTGCACGGCGGTCAGGGCGTCCTGCTCGCCGACCCCCGAGTCCTCGAAGCGCCCCAGCAGCCCGGCCAGCAGTGCCAGCCCCCTGTCGGTGTCGACGGGGTGGGTGGCCAGCAGGGGTACGGCGTGCGGGTGGGCCAGCAGCGTCCCGCGATAGGCCACGGCCAAACGGGTCAGCGCCTCGTGCCAGGGCTCCTCGGGGCCGAGTTCGATCACGGCCTCGGAGAACAGGTGGGTGACGACCTCGGCGAGCAGGGCGTCGCGGTTGGGGACGTGGCGGTACAGGGACATCGCGGCCACGCCCAGGTGCGCGCCGAGACGGCGCATGGTCAGGGCCTCAAGACCCTCGGCGTCCAGGATCTCGACCGCCGCGGCGACGACGCGCTCGGGAGTGAGCGTGGCGGGCCTGCCTCCACGGCCGCCTCCCTGGCTTCGGCGACGGGCTGTCTGGGTCACCCGGTCAGGGTAGCGGTGAGCGTGGTGGCCAGCATCACCACGGAGAGCGCGCCGACCACCATGTGCTGGACGTCGATGACGACGTCACGTCCCTCGGTCGGCAGGACCTTCAGGGTGCGGGCGTAGTCGGTCCGGTAGAGCTCTCGCTGGGCGGCGGAGCTGACGCCGAAGTAGGGCAGCCACCAGCTCTGGACGTGACCGACGATGATCAGGCAGCACAGGACGGTGGCCGCGACCAGTGACCAGGTCCGGTGCAGGGCGACTCCCCCGGCGATCAGCAGGGGAATCGGGTAGTTCACCGACGCCGCGATCAGCCGGTTCCTGAGATTGCCCGGGGCCAGGTCGTTGAGCGGGAACATCGGCACCCACTCGGTCAGGATCAGCCAGGCGAGCCAGACGAACGGAACGACGATCGCGGCGGCGGTCATGGTGCGGCACTCCTCGGTTCACACGCACAGGTTTGCGTACGTCGTAAGCTTACGATGTACGCAAACCTGTGCGCAACGCGGGAACCTCAGGAACAGCCGTCCTCCCGCACCGGAGCCCGGCGCTCGACCTTCAGCTGCCGGTTGCGCAGCTCGAACCTGGCCTCCGCCGAACTCCTGGCCAGGACCCTTACTCCGAGGTCACGGAGAGACTCCTGGTAGGGGACACAGACGGTACGGCTGAGCACACGCTTCCCCCACCCGCTCTTCCGCCAGACGGTGTCGGGCGCGCCCTTCACGGTGCGCGGACGGGTTCGCTGCCCACCGACCTCGATCGCGACCTCACAGGCCCCCGCACCGGAGGACGCGACACAACGGCCCTCCGCCGCGAAGGTGACCAGGACCACCGAGGGGCCGCCCGAGACGAGGTCGGGGACGACCCCACTCGGCGGAACGGCCCACTCGGTCGAGTCGGTCGCCCAGGGCGAGGAGGAGAACTGCGAACTGGTCCGGGAACCGACGTAGGAGACCGGAGGGTCGGCGCAGGCGGCGGGAGCCAGCGCGGCCACGGCGGGCAGCGCGATGGGCAGCGCGGCGGCCAGGGCGCCGATCCGGCGTATGGATCGCACGGATGCATCACCTTTCCCGGCCGGCGACCGATCGGACCGCCTCCCAGCCGCCGGAAACGGCACCGGTCACACCGGCCGAACATTAACGGAGTGTAACGAGTCACTTCCTCTGCGTGACGGAACGAGTGTCCCCTGAGCCACCGCAGCCCCACACCTCCCAATCAGCCAGGGTGCTCTTACCTTTCGGATACCCCACGCTCGCCGCCTCCGCATGGACACCGGCCCCGGAAAACCTCGAAGTCGTGAATCTCCGGAAGTCCGCCGGGCATGCCCGCCCTTCGCCACCGCGAAAACCCCGGGTTACGGCCGTAGGCCGGCCGGCCGAAACCCTGTGGGGGCTGCGCATCCGATTGCCTCGGCGTACTCTCGGCACGGGTGAGGAGACTTGGCTGACTTCGTGGTGGTTCCTGACTTCTGCGGAAGTCAGGCGTTGAACGCCTGGCTGGCCGGGCACGACGCCGGGGTGCTTCTGCAGGGGCCGGACCCCGACAGCCCTCAACCGGTCATGGACGGCGTCGTGGTGGCCCAGAAGCCCCCACCGGGCAGCCGGATCGAGCGCTGGGGCGCGGTGACCGTGTGGACGCGCCACGATCCCGGTGAGGGCGGGGTCCGTGAACCGCGGCGCCCGTCCGCTCCCCTGGGCACGTCGGCGGCCGAACCTCCCGGGGAGGATCAGGCGGCCACCCGGGCTCCGTGAACGGTCGGCGCGATCACCACCGAGGCGATCGACGACTCCGCGGCCCACGCCAGCGACCTGCGGTCGCGGGCCTGGACCGGCGGCAGCAACGTCACCTCGACGGTCAGCCCGCGCAGCCCGGCGACCCGCAGGACCGAGGCGGTGAGCGAGTCGTCGCCCAGGTAGGCGGCCTCCACGGCCGGGGTCCCGCCGGGTCCCAGATACCTCATCGCGACCGGCCTGACCGGCGCCCCCGCGTCCAGTGCCGCCTGGAACACCGCGCGCCTGAACACCCCCATCTCCCTGCCGCACCACCTGGTCCCCTCGGGGAAGGCCGCGACCGGGTCCCCCTCCCCCAGTGCCCTGGCCACCCCGGCGACCGCCTCGGGCAGCCTGGACGGCCTCTCCCCGTCCATGAGCACCGCCCCCGCGCCGACGGCCATCTCCCCGACCAACGGCCAGCCACGGACCTCCCGTCTGGCGAGCACACGGCACGGCACGACGGCCATCATGACGAGCGGGTCGAGCCACGACACGTGGTTGGACACGATCAGCGGCGCGACCCCGGAGACGGGCAGGGCGCGCGGCCCTGCCGCGGAACCCGCGAGGAAGGCGAAGCCCGGCCTGGCCGCGACCCGGACACCGAGGGCCCACAGCGCGAGCCTGGACCACACGCTCGCCAGCCGGGCGCGGCCCGCCGTACCGAGGAGCCTGACCGGCAGGGCGAGCAGCGCGCCCGTGAGGACGACCAGCGAGACCGCGACCAGGCGCAGCGCCCGCAGCGGCGGGCCGACCTTCGGGCCCTGGGGGGTCAGGCAGGTGCCCGACCGGCACGGCGCCTCGGGGGACCACACGATCATGCCGGGGCTCCCAGGAAGTGCCGCCGGTAACGCGGGTTCAGGTTCGCCATCGACAGCAGCACGAAGAAGTCCGCGGTGCCGAGGTCGGGGTTGTGTGCGGGCGGCCCGCAGACCCAGGCACCCAGCCTCGCGTAGCCCCTCAGCGGGGCGGGGACCGTCGCCGTCCCCGTGCCCCGCCTCCTGGTGCCGCGCCAGGGCAGGCGCGGGGTGACGCGGTACTCGGGAGGGCACAGCGGGAGCCGCCGCATGACCTCGGCGACCCCGGTGACCCCGGAGACCGGGACCGAGCAGCACCCCGCGACCCACCGGTGGCCCCCGGCGACCACGTAACGCGCGATGGCCGCCCACATCAGCCCGATCACGGCGCCGCAGCGGTGGTCGGGCCGCACGCAGGCCCTGGCGGCCTCGACCATGTCCGGCCTGACCCCGGCCAGCGGGCGCAGGTCGAAGGTCGAGTCCGCGTACAGCCGGTCGGCCCTGCGCGGGGACAGCAGCCGGTGGGTCCCCACGACCTCGCCGCCCTCGCCGTGCCGTACGAGGAGGTGGTCGCCGTAGGCGTCGAGGGGGTCGACGTCGAGACCGGTTATGGGGGTGTCCAGCCGAGCGCCCATCTCCTCGGCGAACACCTGGTGACGCAGGCGTTGCGCCTCCCGCATGTCGGCGGCGGTCTCGGCCAGTCCGACGGTGTATCCGACGGCGTAACGGGTGGCCCGCTGCCGGGCGGGGGTGGTCGTCATGACCATATGAAGGCAGGGCCAGATGACGTGTGACGGGAGGTCGCCGAGAACGTCAGGCGTCCGGATGATGAACCGCATTCACGATCGTTTTGGGGGCCAAGTAGCGTAGATACCGATGAACCAGCGCACGCTTCTGATCACGTTGTCCGGACCGGACCGCCCAGGGGTAACCTCGCGGCTCTTCTCCGTCCTGTCCGGCTTTCCCATAGTCGTCGCCGACGTCGAACAGGTCGTCATCCGCGGCAGGCTCACCCTCGGCGTCCTCGTCGCCTACTCGGGCGACACCCCCACCGGGACCGGCGGAACGCTCGGTGCCCTGTGGACCGCCGTCGAGCGGACCGCCGGGGACCTGGGCCTTGAGGTCGAGCTGTCCACCGGCTCGGACCTGCAGGAGAAGCGCAGGCGCGGACGGTTGCACGTGACCGTTCTCGGCTCACCCCTGCAGCCGGCCGCGATGGCGGGCATCTCAGGCCGGATCGCGGCCGCGGGCGCCAACATCGACCGGATCGAGCGGCTGTCGAACTACCCGGTGACCTGCTTCGAGCTGGCCGTCTCCGGGGCCGACCCCGACACCCTCCGCGCCGAACTGGCCGTCGAGGCCGCCGCCCAGCAGGTCGACGTGGCCGTACAGCGCAGCGGCCTGCACCGCAGGGCCAAGCGGCTGATCGTGATGGACGTCGACTCCACGCTCATCCAGGCCGAGGTGATCGAGCTGCTGGCCGCGCACGCGGGCTGCCTTGAGGAGGTCGCCAGGGTCACCGAGGAGGCGATGCGCGGGGAGCTCGACTTCGCCGAGTCGCTGCGCCGCCGGGTCGCCCTGCTGGCCGGTCTGCGCGAGGAGACCTTCGAGAAGGTCCGCAAGGAGCTCGTGCTGACCCCCGGCGCCCGCACGCTGGTGCGTACGCTCAAGCGGCTCGACTACCGCTTCGCGATCGTCAGCGGCGGCTTCACCCAGCTCACCGACGCCCTCGTCGAGGACCTCGGCATCGACTACTCGGCGGCCAACACCCTTGAGGTCGTGGACGGCGTGCTGACCGGCCGGGTCGTCGGCGAGATCGTCGACCGTCCCGGCAAGGCGCGGGCGCTCGAACGCTTCGCGCGTGAGGCGGGCATCCCGATCAGTCAGACCGTGGCCATCGGCGACGGCGCCAACGACCTGGACATGATCGCGGCCGCCGGACTCGGCATCGCGTTCAACGCCAAGCCGGTGGTCCGCCAGGCCGCCGACACCGCGGTCAACGTGCCCTACCTCGACGCGATCCTCTACCTGCTGGGCATCCCCCGCGCCGAGGTCGAGGCCGCCGACGCCGAGGACGGCGTCGTGACCGCCTGAGCCGGCCGTTCAGGCGCGCGGGGCGGTGAGCGAGGCCAGTCCGAGCGCCTCGGCGCCGAGCCCCCTCAGGGCGGGCCGCGCGGCGACGGCGTGCATGACGCCTCGCCGCACACCGGTCATCCGGTCCGCCGCCCCCTCGTCCACCTCGCCGAGACGGCGCTCGGTCAGCCGGTCGACCTGGGCGCCCAGCTCGTCGAGCACCCGGTCGAGATCGTCCGCCCTGGTCAGCGGCCGACCCGTCCTGACCGCCTCCGCGACGTCCTCAAGCCGGTCGGCGACCATGTCCAGGAGGGTGACCGTCGGCCCCGACTCCTCGACCGGCGCCGGTACGGCCAGCAGTGCCAGCGCGTTGTCCCGCAGCCGTCTGGCGGCCGTCACGGCGTCCCTGAGCCGTTGCGGGGCGCTTCCGCCCGGCTCCTTGTCCAGCCGGTCGAGGGAGTCGCCGAGCAGCCGGGCAGCCTCCGAGGCGTCGGAGATCCGCTCCAGAACCACCTTCGGGTCCCGGTCGACCAGCGAGCGCACCAGCGCCGCGTGCCGTTCGAGGGTGTCCACGATCCTGCCGGTCAGGCTGGCCCGGTGCCCCCTCGGCCACAGCAGCCGCGCGACGACCAGCGCCAGCGCCCCGCCCGCGACCGTGAGCGTCACCCTGGCCGCCGCCGCGCCCCAGGCCAGCGGCAGCGTGAAGTCCGACAGCATCAGCGACAGGGGTGTGGCGAACATCGTCCAGTAGCCGTAGCTGACCCCCCTGAACGCGAACCCCAGCAGGGCGCACACCCCGATGAACACGATCAGGTACGTGTGGCCCGGCGCGACCGCGAGCACGACGGCCGCCCCGGCCGCCCCGACCGCGGTGCCGACCACCCGCAGCGTCACCCGGTCGACCGTGTCCCGGTAGGCGGGACGGAGGCTGACCAGCACGGTCACCACGAACCACTTGGCGTAGTGCTCGTGGGCCAGCAGCATCAACGCCATCGCCAGGGTCACCGCCAGGCCGAGCCGTACGGGGTGGTGGCCGGTCGACAGGACGGGCAGGCGGGGCCGGGTGAACCTGGGCAGGCGTGGCCCGACCTCGACCGCCTCCTCCGCCTGCTGGGAGATCGACCGCACCGCCGTACCGACGCGGTCAAGGCAGCGGCGGATCTGCCCGAGCAGCACGGCCGCGGGCAGCGGTGTCCTCCTGGCGTGGGCGGCCCTGCGGACCTCCTCGTTCAGGTCGGCGAAGCGCCCGACCGCGTCCATGGCCTCCGGGGCCGCGGCCTGGCCACCGAGGGTGACCGCCTCCCGCAGCGCGTGGGCCAGCGCCTCGGTCGTCTCGTCCAGCTCCTCGACCCACCGGCCGTCCGGATCCTCCTGTACGGCGGCCGCCCGCAGCACCCGCAGCGCGATGGTCTCGTGGAAGATCCGGTCCAGGGTCGTCAGCAGCCGTTCGAGGGCCCGGTCGTCCTCCTGCGACACCCGGTAGAGGGAGAAGGCCCTGGCCGCGGCGTCGTGGGTCGTGACGGCCCGCCGCCGCAGCGACTCCCAGCTCTCGTCGGACAGAGGGGCGCGTCCCGCCGCGACCAGAAGGTCGGCCAGCGCCGTACCGGCCTCCTCGAAGGCCGTGCGGAGCGGTTGGAGACGGCGCACCGGCCACAGCACCAGGACCAGCGCCGTGATCAGCAGACCGCCCGCCGCGGTGATCGCCATACGGGCAGGCAGACCGGCCCCGGAGGGCGCGAAGTAGGTCAGGGCCACCGCCAGCACGGCCGGGACGCTGATCACCGGCCAGACCGCCCCCGCCGCGGCGACCAGGCCGATCACGACGGCCGCGAGCCACGGCCACGGCTGGATCAGCTGCCCGAGTCCCACCCCGAGCGTGGCCATGAACGCGGTCCGCAACAGCTTGCGCGCCCTCTCCCCGTACGGCAGGCCGGGGGCGTCGCCGAAGACGGTGAGATAACCGCCCAGGGCAGCCGTCGCGCCCTCGCGGACGTGGCCGGTGAGAACCCCGGCGACCAGCGGCAGGCAGATGGCCACGGCGCACAGCAGGCCGTACCCCCACGCGGGACGCGCGGCGACCGCGAAGTCACCGCGTAGCGCCCCGGCGATCCTGCGCATGCCACCCCGTGTTCCCCTACTGCTCCTTGGGGCTCCAGCGCGCGACGGCACGCCCGGCGTCGAGGCCGGACCACTCGTCGTCGGTCTCGATGACCGCGAACGCGCCGGGCGGGAAGCCCTCGTCGTCTCTTGTGGTGAGCAGCTGGACCAGCTCGTGGACACCGGGGTTGTGACCGACCAGGACCAGCGTGCGGACCTCGGGGTCGCCACGCCTCAGGAGGGCGAGCAGCTCGTCGGCGTAGGCCTCGTAGATCTCGGACTCGTAGACGACGTCCGTACCCGGCAGCGCCAGCTCGGCGGTCTGCCTGGTGCGCACGGACGGCGAGCAGAGCACCAGGTCGGGCTGGACACCCAGGTCGGCGAGCACCCGCGCCACCCGGTCCGCGTCGCGGCGTCCGCGCTCGGTGAGGGGCCGCTCCCTGTCGGCCAGCCCGGGGATGTGCGCCGCCTTCGCGTGCCTGAGGACGACCAGCGTCCGTGCCCCGTTCGCCCCGTTCGTCCCGGTGCTCATCGCGACGCCCACATCGCCATGCCCGCGATCGCCGCGAAGACCACGACCATCGCCAACAGGATGAACACGAGCGTTCTGCCTCCTCCGGAGGGCTGCTGTTCCATACGGATCAGTCTTCCACCGTGGGGTCCCGCACACACCGATGGGCTCATGTACGGGAAAAGGGGTGCACGAGGACCGTGCACCCCTTCACACCGGTTCGCCCGTCAGCTGGTGACCGGCTCCCGCGTACGGTCCACGTGGTTGTCCTCGGTCGGGGAGATGCTCGCCGACCGGCGCTTGGAGACCACGACGGCGCCGACGACGATGGCCACCGCGACCAGGGCGATCCCGGTCCGCAGCGCGACGTTGTCGGCGTAGATCACCACGGCCGGGGCGATCAGCAGCGCCACCAGGTTCATCACCTTGAGCAGCGGGTTGATCGCCGGTCCCGCGGTGTCCTTGAACGGGTCTCCGACGGTGTCGCCGATGACGGTCGCCTCGTGGGCGGAGGAGCCCTTGCCTCCGTGGTGACCGTCCTCGACCAGCTTCTTCGCGTTGTCCCAGGCGCCGCCCGAGTTGGCCAGGAACACCGCCATCAGCGTGCCACAGGCGATGGCACCGGCGAGGAAGGCGCCCAGCGAGGGGTAGCCGAGGGCGAAACCGACGGCGATCGGGGTGAGTACGGCCAGCAGACCCGGCGTGGCCAGCTCCCGCAGCGAGTCACGGGTGCAGATGTCCACGACCCTGCCGTAGTCGGGCAGCTCGGTGCCCGCCATGATGCCCGGCTTGGTGCGGAACTGCTCGCGGACCTCGAAGACCACCCGTCCGGCGGCCCTGCCGACCGCCATGATCGCCAGACCGGAGAACATGAACACCACCGCCGCGCCGACGACCAGGCCGACGAGCACGTTCGGCGAGTCGACGCTCAGGTTGAACACGCTGAACGAGCCGAGCGCGTCCTTCACCGCCTGACTCGCCGAGCTGAGCTGGGTCTCGACCGCTGTCCTGAACGCGCCGAACAGGGCCGTCGCGGCGAGTACGGCGGTCGCGATCGCGATGCCCTTGGTGATGGCCTTGGTGGTGTTGCCGACCGCGTCGAGCGAGGTGAGCACCCTGGCGCCCTCCCCCTCGACGTCGCCGGACATCTCGGCGATGCCCTGGGCGTTGTCGGAGACCGGGCCGAAGGTGTCCATCGACACGATCACGCCGACCGTGGTCAGCAGGCCGGTTCCGGCGAGCGCGACGGCGAACAGGGCGACGGTGACGTTGCCGAAGCCGAGCAGGAACGCCCCGTAGACGGCGGCGCCGATGACCAGCGCCGAGTAGACCGCCGACTCAAGGCCGACGCTGATGCCGGACAGGATGACGGTCGCGGGACCGGTGCGGGCGCTCTCCCCGATGTCCTTGACCGGACGCCGGTTGGTCTCGGTGAAGTAGCCGGTGAGGATCTGGATGGCGCTGGCCAGCACCAGACCGATGAGCACCGCGCCGATGGCGATCAGACGGGGGTCGGTGGTGATCGCGGCGATCTGCGGGTCGACCCCGCTCAGCGCGGAGAAGCTGCTGGGCAGGTACAGGTAGGCCGCGACGGCGACCAGGACGGCGGAGATGGCCGCGGAGATGAAGAAGCCCCGGTTGATCGCCGCCATCCCGTTGCGGTCGCCCTTGCGGGGGGCGGTGGTGAAGATGCCGATGATGGCGGTGAGCACACCGATCATGGGCACGACCAGCGGGAAGACCAGGCCCTCCGTGCCGAAGGCCACCTTGCCGAGGATGAGACTGGCCACCAGCATGACCGCGTACGACTCGAACAGGTCGGCCGCCATGCCCGCGCAGTCACCGACGTTGTCGCCCACGTTGTCGGCGATGGTCGCGGCGTTGCGCGGGTCGTCCTCGGGGATGCCCTGCTCGACCTTGCCGACCAGGTCGGCGCCGACGTCGGCCGCCTTGGTGAAGATGCCGCCGCCGACCCTCATGAACATGGCCAGCAGCGCGGCGCCGAAGCCGAAGCCCTCAAGGACCGCCGGGGCCTCGCCGCCGTAGACGATCACGACGATGGCGGCGCCGAGCAGGCCGAGGCCGACGGTGATCATGCCGGCCACGCCGCCGGTGCGGAAGGCGATCCGCATGGCGACCTTCTCGCCGGACTCACGGGCGGCCGCGGCGACCCGGACGTTCCCCCGGACCGCGAGCCACATGCCGACGAAGCCGGTCAGCGCGGAGAAGACCGCGCCGACCACGAAGAAAACGGAACGGCCGACGGCCACTCCGGTCGAGTCCGCGGGAAGCAGGTAGAGCAGGAAGGGAATGAGGACCACGAACAACGCCAGGGTCCTGAACTGCCGCGTCAAATACGCGGAAGCCCCTTCCTGTACGGCGCGCGCGATGTTCCGCATGCGCTCGGTGCCTTGGCTGGCAGCGAGCACCTCCCGGACCAGCACGGCCGCCACGGCGAGTGCTATCAGGGCCACGACGGCCACAGCGATCACGATGTTGAAGTGAGAACCGCTCAGGGAAACCGCTGGCTCTGCAGCAGCGGCGAGATCGAGCACAGGCATCCGACTCTCCTTGGCAAGACGGGAACACGTCCTGCCCGGACTGCGCCGCGATAGATGATCGGCAGTGGGAGCGGCGCGCATCCGGGGTGGTTGGCAATGCCGCTTCCGGTTGCGTCCGCAGACCTCCCACGGAACTCAGCCCTCCTACGAGCCGTTTCCGAAGGACAAACCTTGGCCGGTGCCGGGAGTCTACGCAGCGAGGACGCCGATATGAAGCCTCCGCGCGTGGCCATTTGATGACAGGGTCAGTAATCCTTCCCGACTCCCATGGTTAACAGGAGACTCAAATCGGGGCAGGAGGTTCTTCGCCAGCCTTCACGCCTGTTTCGGTCTGCACGTATCAAAGTTATGTTTGCCCCGCTTCGACCCCCCCAAACAGACAGCCGGACGCACCCTGGAGGACGCGCCCGGCTGCCGGGGTGTTCACGCTGTCAGATCACGCTGTGGAGCCGCTCGCCGGTCCCGTGTCCGGATCATGTCCGGACCGGGAGCGGGTCGTGGGGGGTGCGGACGGTCAGACCGCGGACAGGCCGTTGGCCGTGGCGGGCCAGCTCATGCGGATGCACATGCCCTTCTGGCTCGGATAGACCTGGACGTCGTCGGCCAGCCCCACGATGACCGCGATGCCGAAACCGGACATCAGGGTGTCGGGAAGTTGCACGAGCGGGTCCTCGAAACCTAACGAGACCTGCTCCTGCTCCAGCTCGTCGCTCGGGGCCGCATCCGTGACGGTGACCTCGAACCGCCCGAGATCATCACGTAGCTCGATGCGGATCGGCTCTCCCGGACAATGGAGACGATGTGCCTCGACAGCCCGGGAACACGCCTCACCGACTGCGAGCCGTACCTCGTCCAGCAGCGACTCCTCCACCCCGGTGCGCCTGGCGATCGCCGTGGCGACCAGGCGTGCCGTGCGCACATGGGCCGGAAGGGCGCTGAACGTCAGCTCGACGGTAGCCATGATTACTTGTCTGAGCCGTGAGCTTCCTTGGCCTCCTCAACCGAGGCGTAGATCCCGAAGACCTTGGTCAGTCCGGTGATCCGGAAGATCTTCAGGATGCGCTCCTGGGTGCAGACCAACTCCAGTGAGCCGTCGTGCGCCCGAACGCGCTTGAGCCCGCCGACCAGGACACCAAGGCCCGTCGAGTCGAGGAAGTCGACCTTCTCCATGTTCACGAGAAGGTGGAAGTTTCCCTTGTTGACCAGGTCGATCAGGAGCTCACGCAATCTGGGCGCGGTGTAGACATCGATCTCACCCTCGACCTCAACGATGGTGAGACGGTCCTCGGAATGGTGGTCCAACTTCAGATCCACAGATCCTCCAGCGCCTTGCCTGCGAAAGTACCGATTCAGGCGTGACTCCCGGGACCGGGTGGCCCCCAGACGACAAGCCCCGACGCGCGGCATTCAACCATGCGTACGCTCAGTGTCTATACGAAATCACGATTCCCGGCGACTCTGCCCACAGATGCCAGACTGGAAACCAGTGACTCCGACCTCATCCTCCTCCCTCGGAGCGGGTTCCGCGCTCGACGCCCTGCTCCGTGTTCCCGCACGTCACGATCGCGTGACCCATGTCGAACACGTTCCCGCACGTCAGAGTGGCCAGGTCGGCTGGCCGGACTGGGTCGAGGAACGACTGGTTACGCGCTGGGCGAACCGTGGGATACCGGGCCTGTGGCCGCATCAGGTCGAGGCCGCCGAGCTGGTACGTCGCGGCCAAAACGTGATCATCGCCACCGGCACCGCGTCGGGCAAGTCCCTGGCCTATCTCGTCCCCGCCCTGTCCTCCGTACTGGACGGGGGCACGGTCCTGTATCTGACGCCGACGAAGGCACTGGCCGCCGACCAGCTTCGCGCGTTGAACGAGCTGGACCTCCCCGAGCTGCGCGCGGCCACCTACGACGGCGACACCCCCTACGAGGAACGGCTGTGGGTCCGCAAGCACGCCAACTACGTCCTGACCAACCCCGACATGCTCCACCGCTCGCTGCTGCCCCGCCACGCCCAGTGGGCGGCCTTCTGGCGGCGGCTGAGGATGGTCGTGATCGACGAGTGCCACGGCTACCGGGGTGTGTTCGGCTCGCACGTCGCGCAGATCCTGCGGCGCCTGCGCCGGGTCTGCGCGCGCCACGGCGCCAGGCCCGTGTTCCTGCTCTCCTCCGCGACCGCCAGTGAGCCCGGAGCCTTCGCCGAACGCCTGACGGGCCTCCAGACGGCCGAGGTGACCGTGGACGCCTCTCCCCGGGGCGCGACCACCTTCGCCCTCTGGGAGCCGCCCCTGACCGACCTGCGGGGCGAGAGGGGCGCCCCGCTGCGGCGCCCGGCCACGTTGGAGAGCGCCGACCTCCTGGCGGACCTGGTCGCCGCCGAGGTTCGCACACTCGCCTTCGTCCGCTCGCGCAGGGCCGCGGAGTCGGTCGCCCTGACCGCCAGGGCCAGGCTCCAGGATCTCGTGTTCGGCACCGGGGCACCGGCGGACCTGCCCGACAGGGTGGCCGCCTACCGGGCCGGATATCTCGCCGACGACCGTCGCTCGCTGGAGAAGGCGTTCCGTTCGGGAACGCTCGCCGGGCTCGCGACGACCAACGCGCTGGAACTCGGCGTCGACGTGTCCGGACTGGACGCCGTGCTCATCGCGGGCTGGCCCGGGACGAGGGCCTCTCTGTGGCAGCAGGCCGGCCGGGCGGGACGCGCCGGGCGGGACGCGCTGGCCGTGCTGATCGCCAGGGACGACCCGCTGGACACCTATCTCGTCCACCACCCCGAGGCCCTCTTCGGCCGCCCGGTCGAGGCGATCGTGCTCGACCCCGGCAACCCCTACGTGCTCGGGCCCCACCTGTGCGCCGCCGCCGCCGAGATCCCGCTGACCCAGGACGACCTGGAGATCTTCGGGGAGGACACGAAGGAGGTGCTGGCCGACCTCGTCACGGACGGCCTCCTCAGGGAGCGGCCGACGGGCTGGTTCTGGACCAGAAGGGAACGGGCGACCGACCTCGCCGACATCAGGGGGTCGGGCGGGCCCCCCGTACAGGTCGTCGAGGCGTCGACGGGGCGGCTGCTCGGCACCGTCGACGAGGCCTCCGCGCACACCTCCGTGCACACCGGCGCGGTCTACGTCCACCAGGGGGAGACATTCCTGGTGGAGGAGCTGGACCTCGACGCCGGGGTCGCCCTCGTGGAGGAGGGCAGCCCCGACTACACGACCTTCGCCAGGGACGTCACCGACATCTCCGTCCTGGAGTCGCTCCGCTCCCACCCGCTCGGCCCGGGGGAACTCCACTTCGGCTCGGTCGAGGTGACCCGCCAGGTCGTCTCCTACGTCAAACGCCGCGCCCAGAGCGGCGAACTGCTCGGCGACGAACCCCTTGAGCTTCCCGCGCGCACCCTGCGCACCCGGGCCGTCTGGTGGACCCTGCCCGCCTCCGCGACCGCCTCCCTGGCCCAGGAGGGCCTGGACCTGGGTGGGGCGGCGCACGCGGCCGAACACGCCTCCATCGGCCTGCTGCCGCTCTTCGCGACCTGTGACCGCTGGGACATCGGCGGCGTCTCGACCGAACTGCACCCCGACACCGGCCTGCTCACCGTCTTCGTCTACGACGGCCACGAGGGGGGCGCGGGCTTCGCCGAGCGTGGCTACGCCCGTGCCGTCGACTGGCTCACGGCCACTCGGGAGGCCATCCTGGCGTGCGAGTGCGAGCGGGGCTGCCCGTCGTGCATCCAGTCTCCCAAGTGCGGCAACGGCAACGACCCTCTCGACAAGGCGGGAGCCCTGCGCATGCTCGCCGTTCTGCTCTCGGTCGACTCCTGATTCCGTTTCCCTGCCGTCGACCGAGGGCCTGCCGGAAGGTCTGTTTCGTATATCCCTCCACTGTCGCTCCACATGAAATCCCGTACGAGATCTCGGCATGGAGATCGGTAACGGGGTCTGGTACGGGGGCCTGATGTCAGGAATCGACATGAGGGCTCAATCACGTGGGAGAACGGCTCATGGAGTGCGGGATTTTTCTTCGGGCGATGGAACTGCGGAGAGTCGACTTCGCGTACTCCGGGGAACACGTTTCATCTCCATGGTGGCCGATCATCCAACCGGCGCTTCCCTACTGCTTCGCGAACCTCCACTACCGGCGCTCTCGTCATCTGGTGTCCTCCTGTCTTCTCCGAGGGCTTTCCGTCCGTCGTTCTGGGCGTCGTTCTGGCCCTCGTTTCGGCCCGGCAGACGGTTCCGGGGTGTACATGGTGATCGACGAGGAGCACCCGCTGAGGTGAGGATGAGACCCGAGCCCCGCAAGCCTCATGAAGCTCCGCAAAACCTCATGAAGCTCCGCGAAGCCTGACGAAGTCCCGCTAAGCCCCGCGAGATGGAGACCTCCCACGAGTCCCGGTGGAGGGCAGGGGAAGTTCGGGAAGGCCGAGGCGAGAAGGTCAATGCGTTCCCGACAAAACCCCCTTCATAAAATCAAATTTCCGACATAACCGTTTTTATGTGAATTACTTCTCGGGGAAGCTTCGCCTCTCCCGTTCCCGCGCCGCGTGAGGCTCTCCGCCCGCCGGAGAAGGCCGCCGCGGGCCGTACGGCCGACGGCCCATGCGTGCCGGGTCGAGAACGGCCAGGAGGCCGACGCCCGAGGCAGGTCACCCGTCGATACCTCATGGGACCACCGCCAGAGCGTGTCGGGACGCTCCCTGGAACAAGAACGCTCCCTAGAACAACTGTGACCGGTCGTCCTCATGCGACCTGCTCTCCTCGGCACCGGTCGCGTCGGGCAAACCTGCCGCCGTGTTCAGTTGGGCGAAGGTGTAGTCGACGCCTCCCGGGATGTCTCGCAGCAGACTTCCCAGCAACAGGGCGGCTCCCACCGCGTCCCACAGCGCCCGGTGCGGCACACTGCCGGTCAGCCCGTTCACCTCCTCGGTGAGCCCATAGTGATCCAACAGCGCCGTCAGCCCCAGCCGCCGGTTGTGGGGGTGAACAAACCGGGCGAGCTTGAGCGTGTCGATCAATCCGGCCAGGCGGATACCGGGGCAGCACAACTCCAACAGCCGCGCGTCGACACGTACGTTGTGGCCGACGACGACGGCACCGCCCAAACGGGTCGCCAGCTCCGGGCGGATGTGCTCCAGCGGTGGGGCGAGCCCGAGCAGGTCGTTGGTCAGTCCGGGCGAGATCCACCGGTGGGGCGGGATGTAGCGGCCGGGGTTCACCACGGAGTGGTAGGCGCCCGAAAGGTCAGGGCACCCGTCGTCCAGCGGGACGACGGCCACTTCCAGGACCGCTTCCCGCTCCCTGTCCTGGCCACCGGTCCCCTCCAGATCAAAGGCCACCAGACGGGGCACAGCGGTCCACGGCTGATCATGCATGGTGTTCTCTCCCCGGTTCGGGTCAGTCGTCGTGGCGAACCGTGGTGTGGGGAGCGCCCTGTCGGCAGCTCTTCACTCCGGCCGCGATATGAGGTTGGTGTTCAGCGACAGCTCCCGAGAGGAGACAGGCGATCCGCGCAGTCGTTTCGCCTTCTGCCGGGTGAATCGGAGAGGAGGGGCCGGAGGGGAGGTTCCGCTGTTTTTTGGTGTAACCGATGCCCTGCCCGTCTGGCCAGGGCATCCGACGTCACACATCAGGATCAAACCGCCATGGCATTCGCAATCATTCGACACCACATGGGTCTTCTCCTTACTGACCGGCTGTTCGGCGCGGTCACCCTGGGTCACCCCAGGTTCGCTTCACGGATCTTCGCGCCCATCGTGGTCGGCCAGACGCCGACCGCCATGCCGGTTCACCCACGGTGACGTTCCGCCGGTTCCGCGCCTGCCGTGAACGCCGGGAAGGCCCTTACCGCCCGCAGCACCGTTACGGACTCCTTCCCTCGCGACACGAACGACCGACCGGTCCTCACCACGGCGAAGATCCAAGGAACAGACCCTAGCGTGAAGAGCGGGCACGTCTTGGCAGGTCACCGGGAAATTCACGTCGCCGACCGACGGTGACCACCCCCTGGGATCTCCGCCACCGGCACGTAGCCGACGACCGCGGCACCTGGCCGGCGCGTGCAGCCACCTGGTCGGTCAGGACCCGGAATCCACCGCCGGAACGGGCGCAGCCGATCTTCGCGAAGGGGAGGGTCTTTCCGGGGGTGGGCCTCTCACCGCTTCGTCGGCCTCTCCTGTGGGGACGGTGAGCTGGACGGGTCCGGCACGGGCGACGGCTGTGACCGTTTGGGAGCCCACCGTGGGCAGGCGGAGCCGTACTGTCACCTGGACGTCGGCGACCCCGTGACCGTTGACAGAACACCGGGTGAGCCGCACCCCGTTGCCCTCGGCCAGTGAGGCCGCCTGGGCGCACGCGCGTCGTGGATCGGCGAAGGCCAGGCGTGCGGCGGCGAGGGCGCTCAGATCCGCGGCGCTCATGGCGCGGTGCCGGGCGGCCCTGACCGTTCCGGCGAGCATGATCACGGCCATCGCCATGAGGACCAACGTCATGAACCCGGCCATCCAGATCGTCGCCCCTCCCCGGTCAGCTCCCCGCCGTCTTCCTGCTGTTCTGCTTGTTGTGCCTATCGAGCCGCCTGTCGGGCCCGCTGCTGTTTCAGCGTTTCTTGTCGCTTTTCTCGTCTGTCGCCCGTCTGGCCCACGTCGTCTCATGCCTGTCCCCCGTCCTTCCTTCGTGCTTCCTCCGTGGCTTGGTCGCCGTCTTCCACGATTTCTTCACCGTGTGGCCGTCTCATCCGTGCGACCCGCCCCGGCTTCGCCTCGCGGGGCTCGGCCCCCCTCACTCCGGCGTTCCACCTGGCTGTTCCACACCCGGCTCGGTGATGGAGACGGCGGTCGCGTGAACGGTGACGCCGGGCAGCGACGCGCCCCAGCCGGGAACGACGTTCACGGACACCTCCACCCGGGTGGTCTCCGCTCCTCGGGTCACCGTCACCCGCGCCCCCGCCGGAGCCGCGGCCAGGACGACGCTTCGCACCCGCTCCAGGGGCTCGCCTCGCGACGCGGCCCTGGCACCCGCCCGAGCCGCGTCCACGCACTCAAGCCGCGCCCCCACCGTCGTCACCGCCCACAGCGCGACCGCCAGGACAATGACCAGGGCGGGAAGCGCGACCGCAGTCTCCGCGGTCACCGACCCTCTCGATCGGCGGAGGGACGCAGCGGATCTCACGGGGGTCATCCGGCCACGTTGAGCGCTCGCTTGATCAGATTGCTGATCATCTGCCGGACCTCGGGGCTGGTCACCACCTTGAAAAGGAGCATCGCGAAGGCGCAGGCGGCGATCGTGCCGACGGCGTACTCAGCGGTGGACATGCCTCTGTCGCGGCCGGTGAGCATGGTCAGCCGGGCCCAACGGTCGTGAAGCCATCGCCTCAGCCTGGGGCGGCCACAGCCGGTGGACGGTGGGGACACCATCGGGGACATCGTTTCCTCCTGGGAGGGTCGTCGGGGTTGTCGCCGGGCGGGCACCCGGCGCCGGTCAAGGTCAGCTTTCTCGATGAGGACCGGGCTCCGAGGCCGCGAACAGCGTTCTGTGGATAACTCGGGGACGCGAGCGCGCCCTGTGGAAAACATCGGGGGGTTCAGGGAAACAGCACGTCACCGGCGAGGCCCGCCACGACGGGAACGATGCCCAGGCAGACGAAGGCGGGCAGGAAGCAGAGCCCCAGCGGGGCGACGACCTGAACACCGACCCTCCTGGCAGCGGCCGAGGCGGCGGAACGGGCCTCCTCACGGGCGTCATCGGACAGCCTGGTGAGAACGTCGGCCACGGGCGCACCGCTGAGCGTGGCGCGGCTCATCGTCCGCGCCAGCGCGGCCAGCGGTCCCTCGGCCGACAGCGCCCGCCAGGCCTCCTCAGGAGCGGCTCCCAGTCTCAGTTGCCCGCCCACCCACGCCAACCGGTCACCGAGCGGCCCGCCGAGCGCTCCGGCCGTCATGTCGACGGCACCGGCGATCGGCTGTCCGGCGCGCAGGCAGGCGACCATGAGGTCGACCGCGAGGGGCAGGTCGGTCATCACGCGGTCACGCTCCTGACGGAGCCAGGACGGCTGCCGCCTTCGCACGGCCTCCAGCGCGATCGCGAAACCGGTCACGCCGGCGACGAACCCGGTGGCGCCCCCGAGCGCGAGGAACGCCGTCAGGCCGACGATCGCGCAGAGCACCACCTCTTTACGCTCCGGCCGTCGCCGTCTCCCTGAGGCGGAAGCCGAGGACCACCCCCCTGAGGCGGGGGCCGAGGACGGCGTCCAGACCCGCTCCGTGACGGGTGAGCCCCGTACGGCGGGCCGTGAAGAGAAAGGCGGCGGAGAGGACGGACTCGAAGGGGCTCGCAGGGCCCGGTGGACCCGATCCGCGGGACCCTCGGGCGACGTCCACAGCCATCCGGCGGTCCCGGCGAGGACGACGGCCAGCACAAGGATCACTCCGGCCGCCGTGGTCGTCCGGCGAAGGCGGAAGAGGCAGGAAACAAAGGACACCTCCAAAACGCGGCAGGGATCAGGAACGCCGGGCACAGGCGACGAACCGGCACCGAGGCCGACGCCCTGCGACAGCCTCGGGATCAGAAACGCTGGGCACGGGCGACGAGGCGGTTCGTCCACCACAGGCCGCAACCGTCGAGGGCCAGACCGGCCAGGAGGCACCCCGCACCGGCGGGACCTCCGAACAGGAAGCCCAGAGGATCCATGCCGAGCCCGGTCGCCATCAGCAACCCGAGCGCGGGCAGGAAGGCCAGCAGGCGGGCGGTGGCCCGGGCACCGGCGAGTTGGGCGGCGAGATCCTGACGGTGGGACCGTGCCTCCCCGAGCGAGGCGGCCACACGGTCGACCAGGACGGACAGGGCCGCCCCGGTCGTCGTGCTCACCCGCCAGCAGGCCGCCAGGTCGTGGAATGCCTCTCCGCCCTGTTCGGGAGCGACGGCCAGCAGAGCGGAGGGAACGTCGCCGCCGTCTCTCGCGACCGCGGCCAGAGGACGCGCCACCGCGGGATCGGGAAGATCGGTGGCCGACACGGCGCGGGCCAGCGCCTCTCCGGCGGTCCGCCCCGCCGCCAGTTCGGCGGCGAGGCCACGACACAGTTCGATCGACGCGATCCGCCAGGCCCTCGCGCGTCTCGACGGCAGAGAGTCCAGGAGAAGACCGAGCGGCGAACCCGGTCGGCGCGAACGCCCGGCCGGACGACGCCGATCGCTCCCCGCCCGGAGCAGGCGGGCGGTCGCCTGATCTGCGCCGGTCCACAGCCACCCCGACAGAGCGGCCAGCAGCACGGCCGCCACCGTCATGGCAGCACCCCATGCGCACGGGCTCTTCCACCGATCCGTACGGCGGATGGAGGACCGGCTCGGCCGCCCACGGCCTCGGGAGGCTCTTCGCGCGACCGGCGGCCCGCCTCCGGCGGCCGGGTCTCTCCCCGCGTCAGAGCCAGGACGGGCGAGTGGGGCACACCGGGAGCACGGGCCGTGAGGACGGGCAGCCCCGGCCCCGTGGTCGTCCGGCCGTCGGAAGAGAAGGTGAGGGCGGGCTCGACCTCGACCAGCCCGGAGGGACGCCGGACCATCACGCATATCTCGGCCACCCGGCGGCGCCCGTCGGTGTGGTCTCGGACGAGGTGGACGACGACGTCCAGCGCGGCGGCGAGCTGACTGTGGACGGCCTCCCTGCTGAGGCCGGCGGCACAGGCCAGGGCTTCGAGGCGGGGCGGGACGTCGGCCGCCGTGTTGGCGTGCAGTGTGCCGCATCCGCCTTCGTGGCCGGTGTTGAGGGCGCTGAGGAGGTCGACCACCTCGGCACCGCGGACCTCGCCGACGACCAGACGGTCGGGACGCATGCGCAGGGCCTGACGCACGAGATCGCGCAGGCACACGCCACCGGCCCCTTCGAGGTTGGCGGGGCGGCTCTCCAGCCGCACGACGTGCGGGTGGAGAGGACGCAGCTCGGCCGAGTCCTCGACCAACATCAGCCGGTCTCCCGGATCGGCCAGGGAAAGCAACGCCGACAGCAGCGTGGTCTTTCCCGTGCCCGTCCCGCCCGTGACGAGGAAGGCGAGTCTCGATCGGACCACGGCGCTGAGCACGGGCACGGCTTCGGCCCTGATGGTGCCCGCCCTGACCAGGTCGGGCAGGGTGAACGTACGGCGTGGCGGAAGCCGTAGGGACAGGCAGGTGCCTCCCCCGGCGACGGGCGGCAGGACCGCGTGCAGCCGCACGCCCCCGGCAAGACGGGCGTCGGCGTAGGGGCAGGCGTCGTCGAGACGCCTGCCCGCGGCCGCCGCCAGCCGCTGGGCGAGCCGCCGGAGCGTCTCCTCGTCGGGGAAGACGACGGATGTACGGCGCAGGCCCCTGCCGTCGTCGACCCACACCTCCTCCGGGCCGTTCACCAGCACGTCGGTCACGTCGGGCTCGGCCAGCAGCGGTTCGAGGGGCCCGGCGCCGATCAGGTCGGCGCACAGGGCACGGGTCACCGCCAGGATCTCCGCGTCGCCGAGCACCGCGCGCTCGGCCCTGAGGGCGGCCGCGACGTGGGCGGCGCTCGGCTCGGTCCCGGCGCGGGCCAGGCGTATCCGGACAGCCTCGACCACCTCGGGTGAGACCGTGACCTCCCGGATCATCGTTCGGCCTCGGGCAGCGAGTTCAGGAACGACGCGCAGAAACGCCCCAGTGGGGTCCGCCCGCCGAGCGGGGGCGGATCGCCCCGGTTGAGGGCGGCGGTGAGCCTGGGCTGGTCGGGAAGGCCTCCGGCGGACGGCAGGCGGAGGGAGGAGGTGACGACGTCGTCGTCCAGGACGCCGCTCCGCACGACGGCTCGTATCTCGGTGGTGTGTTCACGCAACCGGGCCAGCGCCTGCGCCGCGGCCAGCACACCGCGCACGTCGGCGGTGACGACCAGCAGGGTCGCCGCCGCCCTGGCGAGCGCCTGTGCGGCGGCGTGATCGCAGTGGCGCGGCAGATCGACCACGACCAGGTCGAAACCGCGCATTCCCGCCTCAAGGACCGAGCGCATCGCCTCCGCGGGGATGGTTTCGACCTCTCCCCTGCCGAAAGAGAGCAGGGTGAGCTCCGCGAACGTGGGAAGGGCGGCCTGGAGCGCTGCGGCGTTGATCCTGCCCTCGCGGGCGACCAGGTCCGGCCAGCGGGCGCCCTTCGCCTCCTCCTGACCGAGGAGCAGGTCGAGTCCGCCACCGAGTGGGTCGGCGTCGACGAGCAGGGTGCGCAGGCGCCGCCGGGAGGCGGTCAGCGCCAGGGAGGCCGCCAGGACGCTGGCCCCGGCTCCGCCGCGCCCGCCCGCCACGCAGACCACGGGCCCCGCCCTGGAAACCGGCTCGACGGCGTCGGCGAACTCCTCGACCAGCCGCCGCTCGGCCGAGGGTAGTTCCAGGACCGTCTGGGCACCGACGGCGACGCACCTGCGCCACGCGTCGGGATCGCCGGGGGCGCGGGTGACCAGCAGAACGCGGTCTCTGGGCGGTGGCCCGGTCGCCGCCAGCGTGTCGGCCATGTCACCGCCGACCACGACGAGCGGGGCCCGGTTCCAGTACGGCCTGGCGTGCGTGGGCGCGTGGGCGACGTCGAGCTCGGCGCCCGCCGCGGCGGCGACCCGGAGAAGGTCGTCGAGCAGATCGTGGTCCTCGGTGATGACCAACGGACGGTCCAATGGTGCCTCCCTGGGATGTGGGAAGCCCACTTTCCGCCAAACGCCCTCCCCTCGACGGCGCCGAACGCCGTTCTGTGGAAAACCCGGGAGGGACGGTCCCGCCTGTGGACAACCGCCGACAGGGCGCGACCAGACGGTGAGATACGGCAGGGAACAAGGACGGGACAGGAGCAGGCGGTGAGACACAGCCGGAAGGCGGGGCGCGGTCAGGTCGCGAGACGAGAAGAGCCCAGGGACCCGGCCCTCGTCGATCCGGTCGGGGCCTCACGAAGGAACGTCCCGGCCGTCCTCCGCGTACCGCCGTACGCGGGGTGGGGAGAAAAAGTGGCGACCCCCGCCGGGGGGGGGGAGAGCGGGGGCCGCCAACCGGTCCGGCTCTGGGGGGGTAGAGCCGGTCCCGTTTCAGAAGAAAGCCTCAACGGTTGACCAGGGCATGGCAAGGACATTGCATGCCCAAGCGTGCGTGGTCTCTCCACTTTGTGGAGATACCACCTCATGCTGCCCGATCAAGTTGAGTTTCGTCGAGGAGCAATCTGCAGTTTCCGCTAGTTTTTTTCAATGTAACGATCTCGCATAGGCATAGCGGCCAATCGGGCGCGTCCCTAATAGGCCCGTTTTCGATCACACAGCGTGACCGGCCACCAGAGGTCACGAAGATCACCCGGCATACCAGGCGCCCTACATGGGCGATTTGTCCATAAATGTCCCATGTTCGGTAAAGGACTCGCCCCAAGGGGTTCCCAACAGCCCGAATCCGTCATACAAAGGGTGCACGGACCACTTGTTCGAGTTGTCCGAGCACGAACCGCCGGGTACCCACGTGCCGCCGAGCCGCGGGAGGCACGTCGAGTACGGGTCTCGACCCGTTCCGACGATAGACAGGTGCACGCTTGGTAACCCGGTGGCGTCGTGTTAGCGACGGCGCCCCATGACCAGGGGCGCCGTCTGCTGTGTCCGAAAGGCGCGTCGGCGAAAGGCCGCAAGGACACCTCAACCGCGCTGCATGGCCTCACAGATCGCCGTGGTCTCACGCACCCCGAGGACGACCGCGTCCGCGCAGTGCCGTACCCACGTCGCCATCCCGTCCGGCGTCCCGCTCAGGTAGGCCCGCAGGCCCCGCGGGTAGGCGGCTCCGAGTTCGAGGTGACCGACCTCCACGACCGCCAGCGACTTGGGGTCGAGGCCGTACTCGACCAGCGTCAGACGCTCCGCCGCCCGGGCGATCACCCCGTCGGCCGATCCGAACGGCCGCAGCACCGCCAGCTCCGCGTGGACGACGGCGGCCAGCACCAGGGCGGGCGCCGAGGTCGGGCCGGTCAGGAGGCCGACCAGGCCGTCCACCCGGGCCACTGTCTCCTCGGGCCCGGGAGCGGCGCCCAGGCCGAGCGGGTCGGGCACCGTCGTGGAGGACCGGGGGCGGCCCAGGTCCTCGCCCTGCCCCGACGCGGCGAGGGTGTGCAGCCTCGCCAGCACCTGGCGGGGTGCCGTACGCCAGGTCGCGCCGAGTCGTCCCAGCTCGGCCGAGACGCGTAGCGCGCCCTGGACGACCGGGTCGGCGGTCTCGGGGACGGCTTCCAGCGGGACGTCGGCGCCGTCGAGGGCGGCGGACGCGCGGGCGCCGCGCAGCGCCGACCTGGCGGAGACCTCGGGACTCTTGCGCCGCAGCACACGGTGGCCGTAGAGCCGGTCGACGGCCTTGCGCGCCTCGGCGACGGCCTCGGGCACGCCCGGCATCTCCGCGATGACAGCCAATGGGTCGCTCACGCTCCCCGACCATAGCGGCCGGGTGCCGGGAGGCGGACACGCCCCGTCCTTACGGACAGCCCGTAAGTACGGGACCTCCGGGGGCGGGAGACGCTCAGTACGGCCCCCCGCTAAAGGCTGCCGAATAGCGTCATCTACATTCTTACGATGACAAAAGAGCAACGTTTCCGCTGCGGTTGTTATCCGGTGTTAAGGCGCCTGTGAACCGTACGGACCGCTATCACCGATTGGTACAGACCAGTCTAGACCTCTTGTGGCGGGCACCTCTGGCCTGGTGAAGTGGAACACGAACAGTAGACGAGCAGTACGTATAAGGAGTGTGCAGTGGCCCCGGAGACCCCTGGTTCCGAGTCGCGTGAGACCCAGGAGACGCTGTCAAACCTGCTGAACGAGACCCGGCGGTTCGCCCCTCCTGCCGAGCTGGCCGCGTCCGCGAACGTGACCGCAGAGGCTTACGAGGAGGCCGCGCGTGACCGTCTGGCGTTCTGGGACAAGCAGGCCGACCGGCTGACCTGGTCCAAGCGCTGGGACAACACCCTTGAGTGGAACGCGCCCTTCGCCAAGTGGTTCGTCGGCGGGGAGCTGAACGTCGCCTACAACTGTGTGGACCGGCACGTCGAGGCGGGCAACGGCGACAAGATCGCCTACCACTGGGAGGGCGAGCCCGAGGGCGACAGCCGTACGATCACCTATGCCGACCTGCAGCGGGAGGTCGCCAAGACGGCCAACGCCCTGCAGGAGCTGGGGGTCGGCAAGGGTGACCGGGTGGCCGTCTACCTGCCGATGATCCCCGAGCTGCCGATCACGATGCTCGCCTGCGCCCGCATCGGCGCCATCCACTCCGTGGTGTTCGGCGGCTTCTCCGCCACCGCCCTCAGCGGCAGGATCAAGGACGCCGACGCCAAGGTCGTGGTCACCGCCGACGGCGGCTACCGCCGTGGCGCGCCCAGCGCCCTGAAGCCGACCGTCGACGAGGCCGTCAAGGAGTGCCCCGGCATCGAGCACGTCGTGGTCGTCCGCCGGACCGGCCAGGAGGTCGAGCAGACGGACAAGGACATCTGGTGGCACGACCTCGTCGAGCGCCAGTCCGAGACCCACGAGGCGCAGCCGCACGACGCCGAGCACCCGCTCTACATCCTCTACACCAGCGGCACCACCGGCAGACCCAAGGGCATCCTGCACACCACGGGCGGCTACCTCACCCAGACGGCCTACACCCACTACTCCGTCTTCGACCTCAAGCCGGAGACCGACGTCTACTGGTGCACCGCCGACATCGGCTGGGTGACCGGCCACTCCTACATCGTGTACGGCCCGCTCGCCAACGGCGCCACCAGCGTCATCTACGAGGGCACCCCCGACACCCCGCACCGGGGCCGGTTCTGGGAGGTCGTGCAGAAGTACGGCGTCACGATCCTCTACACCGCGCCCACCGCGATCCGCACGTTCATGAAGTGGGGCGACGACATCCCCGCCAAGTTCGACATGTCGTCCCTGCGCGTCCTGGGCAGCGTCGGTGAGCCGATCAACCCCGAGGCCTACGTCTGGTACCGCGAGCACATCGGCGGCAACCGCACCCCGGTCGTGGACACCTGGTGGCAGACCGAGACCGGCGCGATCATGATCAGCCCGCTGCCCGGTGTGACCAGCGCCAAGCCGGGTGCGGCCATGCGCCCGCTGCCGGGCATCACCGCCGACGTGGTCGACGACCAGGGCAACAGCGTCGGCAACGGCGGAGGCGGCTACCTGGCCATCCGTGACCCGTGGCCCTCCATGCTCCGTACGATCTGGGGCGACGACCAGCGCTACATCGACACCTACTGGTCCCGCTTCGAGGGCATGTACTTCGCGGGCGACGGCGCCAAGAGGGACGCCGACGGCGACATCTGGCTCCTCGGCCGGGTCGACGACGTCATGCTCGTCTCCGGTCACAACATCTCGACCACCGAGGTCGAGTCGGCCCTGGTCTCGCACCCGAAGGTCGCCGAGGCCGCGGTCGTCGGCGCGACCGACCCGGTCACCGGCCAGGCGATCGTCTCGTTCGTGATCCTGCGCGGCAGCGTGGAGGAGAGCGCGGACATCGCGGCCGAACTGCGCAACCACGTGGCCAAGACGCTGGGCCCGATCGCCAAGCCGCGCCAGATCCTGGTCGTCCCCGAGCTGCCGAAGACCCGTTCCGGCAAGATCATGCGGCGTCTGCTGCGTGACGTCGCGGAGAACCGCAGCATCGGTGACGTCACCACGCTGGCCGACAGCACGGTGATGAACCTCATCTCCGAGAAGCTGCCCAGCGCCAAGAGCGAGGACTGAGGACCATCTCGGGCGCCGTGGGCGGTCACCCCGCCACAGGCGCGGCGCGCGGATGAAGAGCGAGACAGATGATGGCTCCCGGTTCGCGCCCCTCGATGTCGCCGCCCACAAGGCGAGGGCGACCGAGGGCGCGACCGCCCATCATGAGTGATATGCGACACTGAGGTACTGCGAATCCCATTCGTCGGCCTTCTGTAGGCTGGCGATCAGGTGTGCCGGGAAGTCTGGTCGGCCAGGGAGGGAACCGGCCCTGCCTGTACTCCCCGGAGGTCGCATGCGTCGCGTTGCCGAAATCTGGCCGTTCAGGCCCACCATCCACCACTCCCGCACGCTCGCCGAGGCGCTGAGGACGGAGACGGTCGGCGGCGTCATCATGCTGGCCGCCACGGTCGTCGCGCTGATCTGGGCGAATGTGTCCACCGGCTCGTATGAGGCGCTGCGCGAGACGACGTTCGGCCCCGCCTCTCTCCACCTGGACCTCAACCTCCGCGAATGGGTCCAGAACGGCCTGCTCACGATCTTCTTCTTCGTGGCCGGCATCGAGGTCAAGGAGGAGTTCGTCCACGGCGAGCTGTCCAACCTCCGCAAGGCCGCGTTGCCCATCCTCGCGTCGATCGCCGGGATGGTCGTCCCCGTGCTGGTCTACCTGGCGGTGAGCTGGGGGGCTCCCGGGGCCGGACAGGGCTGGGCCGTACCCACCGCGACCGACATCGCCTTCGCACTCGCGGTGCTCGCCGTGACGGCCAGCGCGATGCCCCCGGCGCTACGCGCCTTCCTGCTGACCTGCGCGGTGGTCGACGACCTCGGTGCCATCGCCGTGATCGCCGTCTTCTTCACCAACCACCTCAACCTCCTCGCCCTGGCCGCCGGAATCGCCGTCATCGCCCTGTACGGCCTGCTCCAGGCCAAGCGGGTCCGCGGCCCGTGGATCTATCTCCCCCTCGCCCTGGCCGCCTGGTACCTCGTGGAGATCAGCGGTGTTCACGCGACCGTCGCCGGGGTAGCCCTCGGTCTGATGACCCGTGTGCGTAACGATCCCGGCGAGGAGAACTCCCCCGCCGAACTGGCCGCCCACCGCCTGCGCCCCCTGTCGGCCGGGTTCGTCGTGCCCGTGTTCGCGTTCATGTCCGCCGGGGTGACGCTCGCCCCGGAGGCGCTGGGCACGATGTTCACCGACCGCGTGGTGCTCGGCGTGATCGCGGGGCTGGTCGTCGGTAAGTTCCTCGGCGTCTTCGGCGGGGCGTGGCTGGCCGTACGGCTCGGCCTGGCGAGACTGTCCGAGGAGCTGCACTGGCGGGACATGGCGGCCGTCTCGACACTGGCCGGGATCGGCTTCACCGTGTCGCTGCTCATCGGCGGCCTGGCATACGGGGACGATCCGGGACGGGTGAACGCGGTGACCACAGGTGTGCTCGCGGCGAGCCTCATCTCGTCGGTCCTGGCGGCGATCCTGCTCCGGCTACGCGTGCGCAAGCGCGCCGGCGCACAGGATGATGATGGACACCGGCGCTCGATAGGAGATCCTTCATGACACACAACCCGGCCGCGGAGCCACTGTCCGCAGAACCACAGGAGGAGTCGCTCGGCCTGCTCGTCGCCAACGCGACCGACCACATCTCCACCCTGGTCCGCGCCGAGATCGAACTGGCCAAGGCCGAGCTGAGGTTCGACGCCAAGCGGGTGGGCACGGCCGCCGGACTCTTCGGCGCCGCCGCGTTCATGGCCCACCTGTGCCTGATCCTGGCCTCCTTCGCCATCGCGTACGGCCTGGTCGCCCTGGGCGTGTGGGACTGGCTCGCCTTCACCATCGTCACGGTGTTCTACCTGGTCGTCGCGGCCCTGCTGGTCCTGTTCGGGGTGCGCAGGCTCAAGGGCCTGACCGGAATGCGACGGACCATGCGCTCGCTCAAGAACCTCAAGGGAGGCGAGCCGGAGACCGGCCTCGCCGCCGCCCCCGCCCCGCAGGGCGCCGGGCAGGTCGGTTCCCACCGCGAACCGGTGAGTCCGGACCAGTGAACGAGCCGGACGAGTCCCTGGTCAGGATCGAGGGCCCGTGGACCCATCGCTCGGTCCACGCGGGGGGCACCCGCTTCCACGTGGTCGAGGCCGGTGAGGGCCCACTCGTCCTGCTGCTGCACGGTTTCCCACAGTTCTGGTGGACCTGGCGCCACCAGCTCGTCTCACTGCCCGCCGCGGGCTACCGCGCCGTCGCCGTCGACCTGCGGGGGTACGGCGCCAGCGACAAGCCACCGCGTGGCTACGACCTGCCGACCCTGGCCGGTGACGCGGCCGGGCTGATCAGGGCTCTCGGCGAGAGCGGCGCGACCGTCGTCGGTCACGACTGGGGCGGGCTGCTGGGCTGGACCATGGCCGTCCGGGACCCGAAGTCGGTCCTGCGGCTGGTCCCGGTCGCGGCGCCGCACCCGCTCAGGCTCCGCTCCGCCCTGCTGACCGGTTCCCTCCGCCAGATCAGGGCGAGCGCCTACGCGCTGGGCTTCCAGCTGCCCTTCCTGCCGGAGTGGCGGCTCACCGCGAAGGACGGCGCGCTGGTCGGGCGGATGCTCGACGAGTGGTCGGGGCCCGGCTGGCCGGAGGCCGAGGTCGCACGGACCTACCGCGAGGCGTTCCGCATCCCGACCGTGGCGCACTGCGCGCTGGAGTACCACCGGTGGTTCGCCCGCTCCCAGCTCCGTCCCGACGGCCTGCGCTACGCCAGGATCATGCGCGGTGAGGTCCACGCGCCCACGCTCCAGGTCCACGGCGCGCTCGACCCGCACACCCTGCCGCGTACCGCCCAGGGATCGAGTCGCCACGTGACCGGGTCCTACCGGTGGCGGCTGATCGAGGGGGCCGGGCACTTCCCGCACGAGGAACGGCCCGAGGAGTTCGACGCCGAACTCCTGTCCTGGCTCGCGGACGCGGATCTCGACCGATGACGGACCATCCGATCCCCAGAGACCGCGACCCCGAGGGCAGGCCGCGCAACCGCCGCCCCAGGGACGCCTTCGGCCGTCCCCTGCCGCACGACGCGCAGGGTGTGGAGCGTGTCCCCGACGACTACGCGCCGGACGCCGCCGAGGCGCTCCACGAGGCACGCAGGCTGCTCGGCGAGGGCAGGCCCTTCCACGCGCACGAGGTGCTCGAAGGCCGCTGGAAGACCTCCCCTCAGGAGGAACGCGAGCTGTGGCAGGGCCTGGCGCAGATCTGCGTCGGGCTCACCCACCTCCAGCGAGGCAACCCCCGCGGCGCCGCCGCCCTGTTCACCCGCGGAGCCACCAGAATCTCCCCGTACGGCCCGCCATACGAAAAACTAGCCCAAGCAGCCCAATCCCTAGCAGAAACCCCAAAAACCCCAGAAGAGGCCATAAGCACCATCAAGCACCTTCTCTGACCCGGCTTAGGAAACTCTCGGTGCCAGGAGTGAAGGGTTCGGGGTACCGGCGCCAAGTGTGAGGGGTTTCGGTTCGGGCGCGCCGGTGCTTGGACTGAGGAACGCAGGAGCGAAGCGACGCAGAGACGAGGGAAAGCACCGACCTGAAGCGCCCGAACCCGCGACGCCGCCAGGCGGAGCAAAAAGACACGGCTTGGGCGCGTCGGTGTCTGGACTGAGGAACGCAGGAGCGAAGCGACGCAGAGACGAGGGAAAGCACCGACCTGAAGCGCCCAAGCCCGCGACGCCGCCAGGCGGAGCAAAGAGACTCAGCCGTTACGGTCGCACTCCTGGGTGCTGACCTGGTTGAACAGCTTGGAGCCGTCCTCGGCGTCCGGGGAGACCTCGGCCGCCGTCAGTGCGAAGCCGGTCTCCTGTTGGTCGAGGGCCGCCGCGAAGACGACCCCGTACACCCGGCCGTCGGGGGTGAGCAGCGGGCCGCCCGAGTTGCCCTGGATGACCGAGCCGCGGATGGAGTAGATGTCGCGGACGACGGTCTTGCGCTCGTAGATGTCGGGGCCCTTGGCACGCTGTTTCACCCGGATGCGGGCCTCGGCGAGGGTGAAGCCCTGGCCGTGGGGGAAGCCCGCGATGATGGCGTCGTCGCCCATCGTCGCGGTGCCGTCGAAGCGCAGCACCGGCATGTTGAGGCCGGGGACGTACAGGACGGCGATGTCCCGGTCGGGGTTGTAGAGCACGACCCTGGCCGGGTGGTTGTTGTTGAGGTAGTCGGTGACCTCCAGCTCCTGGTCGACCCCGGCGACCACGTGGGCGTTGGTCATCACTCTGTTCTGCGAGAAGACGAATCCGGTGCCCTCGATGTGCCTGCGGCAGCTGGTGGCCACGCCCTGGACCTTGACGATGCCCCGGCGGGCCCGCTTGAGCTGGACTCCCTTGGCCACGCTCTGGTCCGGGGGCGGGACCTCGACGAGCTGGTTGCCGCCGATGGCGCCGAACACCTTCGGGAAGCCCGAGGTGTCGATGAAGCGCTTGAACGGCTTCTGGAAGTCCTTGGCCGCGGGGGGCAACGCCTGGTCGACCGTACTGATCAGCAGAGAGCCGTTGATCTGCTCGCTGAGCAGCGTGAACGGCGAGGAGGCGATCAGTGAGCCGATCAGCCAGGCGATGACCAGCACGGAGAAGGCGCTGGCGAAGGTGCCGCCGACCGCGTCGACCACCTTGGCCGGTTCCCAGGTGACGTGACTGCGGACCACCGCGCCGATCGTGGAGGAGGCGAACTGCCCGATCGTCGCGGCGAGGAAGACGATGACGATGGCGAGCAGCGCCCGCTCGGTGTCGCCGTCGACTATGGCCCCGGCGATGGGAGGGGCGATGAACATGCCCAGCAGGGCACCGCCGACGAATCCGATGAAGCTGAGGGACCCGATGATGAACCCCTGACGGTACCCCGACACCGCGAAGGCCACCATAAGGGCGATCAGGATAAGGTCGAGGAGATCACCACGCACCCCTTAACGGTATCCAGCCCTTGGCCCGCGCGTGCACCCCTTGCCGGAGGTCCCGGCCGTTATCGTGGGCCGTATGGCAACGATCGGGGGGTCGCCGGCTGTGGAAACGCTCATCGAGACCGCGCTGCGGGACAGGGACCAGGACGGCACGATCCGCTGGAAAGCCATCGCCATGCTGCACGAACGGGGCGATCTGGAGACCTTCACCGCGGCCAGACGACTGTGCGCGGGCAACACGGCCACCGAGCGGATGCTCGGGGTGGACATCCTCGGCAGATTGCCGTTCGTCGACCGAAGTCTGCCGGTTCTGCGCTTCCTGGCCGCCGCCGAGGACGACTGCATGGTGCTCTACTCGGTGCTGATCGCCTTCGGTCACCTACAGGACGGCCGCGCGCTGCCCTCGGTGGTCACGCTGAGCGAGCACGAGGACTCCAGGGTCAGGTACGGCGTCGCCCACGCGCTCCCGAAGATCATCGGTGCTCCGCCGGACCCGGCGGGCCTGGCCGTACTCGAACGGTTGACCGGGGACCCCTGCGAGGACGTGGCCGAGTGGGCGCGTCTCGGGCTGGCCCTGTCCACCGGGCGTGAGATCGAGGGGGGCGGCTGGGAGGGGTCAGCGGGCGGCGAGGTTGACGACGTCGGGAGGCATGTCCTCGACCCGTGACCTGTCCCAGGGGCGTTCGAAGGCGGAGCCGGCGAGCACCCCGTCGAGCACCCCGGCGGTGAAGCCCCACACCAGCAGCCCGCGGACCCGGAAGGCCGGGCCGGCGAAGCCGCTCGGGTGACGCAGGGTGACGCGGTTGGCCGGGTCGGTCAGTTCGGACAGCGGGACCCGTTCCACCGACTCGACCTCGTTCGGCGAGGCCGCGTGCACCACGGAGGGGGTGTGCCACCAGCCGACGACGGGGGTGACCCGGTTGTCGCTGCGCCAGATGTACAGCTCGGGCATGGTGCCGACGACGTGGACGCCCGCCGGGTCGAGCCCGGTCTCCTCGCGGGCCTCACGCAGCGCCGCGGCGACCGGACCGCCGTCGTCCGGGTCGATCCCGCCGCCGGGGAAGGCGGGCTGTCCCGCGTGTCTGCGCCCGCGTGAGCTGCGCTGGATCAGGAGCACGTCGGGGCCGAGCGGCCCCTCGCCGAACAGCATGAGCACCGCGGCGTGACGGCCGCCGGTCTCCGGCGGGCGCATGGCCAGGGGAACCGGTTTCCTCGCGACCCGTTCGGCGAGCGTCTCCAACCAGCCGGGCACTTCCACGGGCACACCTCCGGTCTGTTCCGGTCTCTGCAACACGCCGTACGGCCTCGTGCTTCCCGACGATCCGGTCATGTCAGGGAAGAGGGCCGGAACGGACCAGTTTCGCGGCCTCGACGGGGTCGGTCGGGCCGGTGCCGTACGAGGGGCAGAGGGCGACCAGGGGGCAGGCGCCGCAGGCGGGTTTGCGGGCGTGGCAGACGCGGCGGCCGTGCCAGATCAGGCGATGGGAGGCCATCGTCCACTCCCGCTTCGGGATGAGCTCGCCGACGATGTGCTCGATCTTGACGGGGTCGGTCTCCTCGGTCCATCCGAAGCGCCGCACGAGCCGCTGGAAGTGGGTGTCCACGGTCAGGCCCGTCACCCCGAACGGTTCTCCCGTCTTGGGGTCACGCGCGTTCCCGAGGACCACGTTGGCCGTTTTGCGGCCCACACCGGGCAGGGTGACCATCTGTTCGAGGGTCCTGGGCACCTCGCCGCCGAATTCGTCGCGCAGCGCGATCGACAGTCCGATGATCGACTTCGTCTTGGCCCGGAAGAACCCGGTGGACTTGATGATCTCCTCGACGTCCTCCGGGTCGGCCGCCGCGAGGTCCTCGGGGGTCGGATACTTCGCGAAGAGCGTGGGCGTCACCATGTTCACGCGGACGTCGGTCGTCTGCGCCGACATGACCGTGGCGATCAGGAGCTCGAACGGGCTGTTGAAGTCGAGCTCACAGTGGGCGTCGGGGTAGGTCTCCATGAGCACCCGGTCCATCCGCCGGGCCCTGCGCACCAGGCCGAGCCGGGTCTCGTTCTTGAATCGTCTCGTCCTCTGCCCAGGGGTCAACTGCGTCGCCATGGCCTCAAGCGTAGGTGGTGTCCGGCCCTGCGGCCTCGGAGATTCCCGTTAACCGGCGGAGAGGTCGGCCGCCTTCAGGAGCACGGTTGAGCGGTTGCCGACGCGGAAGGAGACCCGTGGGCGCGCGACGTCCCCGACCGGGACGCGGCGCCCCTTGGCCGTGACCGCGATGACCGATCCGCCGCCGAGGACGGAGGCCAGGGAGCCCAGCATCTCCGGCACCCCGGTGCCGCCGATCCAGCTGGTCTGCTCCTCGTAGGGGACGTCGGTGATCACGATGTCGGGCGCGGCCGTGGAGACGACGGCAGCGAGCTCGGCCGGCCGGAACACGTCCGCCCGGCTGACCGTGGTGGGAAGCGCCCCACCCTCCCTGGTGAGCCGTCCGCCCAGGCGCCGCGCGCTCGCCGCCGCGTCCAGGTAGCCGGGCTTGCCGAAGCGTCCGGCTCGCTCCTCAAGCACCCTCGCCCGGCGTTCCATGGCCTCAGGATCGACCAGGGCCAGGTTCTCCCGGGCGAGCACCAGCGCGTTCTCCGCGACGTCCGAGGCGACCAGCGAGGAGACCTCACGCCGGTGCAGCAGCCCGAGAACGGTGAGCAGATAGCCGCTCCCGCAGCAGGGGTCCCAGATCACCGCCGGGGCGTCACCGCCGCGCAGCTCCAGGGAGCGCAGGAAGATCTCCGAGACCAACCTGACGGGAAAGGCCGGGAATCCCGGGGCCGAGCGCAGGACGGTGCCGCTCGCGAGATCCGTGTAGTCGTCCTTGGCGACCACATGACGGTAGCCCGTCACCCCGCCGCCTCCTTCGCCGACGCCTTTTCCGCTGAGAGTACAGGCGGTCTCACGTCAGTCCCTGGCCGTGGGGAACCCGCGCTGCCGGGCGGCCTCGTAGAGCATCAGGGTCCCCGCGGAGGCCGCGTTGAGTGAGCTGGCGGCACCCCCGATCGGAATCCTGACGATCTCGTCGCAGGCCTCGCGCCAGCGGGCGCTCATCCCGACGGTCTCGTTGCCCACCACCAGCAGGACCGGGCCCGTCAGGTCACAGTCCTGTACGGAGGTCCCGCCGGTCTCGTCGGTCCCGATGATCTTGACCGGGGTGCCCCGCCCGCGCAGGGACTCCACCCATTCGAGCACCTCGTTGACGCCGGGAGCCCTGACCACCGGCAGCCTGAAGATCGATCCTGTGCTGGCGCGCACGGTCTTCGGGTCGTAGACGTCCGCGGCGTGGCCGGTGATGATCATCCCCGAGGCGCCGAACGCGTCCGCTGAACGGGTCAGCGTCCCGATGTTGCCCGGGCTCGTCGGACGGTCGAAGGCAACTCCCAGCAGGTCGTGCCCCTGGGGCAGGCGTCCCAGGTCGTCCGGCCGCAGCGCGCCGACGGCCACGAGCTCCGGCGCCGCCGACTCTCGTTCTCCGAGTTCGAGCAGCAGTTCCGGGGCCACCGGCACCGAACGGACCCCGCTGTCACGGATGAGGCCCTCCGCCCACGCCGACAGGTGCTGACCGTGTGGGTAGAGCAGACAGCGCAGCGGCCAGCCGTGCTCGACCGCGAGCGTGATCGGGCGGACCCCGTGGATGAGGAACTCGCCGAGCTTCTGCCGCTTGTTCCGGTTGGTCAGCAACGCCTGCCACGTCTGGAACCGGTCGCCGCGGCTGTGCACCCCCACGGCGCCGCTCGCCGGACGCGTGCCCCGGCCCGCGCGGGCACCGTGGTTACGCGATCCGTCACGTTGTCTGTCACCCGGCATGGGCAGGAGCCTACCGGCCCTCACTCCACGCGATTCGCGGGCGACACCTGGGTGCCGAGCAGGTCGAGAAGCCGGGCGACGGGGATGGCGGGTGAACGGCGACCCTCACGGCCGACCATGGACTCGGCGCCCAGGAGGGCGTTGAGCACGGCCTCCTCGACGGCCTCGACGACGGCCTCGTAGAAGACGTCGAGCCGGCTCCACGGGATGAACCGCATGCTCTCGTAGACCGGTTCCTCCCCGGGGAAGCCCGAGGTCAGCGCGCCGGGGTTGCCGGTCGAGAAGGCCAGGAAGATGTCTCCGGAGAAGTGCGAGCCGGTGGTCCCGGTACGGGCGAGGCCCAGCGGGACCCTGCGGGCCAGCGCGGTGCACTGCAGCGGCAGCAGCGGCGCGTCCGTGGCGACGACGACGATGACGGAGCCCGCCCCCGCCGGGGAGTCGTGCCCGTCCATGGGGTCGTCGTCCGTGAGCGACCTGCCGACGGGCACGCCGCAGACGGTCAGTTCCTTGCGGGCGCCGAAGTTGGCCTGGAGGAACGCCCCGACCGTGTAGGTGTCGGCCCCGTAGTCGACCAGCCGGGAGGAGGTGCCGTTGCCGCCCTTGAAGCCGTAGCAGTTCATCCCGGTGCCGCCGCCGACCGAGCCCTCGGTGACCGGTCCCGGGCGGGCCGCGTCGATGGCGGCCACGGCGTGCTCGGGCCGTACGTGGGGGCCGTTGATGTCGTTGAGGTAGCCGTCCCAGGTCTCGGCGACCACGGGCAGCAGCCACTCGGCGGCGACCTCGGGCTTCTCACGGGCCACCCAGTCGATGACCCCGCGGTGGCAGGTGCCGACGGCGTGGGTGTTGGTGATGAGCACGGGCAGCCGCAGGGAGCCGGTCTCGCTGAGCCAGGAGGTGCCCGTCATCTCGCCGTTGCCGTTGAGCGAGAACCACCCCGCCGCGCACGGCACCTCGAAGTCCGCGCGCCCGCGTGGCAGCAGCGCGGTCACGCCGGTGCGGACCGACTCCCCCTCGATCAGCGTGGTGTAGCCGACCTCGACCCCGGGAACGTCGGTGATCGCGTTGTCCGGCCCCGTACGGCCCGGCAGCGGCAGGCCGAGTTCGCGCGCCCGTGTCATCGTTCTTCAGGTCCTTCCAGGTTCTCCAGGTCGCAGCCGGTGACGTCGGCGGCGTAGGTCAGCAGCAGGCGCTCGGCCTGCGCGGCGTCGAGGGTGGGTACGGCCTGCGTGACGTGCAGGCCGAGGCCGTCCTCAAGCATGACGAGGTTGCGGGCGAGGGTGACGGCGTCACGGGTCAGCGTGAAGACCCCCGTCGCGGCCCCGGCCTCCAGGATGGAGGCGTACAGGGTGACCTGCCGTTCGCACAGGCGGATGTGCTGGGCGGAGTAGGCGGGGTCCCTGCGGGCGTAGGTGCCCAGCTCGTACAGCAGGACGCACAGTTCGTCGTCGCTGCCGGCCGGCAGGCCCGCGCGGATCATGCCGAGCAGCCTGCGTCTGGGGTCGGGTTCCTCGGAGGCCGCCCGTTCCCGCTCGACGCAGAAACGCTCGACCGCCTCGTGCTGCACCTCCTTCAGCAGGTCGGTCAGCGCCGGGAAGTAGTACAGGACCGACCCCGCCGACATGTCCGCCTGCTCGGCGACGTCCCGCAGACGCAGGTCGACGACGCCGTGCCGCAGCACCGCCCGGCGGGCGGCGGCGACGAGCTCGGCGCGCTTCTCGTGTGCTCGGCTGGGTCGTGCCATGCCGGTGATTCTCTAGACATCGGTCAAAGAACGCAACCGGGGAAGGTGACACGGAGCTTTTACACGGAGGTGTATTGACGTACATCTCACAGAGTTCTTTGATGCATGTTCAAAGAACCACGCCTGAGGAGGCGCCGTGACCCCCCACGACACGAGCCCGTCCACCCCCACACCGCCACCCGCCCCGACCGGCTCCCACCCCCACCTGCACCGGGGCCTGAAACTGCTGGGCACCCTGTTCATCACCCTGTCGGCGATCTCCCCGGCGTCCTCGGTGTTCATCATCGCCCCGGGTGTCATCGGCCAGGCGGGCTCGGGAGCCTTCACGGCCTTCCTGGTCGCGGGCGTCGTGGGGATCTTCATGGCCTTCGTCTACGCCGAACTCGGCTCGGCCTACCCGCTCAGCGGCGGCGAGTACGCGATCGTGGCCCGTACCTTCGGGCGGCTGCCCGGTTTCGTGGTGCTCGGCCTGTTCATGGTCACCCAGCTGTTGATCATCGCGGTGATCGCGCTCGGCGTCGGCACCTACCTGGCGGTCATCTTCCCCGGCCTGCACGCCCCGACCGTCGCGGCCGTGACCACGGTCGTCGCCACCGTGCTCGCCGTGTTCGACATCAAGCTCAACGCCTGGGTGACCGGTGTCTTCCTGGCCATCGAGATGCTCGCCCTGGTCGTGGTGAGCGCGCTGGGCTTCCTCAACCCCGAGCGCTCCCTGGCCGACCTGGTGCTGCACCCGGTGGCCGCGGGCCAGGACGGCACGGTCGTCGCGGCCTCGGCCGGGGTGATCGGCGCCGCCACCGCGGTGGCCCTGTTCGCCTACAACGGCTACGGCGCCGCCGTCTACCTGGGCGAGGAGACCCAGGACGCCCACCGGGGCATCGCCAAGACGGTCCTGTGGGCCCTGGGCATCACCGTCGCCGCCGAGCTGATCCCGGTGACCGCGGTGCTCATGGGCGCGCCCTCGCTCCCCGGTCTCTTCGGCGCGGACAACATGATGGAGTACTTCATCACCGCCCGCGCCGGGACGACGCTGAACAACGTCCTCAGCCTCGCCGTCGCCCTGGCCATCTTCAACGCGGTCCTGGCGATCATCCTCGTCACCGCCCGCATGATCTTCAGCACCGGCCGCGACACCACCTGGCCGTCCCCGGTCAGCAGGGCGCTGGCCTCGATCCACCCCCGCTTCGGCAGCCCGTGGATCGCCACCATCGGGGCCGGGCTCATCGGCGCCGGGTTCTGCTACGCCGACGAACGGTTCCTGCTGGTCGTGACCGCGACCACGATCATCGCGATCTACGCGGCGCTGTGCGTCGCGACTCTCACCGGGCGCCGCAACGGCTCGACCTCGCACGCCGCCTACCGGATGCCGTGGTTCCCGGTGGCGCCGGTGCTCGCCCTGCTGGCCATCGGGTACGTCGCCTACCGCAACCTCCTCGACCCCGAGGTCGGGCGGCCGAGCCTCCTCATCACCGTCGGCATCGGGATCGTCTTCGCCGCCTACTACCTGCTGGTCCTGCGCAGACGCGGCGCGTGGGAGCTGCGCGGCGCGGCCGACGACTGACAACGCCTCTGTTAGGGGACCCCGTGCCCGCGGGTGCGGGGTCTGAGAGACGGTCGGGGACGCGGGAGGAGGGACCGACGTCGGGTTCGCCCATCTATATGGGTAGATTTCCGGATGAGCGTGATCCAGCCGTCGAACACGGCGGACCACCGCGAGCCGGGTCCAACCCAGCGGAACCACCGCCGTGGAGTCTCGGCGGCCTTCACGCCGGGCCCCTTGAGAACGACTCGGTGTGATAGGTCACAATAACTGCGTGAGCCGTGAAACAGGAGGCACTGTGAACACCGACGACGTGCTGGCCAAGGCGCCTCTGTTCTCGGCGCTCGACCGTGAGGGCGCCGCCGCGCTGCGTACGAGTGTCTCGGAGGTCGAGCTGTCCAAGGGACAGACCCTCTTCAGCGAGAACGAGACCGGAGACCGCCTCTACGTGGTCCTCGAAGGCAAGATCAAGCTGTCCAGGACCGCCCCCGACGGGCGGGAGAACCTGCTCAGCGTGCTCGGCCCCGGTGAGATGTTCGGCGAGCTCTCGCTGTTCGACCCCCGTCCCCGTACGGCCTCGGCGACGGCGCTGACCGACGTCCGCCTCGCCGGTCTGGGCCACGACGACCTGCGCCCGTGGCTGACCGGCCGCCCCGAGGTCGCCCTGCACCTGCTGCGCGCCCTGGCCCAGCGGCTGCGCCGTACCAACGACGTGCTGGCCGACCTGGTCTTCACCGACGTCCCCGGCCGGGTCGCCAAGGCCCTGCTCGACCTGGCCGAGCGCTTCGGGCAGCGGATCGACGACGGTGTCCGGGTCCACCACGACCTCACCCAGGAGGAGCTGGCCCAGCTGGTCGGCGCCTCCCGCGAGACCGTGAACAAGGCCCTGGCCGACTTCGCCCAGCGCGGCTGGCTGCGCATCGAGGCCAAGGCCGTGGTCATCATGGACCTGGAGCGCCTGCACAACCGCTCGCGCTGACCCTCACTCGCCGAGACCGTCCAGATAGGAGAGCTGGGCGCGGACCGACATCTCCGCGGCCGGCCACAGCGACCTGTCGACCTCCGCGTAGACGACCTCGACGATCTCCCTCGCCGTCGTCGCCCCCTGCCGCCTGGCCCGCCTGATCTGGTCGAGCCGCCGCCTGCGGTGCGCGACGTAACCGTCGAGCGCGCCGACCGGGTCGGGCAGCACCGGACCGTGTCCCGGCAGCAGCGCCCGCGCCCCGACCTTCTCGACCGTCGCCCGCAGATGGTCGAGGGAGCACAGATAGTCTCCGAGGTCCCCGTCCGGGGCGATCACGGTCGTCCCCCTGCCCAGCACGGTGTCCCCGGTGAGCACGGCCCCGTCCTGCGGCAGCCAGAAGCACAGCGAGTCGAACGAGTGGCCCGGAGTGCCGACGACGTGCAGTTCGAGGTCGCCGACCGTGATCACGTCTCCGTCGCCGAGCCCCTCCGTGCCGAGACGGTGCCGGGGGTCGAGGGCCCTGACCGGGGCTCCGACCAGCTCGGCGAACCTCCTGGCACCGCCGCTGTGGTCGTCGTGACCGTGGGTCAGCAGGACCGCCCGCACCCGGCGCTCCCCGAGGTGGGCGGCGACCCGCCGCAGATGGGCCTCGTCCTCGGGGCCGGGATCGACGACGAGTGCCTCCTCCCCGACGCCGACCACCCAGGTGTTGGTGCCCTCCAGGGTCATCGCGGAGGGGTTGGGGGCCAGGATCGCGAACGCGTTGGCGGTTCCCGACCCGTCGGGGCCGTCCAGGGGGATCCGCAGCCCGCTCATCCCACACCGGGTCCGTAGTCGTCGTCGAGCACGATCCGCATCTCCCCGTCGACCTCGGCGATACCGGGCATGTAGCTCACGATCTCACGTTCGGCCGCCAGGACGCCGACCACGGCCGGGTGCGCGGAGACCTCCCGCAGCGTGCGGTAGGTCGGGGGCATCAGCCTGATCAGCCCCCGCCGCGCCTGGTCCAGCGCGTCGGCCGGCCGTACCCAGATGACCTTGTCGGCCTCGCCGCCGACGTCGCGGGTGCGCTGGCCCGGCGGGAGCGCGGCGACGAAGAAGCGGGTGTCGAAGCGCCTTGGCTCGGCCACGGGGGTGATCCAGTGCCCCCAGGGACGCAGCAGGTCGGCGCGCAGCACCAGGGACCGCCTGGCCAGGAAGTCGGTGAAGGACAGACTCCTGTCGATCAGGGCGAGCCGGTCGGCCTCCCAGTCGTCCCCGGTGGTGTCGGCCACCACCTCCCGCGCCGAGGGACCGGCGAGCAGCACGCCCGACTCCTCGAACGTCTCCCTGACCGCCGCGCACACCAGGCCGCGCGCGGTGCCCTCCGACGTGCGGAAGGCCCGCGCCCACTCGGCGGGCGGCGGACCGGCCCAGGCGAGCGCCTGGTCGGCGTCCCGGGGATCGACGGAACCGCCGGGGAAGACGCAGGCGCCCGCGGCGAAGGCCATGCTCGCCGTACGTCTCAGCAGGTAGACCTCGACCCCCTGGCGTGGGTCCTCGCGCAGGAGGACCACGGTCGCGGCGTCCCGGGCCGGGACGGGCTCGGCCCGCCCGGCCAGGATGTCCCGTGCCCGCTCGCCCAGCTCACCGCGGAGCGGAATCCCGCCCATCAGATCCCTCCGGTTTCGGCCCTGTCATCCGGTCAGACGACCTCGGCGACCAGTTCGACCTCGACCGGGGCGTCCAGCGGCAGTACGGCGACGCCGACCGCGCTGCGGGCGTGCTTGCCCGCGTCCCCGAGGATCTCGGCGAGCAGCTCACTGGCGCCGTTGACCACCTGCGGCTGGCCGGAGAAGGCCGGGTCGCTGGCCACGAAGCCGACGACCTTGACGATCCTGACGATGTTCGACAGGTCGCCGACCACCGACCCGACAGCGGCCAGGGCGTTGAGCGCGCAGGTCCTGGCGAGCTGGTAGGCGTCCTCCGGGCTCACCTCGGCGCCGACCTTGCCGGTCGCCAGCAGCTTGCCGTCCACCACCGGGAGCTGGCCCGAGGTGTAGACGTGGTTTCCCGAGCGGACCGCGGGGACGTAGGCCGCCAGCGGCGCGACGACCTTGGGCAGCGTCAGGCCGAGCTCGCTCAGCCGCTCCTCCGGCGTCACTGCTTCGGCCGCTTCAGGTAGGCGACAAGCTGCTCGGGGTTGGGCCCCGGCACGACCTGGACGAGCTCCCAGCCGTCCTGGCCCCAGTTGTCGAGGATCTGCTTGGTCGCGTGCACCAGCAGCGGCACCGTCGAGTACTCCCATTGCGTCATGGGGGACACATTAGCGACAGCCGCCCCGGTGGACGGCCGTCCACCGGCTCCCACCACGTCCGTGTCCCTTTTCGGATGGATCGCCAGTGAGAATCGGCATATTCGTGGGTGGACGGTCCGGGCGAATCGGCAGGGGGCCGTTGGGTAGCCTTCGAAGCGTGAGAGCTCGTGACACCGACTGGGACGGCGTACGCCTCCATGTCGTCACCGGTAAGGGCGGGACCGGCAAGACCACCGTCGCCGCCGCCCTCGCCCTCGCGCTCGCCTCGGGCGGGCGCAGGGTCCTGCTGGTCGAGATCGAGGGCCGTCAGGGAATCGCACAGGTCTTCGACCTGCCGCCGCTGCCGTACGAGGAGCGGAAGATCGCCGTCGCGCCGGGAGGCGGTGACGTGCACGCGCTGGCCATCGACCCCGAGGAGGCCATGCTCGACTACCTGGAGATGTTCTACGGGATGCGCAGGGCGGGCAAGGCTCTCACCAAGATGGGCGTCGTCGACTTCGCGACCACCATCGCCCCCGGTTTCCGCGACGTCCTGGTCACCGGCAAGACCACCGAGGCCGTACGGCGCAAGGGCAAGGACGGCAGGCGGATCTACGACGCCGTCGTGCTCGACGCCCCGCCGACGGGGCGGGTCGCCCGTTTCCTCAACGTCACCAGCGAGGTCGCCGGGCTCGCGAGGGTCGGGCCGATCAAGAACCACGCCGACCTGGTCAACGGCGTCGTCTCCTCCCCGGAGACCGCGGTGCACTTCGTCACACTTCTTGAGGAGATGCCGGTCCAGGAGACCCTGGACGGGCTCGACGAGCTGCGGGAGGCGGGCCTGCCGCCCGGAGGGATCTTCACGAACATGGTCAGGGAGTCGCTGCTGCCCGCCTCGGTCCTCGACGCCGCGGCCAAGGGCCGCTTCGACCCGGCCGAACTGGCGCTCGGGCTGAAGGCCGCCGGGCTCGCCGAGGGCGGCGCGGACGCCGCCGCGGTGGCCGACGCCCTGGCCGAGGAGATCGCCGAGCACGCCCACCGCACCAGGCTCGAACGCCGTGAACGGCGCTCGCTGGACACCTCGGGCAGGCCCCGCTACGAGCTGCCGCTGCTGTCCGACGGGGTCGACCTGGCGGGACTCTACGAACTGGCCGAGTCGATCCACGCGCAGGGAGCGGCATGAACGAGCGGTCCGGCAGGCTCAGGGCGGTCCCGGTCCTCGACCTCGACGCGATCATCGACGACCCGGGCACCAGGATCGTGGTCTGCTGCGGCTCCGGCGGCGTCGGCAAGACCACGACGGCCGCGGCGCTCGGGCTGCGCGCCGCCGAACGCGGCCGATCCGCCGTCGTGCTCACCGTCGACCCCGCCAGGCGGCTGGCCCAGTCCATGGGCCTGACCGAGCTCGACAACACCCCGCGGCCCGTCGCCGGGGTGAAGGGCGAGGGCAGGCTGCACGCCATGATGCTCGACATGAAGCGCACCTTCGACGAGATCATCGAGGCGCACGCCGACCCGGAACGGGCCCGGCAGATCCTGACGAACCCCTTCTACCAGTCTCTCTCGTCGAGTTTCTCCGGCACCCAGGAGTACATGGCGATGGAGAAGCTCGGGCAGCTCCGCCGCTCCGGCGACTGGGACCTGATCATCGTCGACACCCCGCCGTCGCGCTCGGCGCTCGACTTCCTCGACGCCCCGGAACGGCTCGGCCGCTTCCTCGACGGCAGGCTCATCAGGCTGCTCATGGCTCCCGCGAAGGCGGGCGGGCGCAGCGCGTTCAAGCTGCTCAACGCCGGGTTCGGCATCGTGGCGGGCGCCCTGACCAAGCTGCTTGGCGCGCAGGTGCTCAAGGACCTGCAGACGTTCGTCTCGGCCCTCGACGCCGTCTTCGGCGGCTTCAGGGCCAGGGCCGAGCAGACCTACAAGCTCCTGCAGGCCCCGGGGACGGCCTTCGTCGTGGTGGCCGCGCCGGAGCGCGACGCCATGCGGGAGGCCTCCTACTTCGTGGAACGGCTGGCCGAGGAGCGCATGCCGCTGGCCGGGCTGGTGGTGAACCGGGTGCACCGGGCGCCCGCCGCCGTGCTGTCGGCCGCGCGCAGCACCGCCGCGGCCGAGGATCTGGAGACGCGGGGCGAACACGACCTCACCGCCGCCGTCCTGCGCCTGCACGCGGGCCGGATGCAACTGGCCGCGCGTGAGGACCGTGAACAGGAGCACTTCCTGTCGGCGCATCCCACGGTGCCCGTGGCCCGGGTCCCGGCGATGTCGCAGGACGTGCACGACCTGGCGGGCCTGCGCAGGGTCGGTGAACTGCTGACGGCCCAGTAGCGAGGGTTCTCAGGCTCTCGGAGGCCTCTTTCGGGCCTCCGAGAGCCTGACACCCCGCGGTCTTCGGGAACCTGGCATCCCGTCTCCGGGAACCGACGTCCCGCGGACGCGCGGGTACGGCCGGCGCGGTGCGCCAGCCGTACGGGATCTGCGCGAACTCAGCCGGCGATCAGCTCGTTCGTCCGCTCGTACTCCTCCTTGGCCAACTCCAGCAGGTCACGCCAGGAGTCGACGTCCGGTCGCCGGCGTAGCAACGCCCGGCGTTCGCGCTCGGTCATCCCGCCCCACACCCCGAACTCGATGCGATTGTCCAGCGCATCGGCGAGGCACTCGGTCCGGACCGGGCATCCCCGGCAGATCAGCTTCGCCCGGTTCTGGGCAGCGCCCTGAACGAAAAGCGCGTCAGGATCCGCACCCTTACAGGCCGCACGGGAGGTCCAATCCGTGATCCACATTCGACCCCACTCCCCTTAGGTGGTCAGTCGTGACTTGGGGCCGACGGGCGCGGGCGTCGAGCCTCCGTATTCAGTTGCCGCAGAAGGAGAACGTACGCAATCAGACGTTCGGGCCGACAGACCCCGGCGGGACCAATTTCCCGCATGGTCATCGGCGGCCATCTGGCCGGTAATGACTAGTCACCTGCGTCCGATACGGGAGTGAGGCACAGCGAAGTGGTGTTCCGTTACCGTTTGGGCTATCCGTCCGACGTACCCTTGGTGTCGTGCAAGCTCAAGGCAAAGCTCACAGGTCAGTGCTCCGTGGCATGGGCAACGTGGTGCGGTTGCTCGCCGCGGCCACCGTCACTGGCGTGCTGGTCGCCGCCGTGGCGTTCCCCGCGGTCGGCGGGGCGGGGCTGACGGTCAAGTCGGCCACGGAGGAGTTGCACCTGCTCCCCGAGGAGCTGAAGGAACCTCCGCTCGCGGAGAAGACCACCCTGCTCGACGCGAACGGCAAGCAGTTCGCCCAGTTCTACTATGAGAACCGCGAGTCGGTGAAGCTCGACGAGGTCTCCGACATCATGAAGACCGCGATCGTCGCGATCGAGGACTTCCGGTTCTACGAGCACGGCGCGATCGACCCCGAGGGCACACTTCGCGCGGCCATGAAGAACTTCAGCGGGGGCAGCGTCCAGGGTGGTTCCTCGATCACCCAGCAGTACGTCAAGCTCGTGCTGCTCAACGCGGCCGAGACTCCCGAGGAGCAGAACGCCGCGATCGAGCAGACCCTCGAACGCAAGCTGAACGAGCTTCGCTACGCGCTGGCCATCGAGGAGAAGTACACCAAGTCGGAGATCCTTGAGCGCTACCTCAACATCGCCTACTTCGGTGCCGGAGCCCACGGCATCCAGGCCGCGGCCAAGCGTTTCTTCGGCAAGGACGCCTCCAAGCTGAACCTCGTCGAGGCGGCGACGCTGGCCGGGGCCGTGCAGAATCCCAACAGGACCGACCCGAACGTGGGCAAGGCGAGCCGTGAGCGGCTGCTCGAACGGCGCAACATCGTCCTGAACCGGATGGCCGAGCTCGGCAAGATCACGACGCAGGAGGCCGCGGAGGCCAAGGCCAAGAAGCTGGGCTTCAAGGACACCCCGGTCCCCGGCGGCTGCGACGTGAGCTCCTACCCCTACTTCTGCCTCTACGCCCAGAACGAGCTGCTCAACGACGAGTCCTTCGGCAAGACCCCCGAGGAGCGCAAGAGGCTGCTCCAGCGGGGCGGTCTGACGATCAAGACGACGCTCGACCCGAAGATGCAGTCCGCGTCCGAGAAGGCCATCAGGAAGTTCGTCAAGGCCAGCGACAAGCCGGTCGCCGCGCAGGCGATGGTCGTGCCCGGCACCGGCGCCATCAAGGCGATGGCCGCCAGCCGCGACTTCGGGCGCAACAAGAAGAAGAACCAGATGAGCTACAACCTGGCGGGCGACAGCCAGCACGGTGGCGGCACCGGGTTCCAGGCGGGTTCGACGTTCAAGGTCTTCACCCTGCTCACGGCGCTGAACAAGGGCTTCAAGATCAACGACGGTTTCAGCACCGGCGCCGGTTACAGCGCCTCAGGCTATGGCTCCTTCCGCGACTGCAAGGGCAACCCGGTCGGCATCCCCAGCCACACCGTGCAGAACTCCAGCGAGGGCGAGGGCGGCTTCAACACGCTGCTCACCGGCACCCGGAACTCGGTCAACACCTTCTTCATGCGTCTTGAGGAGGAGGTCGGCCTCTGCGACGTGGTCAAGACCGCCAAGAGCCTCGGCATCAAGCGGGCCGACGGAGACAAGCTCAAGGAGGTCGAGACCTTCACCCTCGGCGTCAACGAGATGGACCCGGTGACGGTCGCCGCGGCCTACGCGGGCATCGCCGCGCGCGGCGCCTACTGCAAGCCGATGGCCATCACCGAGATCCGTGACCGCAACAACAAGGCCACGCAGTACAAGCCGAAGTGCCAGCAGGTCCTGGACGAGAAGGTCGCCGACGCCGCCGCGCACATCATGTCCGGGGTGTTCACCAAGGGCACGATGAGCCAGTACGGCGGCATCGGTCGTCCCGCGGCCGGCAAGACCGGCACCACCGACGGCTACACCGCCGCCTGGTTCGCCGGGTTCACCCCCGACCTCGCCTCCTCCGTCAGCCTCGGCGACCCGCGTGGCGCCTTCCAGCACGACCTGACCGGGGTGACCATCGGCGGCACCTACTACCCCTACGTGTACGGCGCCACGATCTCGGGACGGATCTGGAAGTACTCCATGATCGACGCGCTGAAGGGCGTCGACCCGACACCCTTCACCGCGGTGGACAAGGACCGCTTCGGCGGTTGCACCAGGTGCGCCCCCAAGCCGCCGCCGAAGCCGGACAAGCCCGGTGACGGCGGCCCCGACCGGGGCCGTGGCGGCGGCGACCGCCCCGACGACAACGGCACCATCGAGAACGACGGCAACGGCGGCTGGTTCGGTGGCCGGGGCAAGAACAAGAAGGGCGACTCCAACCGTCCCATCGGCCGCTGAGCGGCCCGCACATGGCCGGAGCCCCTCCCCGATCGGGGAGGGGCTCCGGCCATGTCGTGAACTTCCAAGCCCGCCGTACAGCTTCCGTACGGGCCGACGCCCCCAGGCCCGCCGACGGCTCTGCACGGGGTGGGCACCGCCCACCGGGACGACTCCCGTACAGGGCCGACGCTCAGCGCGTGCTCTCAGCGCGCGTCCCAGCCCGCGCTCTTCAGCCCGCGCTCCCAGCGCGTGCTCCCGGCCCGCGCTCTCAGCGCGCCAGACGGCTCCGTACGGCCTGCGCGACCCTGCCGCCCTCGGCCCGGCCCGCGACCTTGGGGGTCAGGACCTTCATGACCTGCCCCATGGCCTGCGGCCCCGAGGCCCCGCTCTCCGTGACGGCCTCCTCGACCAGCGCCGCGAGCTCCTCGTCGGACAGCTGGGCGGGGAGGTACTCCTCAAGGACGGCCTGCTCGTCCACCTCGGCCTGGGCCTGCTCGGTACGGCCGGCGCCGCTGAACGCCTCCGCCGCCTCACGGCGCTTCTTGGCCTCCTTGGTCAGCACCTTGACGATCTCCTCGTCGGAGAGCTCGCGGGCGGCCTTGCCCGAGACCTCCTCGACGTTCACGGCCGCCAGGGCCATGCGGATCGTACGGGTGCGGACCTCATCCCTGCTCTTCATGGAGGCCGTGAGGTCGGCCTTCAACTTGTCCTTCAATGCGCTCATGCGGTCCATCTTGCCGTCTTAACCGCCTCGTTGTATCGCAGGTTTCCTGCGGGGGGTCGTTCGTCGGGCATGATGAGAAGGTGAGGAAAGCAGCCGCGGTGCCCCTGTCCCTGATCGGTCTCGGCCTGACCGGCCTCGCCTACGCCTCGGTCGTCGAGCGCAACACCTTCCGCCTGCGGCGTTTCGACGTGCCCGTTCTCGAACCCGGCCAGCGGCCCGTGCGTGTCCTGCACCTGTCCGACCTGCACCTCACCCCTGGCAGGCGGATGCTCATCAACTGGGTCCGCTCGCTGGGCACCCTCAAGCCCGACCTGGTGGTCAACACCGGCGACTCCATCGCGCACCCCGACGCCGTCGGCCCCCTCATGCACGCCCTCGAACCACTGCTGTCACGCCCAGGCCTGTTCGTCTACGGCTCCAACGACATGTACGCGCCGATCTTCAAGAACCCCATGCGCTACCTGTGGCGTACCTCGAAGGGCGACCACGGCAGGAAGATCCCCTCCCTGCCCTGGGAGGAGCTGGGCACCGCCATGTCCGACGAGGGCTGGCTGAACATGAACAACACCACCGCCCGTCTCAAGGTCGGTGACCTCGACGTGGCCGTCGGCGGCATCAACGACTCCCACATCAACCTCGACCGCTACGACGAGATCGCCGGACCTGCCCCGGCGGAGGCCGATCTCCGTCTGGGCGTGATGCACTCCCCCGAGCCTCGCAACATGTCCCGCTTCGCCGACGACGGCTACCAACTGCTGCTCGCGGGCCACACCCACGGCGGCCAGGTCTGCGTACCGTTCTACGGCGCCCTGGTCACCAACTGCGGCATCGACAGGGCCCGGGTCAAGGGGCTGAGCAGGCACGAGTCCGCCTTCCTCCACGTCTCGGCGGGACTGGGCACCAGCCCCTTCTCCCCCGTGCGTTTCTCCTGTTTCCCCGAGGCCAGCCTGCTGACCCTGGTGCCCCGCCCCAGAGGTGACGCAAGCACGCGCGAAGTCCGCTAGACTTTCCGAAGCACGAGCAAAACGGCGTGCACCGGGGTGTAGCGCAGCTTGGCAGCGCGCTTCGTTCGGGACGAAGAGGTCGTGGGTTCAAATCCCGCCACCCCGACAGTGTTTGGCCAGATCAAGGGCCTGATTCGTTAAGCGGATCGGGTCCTTTTTCTGTTTCCGGGAGAAATACGGGAGGCGATCTTTGCTTCCTCCTGTCAGGCCGTGAGCTCACGGTCCGGGGACGGCGCCTCGGCCGGCATCCGACGGGCGCCGCGGACGCGGGGGCGGCGGCTGCCAGGGTTCCGGCGCCCAGCGCCACTGCGAGTACGGTCGCGGCGGACAAGTTGCGAATTCTCACTGGGTGTTTCCTTGCGGTTTGGGGGGTTAACGCCACCAAGGTGATCATTAGTCGCCAGTGGATGTAGAGATCATATTTGCCGATATTTCGGCCCTATGGTTGATATGTCCATGGTGTTTTGTCCCTGGCGTAACCACCCCGGCCCGGGAAGGGCGGCACGTTTCCATCACGCGCCTCGAAATCTGTGAACCCCGGTGGCACCCGCGCCGAACAGGGCGAACTCACGGCCGCTTACGCACAGGTGGAGTGATGACTTCCTCACTGTGACGGTAAGTGTTCACAAAACTACAAATAGTTACGGTCATGGAAGTATCCACCCTCCAGAGCGCCCCGACCCCGGCGCAGATGAGGAGATCACAATGACGACACGACGGCTCCTGACCGGGACGTACTGGGCGGACACGGTCGAGCGGATGATCAGGGCGGCGGCCTCCAGCGCCCTGGCCGCGCTGAGCGCCAGGCAGGCCGGACTGTTCGACGTCGCCTGGCCCGCGGTGGTCTCGGTGGCGGGCATGGCGGCGGTGGTCAGCATGCTGACCTCGGTCGCCGCCGGCACGACCGGCGATCCGCAGACCGCCGGGTTCACCACCGGCGCCCGAAAGGGCGCGAGGCCGTAACCGTCAACGCTCCGCCCGACATCCACTCACGACGTCCCCCGTTCGTCACGACCGAGAGACGAAGGGCCGCGGTGGAAGCCGGAACCATGAGGCTCGCCCTCCTCACCGCTTCCACCGTCAGAGCCCTCGGGGCGGCCCCTGAGCGAACCTGTCGATCCTCACCCGTGGGGATTCACGACCCCGTCGGCATTCCCCAGGCCCGCCACGAGGAGTTCGACCAGGCGGCGCGCGTCGTAGCGAGGATCGCCGCCCGCGCCGATACAGAGGTTCCCGATGCCGCGCATGAGCTCGTAGGCCTGGATGCCCGATCGGATCTCACCGGCGTCGGCCGCGGCGTCGAGCAGTCGGCCGCATACGGGCACGAGACGGTCGATGAAGTAGGCATGCAGCGTGTCGAAGCCGGGGTTGTCCGGCTGCAGCACGGCCGCGAGACCGTGTTTGGTGACCAGGAAGTCGACGAAGAGGCCGATCCATCGCTCCAGCGCCGCGTACGGCGTCGCGCCCGAGGCCAGCAGGGCCGGTCCGGCCTCGGCGCACGCCTCGACCTGGTGGCGGTAGACGGCGATGATGAGGTCCGCCCGCGTCGGGAAGTGTCGGTAGATCGTGGCCGTCCCGACGCCCGCCTTGGCCGCGATGTCACGTACCGGCGCCTCGACGCCCGAGGTGACGAAGATCGCGGCGGCCGCGTCGAGCAGGGCCTCCTTGTTGCGCTGGGCGTCCGCCCGCTTGGGGCGGGCCGTACTCCCCGCGTTCTCGTCGCTGTTCTTCACCGCGCCGTTCCCTCCGCCGTCGAGCTTGCTAAACGGGACAACGTTCCATATCGTTAATCGGGACATCGTCCCGTTTATTCATGATGACAGAACGGGCCCCCGTGTCCAAGCTCCCCCACCCCTGACGGAAGGAACACGGCCATGCAGTACCGCACCTTGGGCCGCACCGGTGTGCAGGTCAGCTCCCTCGCACTCGGCGCGATGAACTTCGGCCAGATCGGCCGCACCACCCAGGAGGAGGTCACCGCCATCGTCGACGCCGCCCTCGACGGCGGGATCAACGTCATCGACACCGCCGACATGTACAGCGCGGGCGAGTCGGAGGAGATGGTCGGCAAGGCCGTCGCCGGGCGCCGCGACGACATCGTGCTGGCCACGAAGGCGGCCATGCCGATGGGCGAGGAGCGCAACCACCGGGGAGGCTCGCGCCGCTGGCTGGTCACCGCGCTGGACGACAGTCTGCGCCGCCTCGGCGTCGATCACGTCGACCTCTACCAGATCCACCGCTGGGACCCGAGCGCCGACGACGAGGAGACGTTGTCGGCCCTGACCGACCTGCGACGCGCGGGGAAGATCCGCTATTTCGGCTCCTCGACCTTCCCCGCGTACCGCATCGTGCAGGCTCAGTGGGCCGCCCGCGAGAACCATCTGGGGCGTTACGTCACCGAACAGCCCAGTTACTCGATCCTGCAGCGCGGTGTCGAGACCCACGTGCTGCCCGTGGCCGAGCAGTACGGGCTCGGTGTGCTGGCGTGGAGCCCGCTGGCCTCCGGCTGGCTGTCGGGAGCGGTCCGTGAGGGCCGGGAGATCACCACCAGCCGCTCGACGTTCATGCCACAGCGTTTCGACACCGCGATCCCCGCCAACCGCGCCAGGCTCGACGCCGTCGAGCGACTGGCCAAGGTCGCCGACGAGGCGGGACTGACCATGATCCAGCTCGCGCTCGGGTTCGTGACCGCGCACCCCGCCGTGACCTGCGCGCTCATCGGCCCCCGCACGCTGGACCACCTGCGCTCACAGCTCGACGCCGCGGACACGGTGCTCTCCGCCGACGTCCTCGACGCGATCGACGCGATCGTCGCCCCCGGTGTCGATCTGGCCCCGCACGAGAAGTTCGACACCCCGCCCGCCCTGCTCGACCCGTCACTGCGGCGCCGCTGAGCCTCCGGGTCCGTCGACACTCTCGGTGATCAAACGAGAAGGTCCAAAAGCCTGACGGTGTGGTGAGGGTGATCCTTGGGCGGATGGGTGGATAGTTGGACAATCATCCTTTTTTCAGAAAGGACACCCCCCATGTCCCTGATCAAGCGTCTCACCATCACCGCAGCCGCTGCGGCCCTCGCCGGGCCGCTGCTGATGGTTCCGGCCGCGCACGCCGCCGGAACCTACACCTGCGACAGCGGGACCTTCTTCGAGCGGGGCCCCGCCGGAGGCACCCCCATCTGGCACGTCTGGGGCAATCCGTGCACGGGCTCCGGTGATGGAGGAGCAAGCGTGATCACCATCTCGTCCGGCTCAAGCGCCGGCACCTACGAGTGCGACCGGGCGAACCTGCTCACCAGCACCTGGGTCTCCGGAAGCGGCTGCGTCAAGCTGTGACCTCCTGAAGACCCACCCACCGGAGCCGGAGCTGGAAAACCCCAGGTCCGCACCGGCTCCGGTTCGCCGCCGGACCCGCTGGAAACCACCCGATCCGCTTGGAGCCGTCGAACCGGTCACAGGAGAGACTGGCCGATCAGTTCCTTCATGATCTCGGTGGTCCCGCCGTAGATGGTCTGGACCCGGGTGTCCACGAACGCACGGGCCACCGGGAACTCCCGCATCACGCCGTAACCCCCGTGGAGCTGGACACACCGGTCGACCACACGTTGGCACAGCTCGGTGTTCCACCACTTGGCCATGGCGGCCTCCTCCGAGGTGAGACGTCCGGCGTCGTGTTCGGCCACGCAGCGGTCGGTGAAGGCGCGGGCGACCGTGAGCGCGGTCCTCAGCTCGGCGAGCAGGAAACGGTTGTACTGGTGGCGTCCGATCGGCCGTCCGAAGACCTCGCGTCTGCCGCAGTAGGTCAGGGTCTCCTCGAAGAGCCGTTCGGCGGTGGCCAATGCCGAGACGGCGAGCATCACCCGTTCCTGCCGAAGGGTCCTGATCAGGTAGGCGAAGGCACGGTCCTCACGACCGAGCAGGTTCTCCACCGGGATCTCCACGTCCGAGAGGAAGAGCTCGACGGTGTCGAGCGCGCGCATCCCGATCTTGTCGAGTGTCCTGCCCCTGGTCACCCCGACCCTGGTCGGCTCGACCACGAAGACACCGGCGTCGGAGGGCCGTTCCCCGGTCCGGGCGACGACCAGCACGAGGTCGGCCGTGGCCCCGTTCGAGACGAAGGTCTTCTGCCCGCTGAGCACGTAACGGTCACCGTCCCGCACCGCCCTGGTCCGGATGCGCCGCAGGTCACTGCCCGCGTCCGGTTCACTGATGGCGACGGCCGTGACCAGCTCACCCGAGCAGAAGCCGGGCAGCCAGCGCAGCCGCTGCTCCGGGGTGGTGTGCGTGCGCAGATAGAGGCCGCAGATCTCGTTGTGCAGGGAGAGCGCCGGGGCGTGGGCTCCGGCGCGGGCGAACTCCTCTCCCAGCACCGCGTGGTAGCGGTAGTCGGCGACGCCCGCCCCGCCGTACTCCGGGTCGACGTCGAGGCCGAGCAGGCCGTGTTCGCCCGCGCGCAGCCACACGGCCCGGTCCGCGGCACCGTGTTCCTCCCACCGTTCCAGGTTCGGGGTGACCTCCCTGGCGACGAAGGTCCGCACGAGGTCGCGGAACTCCTCGTGCTCCCGGGTGAAGAGGTCACGACGCATCGAGAACCCGATCCCGTACGGCCGCCGCCCGCCAGGAGGGCAGGATGTCGCGCAGCCGGTTCATCATCGCCTGGCAGTAGGCGGCGTTGTGCTCCAGGCTGCGGTGACGCGGATAGGGCATCTTCCTGCGGCCTCGATGGTCGACGACGTACCTCCCGGGGTCCGTGGCGCCCTCGACGAAACCCGCTTCGGCGAGTGCCCCCACGGCGGCCTCCGGCAGGTCGACCACGAGCCGGTAGCGGTCCCTGTCCACGATCCTCACCTGCGAGAGCGGCACCGCGGGTGCGGAGACGGCCTCCCGGTACACGTACGGCCTGGCCACCAGGTCGAGTTCGAAGACGGCGCGCAGCCTGGGATCGGCCAGCCAGCCCTGTTCGCCGAGGAAGTCCCCAAGCAGGGTGTCCATCTCCGCCCGGTGGGAGTGCAGCACCATGTGCAGGACCTTGCCGATGTTGTTGAGGTCGTAGTTGCCCAGCCCGCGCACCGACTCGGCGAAGAACGCGCAGATCTCCGTGTCGGTGCGGCGGCGGTAGTGGTCGGCGGCGCGGACGAGGAAGTCCTCGTAGGAGCAGACGCCGCTCCGGTCGAGTTCCCTGGCGACGTGGAAGGCGGCGCGGGCGTTGTAGAGGCTGATGACCGCGTAGTAGAACCAGGCCCCGGCCTGGAAGTCCTCGCGGGTCACCCACTTGGTGGCCACGACCACGTCCGCCTCGGCCACGGGGTCGTCGACCCGTACGGTCTCGATGCCCAGCGCCTCCCGCGTGCCGTACATGGGGGTGTTGCGCAGCAGCAGTTGCGGGTAGGCGACGACGGCGTCGGCCCCGGTTCTGCACACCTTGGCGATGCCCGCCTGGAAGGACTTCAGGGTCTCACCGGGCAGCGGCCAGATCAGCTCGGTGTAGGAACTGATCTGTTTCTCGTGCAGCTTGAGCTGCAGCTCCACATAGGTGGACTCCTTGATGTTGGCACGCTGCACGATCTCAAGCGTCTGCGGGCTCAGCGTCTGCAGCGAGACCGGCTGGCTGGTCAGCAGGCCACCCTCCACGAGGATCTCGGTGATCTCGGTGACCCGGTCGGGACGGTTCTTCGCCGCCTGAATGGCGATCATCATCGGGTAGCCGGTGCGCCGTTTGCCCTCGACCAGGTGCCGGGTCAGCTCGACGTCGCGGGGCAGCGCCCCCCAGTTGGCGTCGGCGAGGAAGACGCTCTCGACGCCGTGCTCGCTGATCCAGGTGAGGTCGGCCTTGACCCGCTCCAGGTCCCAGCGGTGGACCTTGTCGTTGGTCGCGGCGCCCCAGTAACAGTAGGAGCAGCTGTAGGGGCAGCCCCGGTTGGTCTCCACGACCGCGAAGGTGTACTCCCCGCCGTCGAACAGGCCCATGGCGAACGGCGAGGGGATCTCGTCCAGGTCCGTGATCCGGGCGGGCTTGTCGGTGGTCAGCAGCTCCCCCCGTACCCAGAAGCTCATCCCCGGCACCCGGGTGAAGTCCGGTACGGCCGCGCCCTCACGGGCGGTGAGCAGTTCGGTGAGCAGCGCGTGGAAGGGCCGTTCCCCCTCGGCGTTGCACACCAGCACGTTCTCCAGCTCCGGCGGCACGTACTCGGCGGCGTGGTTCATCACCTGCGGGCCGCCCAGGACGAAGCAGGCGTCGGGGCGGCGCCGTACGAGTTCGTCGAGCACCTCCTTGATCCGGCGCATGTTCCACAGGTAGCAGCTCATCGCGTACACGTCGGCGTCCTGCGCGAGCAGCGCCGTGACCAGTTCGGCGACCGGCGTCCGCGCCGTGGGGGCGTGCACGAGGAACTCGCAGCCGGCCGCGACGGCGGGGTCCCGCAGGGCGTAGGCCTGCAGGTAGCCCGAGGCCAGGGGCAGCGTGTTGGTGTAGAGCGGCAGTTCGAGCAGGCTCACCCGCAGCGGCCTCGGCAGTGACCCGGACGGTGACTCAGACAGCGGTTCAGGCAGCGGTTCGGGCAGGGGGCTCGTCGAAAAGCTCGTCAGGGGGCTCATCTGTCCTCACCCGCCGTCGCGTCGACCGCCGCCGCCAGTTCGTGCAGCACCTCGTGCTCGAAGACGTCCTCGGCGCCGAGCCTGATGCCGCGTTCGCGAGCCCGCGACGCCAGCCGCATCGCGCTGAGCGAGTCGCCCCCGAGGTCGAAGAAGCTGTCCTGCCGCCCGACCTCGTCGAGGTCGAGCACGTCGCACCAGATCTCGGCGAGCACCCGCTCCGCCTCGGTCAGGAAGCCGGCCCCACCTGCGACGCGGGCCGGGAGGGGGCGCCTGGCCAGGGCGTCGCGGTCGAGCTTCCCGTGCGGTGTCAGGGGCAGCCGTTCGACCGTGACGATCGTCTGCGGCACCATGTGGGCGGGCAGCAGAGCGGCCAGACCCTCCCCCGGGTCCTCCATGAGGCCGTCGGACACGACGTAACCCACCAGCCGGTCGCCCCGCTCGTGCAGGACCACGGCCGCCTCGCGGACCCCGGGCAGGCGGGTCAGCGCCGTCTCGACCTCCCCGAGCTCGATCCGGAAGCCACGCAGTTTCACCTGGTCGTCGGCCCTGCCGACGAAGACGAGCGCGCCGCCGGGCAGCTCGCGGACCAGGTCTCCGGTGGCGTACGCGCGCCCGCCCGGGGTGAACGGGTCGGCGGGGAAGCGCTCCTCGGTCAGTTCGGGTCTTCGCAGGTAGCCGAGCGCGACCCCGGCCCCCGCGACGTACAGCTCGCCGACCGTGCCCGGCGGCACCGGGCGCCGCTCGGCGTCCAGGACATGGGTCCGCAGGCCGGGCAACGGCCTGCCGATCGGCGGGTCCTGGCCTCCGACCACGTCGGCGGGGTCGAGTTCGGCCCAGGTGGCGACCACCGTCGTCTCCGTCGGCCCGTAGAGGTTGTACACGGCGAACGGCAGGCCGAACGGCGGGTGGCGACGCAGTCTCTCCCCGCCCAGGAGCAGGACGCGGGGGGCGTGACCGTACAGATCCCAGGGCTGGTCGAACATCTCGACGGCCAGCACGGTGGTCAGGAAGCACACGGTGATCCGTTCCCGGGCGAGCCACTCGGCGAAGTCGGCCGGGGAGTCCGGCAGCCGCCCCTCGACCAGACGCAGCGTCGCGCCCCACGCCAGGCAGGGCCACACCTCAAGCGCCCAGGCGTCGAACGAGGGGCGGGCGAACTGGGTGATCCGGTCCTCGGGGCCCACGCCGAACGCCCGGCCGTACCAGGAGACCAGGTTGGACAGCCCGCCGTGCGCCACCATGACGCCCTTCGGCGTGCCCGAGGAACCGGAGGTGTAGGTGACGTAGCAGACGTCGCCGGCCGTCACCTCCGGGAGCGGGCCCGCCCCAAGGGACGGGCCTCTCTCCGGGGACGGGCTCGCCGGCGGGAGGGGGCTCGCCTCCGGGGGCAGGCTCACCGGCGCGTCGGTGGCGAGCAGTTCCTCAACGGCCAGCACCTTGGCCGGTCCCCCGCCGAGCCGCCCGGCCGTGGCCGCGCGGGTGACGACGAGAGGGGCTCCGGAGTCGGCGACGATCGCGCCGAGCCTGGCGTCCGGTTCGTCCACGTCGACACCCACGTAGGCGCCCCCGGCGAACAGCACCGCGAGGGCGGCGACGACCAGCTCCGCGGAGCGTTCGACGACCAGGGGGACCAGCGTGCCCCGCTCGACGCCGTGGGAACGCAGCACGCTCGCCATCCGGCCCGCCCGTTCGACCAGCTCGCCGTAGGTCAGCTCGGTACCGGCGGACACGATCGCCGGGTGGTCAGGACGCGCCCGCGCCCAGCGCGCGACAAGAGCGGGAACCGCGGCACCGACCGTCATCGGTTCGTTCATCGTTCCGCCTCCGAGGCATACGAAAAGAAAGGGCGTGACTCACGTGGAAATGGCTCCGCCGAACCGACGCCTTTTGTTTCCACCGTTTGTTCGGGATTTCCGAAAAACGCCGCGCGGTACCCGCCGCACGGCCGCATCGGCGCAGGCGGAGTACCGCCGGCCGCTCTGCGATGTCCCTTTCCTCGTGCGGAGGCGGCCGGGTCCGAGCGCGGGATACTTCGTCAACCGGCTCGAATCATATGCACCGGACAATTCCGGGAGAAGGGCCTCAGAAAACTGAGCATTCTACGATAAAAGGCCAGCGAAGGGAGGGGTGTGTCTGGATGATCGGGCCTTCACCCAGGGGCCCGTCGCGGCCCGGATCCGTCGGGGAGCCTCGGGTCCTCCGCCCCGTGGAGGGGCCCCCGGGCGGTGCGACGGTCGCGACGAACAGGTACCGCTCAGGAACGAACGGACTCAGCGGCGCCCCGGGACGGGGCCGTACTCGTCGCGTACCGCCGTTTCCGGACCCGCGCACCGCGAAGCCTGGGGAGCCCCGGGAGTCCGGCGATTCGGCGGGGACCGAAAGAGTTGCCCGGCGATCTCCGGCGCCACGAAGGTTGGGCAGGGAACCGTATCGGCCGGAGGGCCGGAAGAGAAATCGCTGCGGCAACGGATTCAGAACGTCCTTCCCGTGGGCGGGCGCCTGTGGAAGAGGACGGCGGCCGGAAAACCCACGGCCCCGGTGAGACGGTTCCTGATAAAGACGGCCTTGTTTCGCGGGAAACACCGCCGCGACGGTCAGGAAGGGGGTGATCGACCATGGGTGAGTCTCCGATGATTACCATCTCCACCAGGATGGAGTAGTCCTCCACAACGGGAGACGGTTGAGTTTCCCCAGCTTGACTGGGTGCGCGTGCCCTCTGACCGAGTGCTCGCGCACCCAGCCGCCCGGTCGCCGGGTCTCCACGGCCTGTCCGGCGACGATTCAGAAAAGCTGCCCGGTGACAGTTCTGGAAACCGTCCAGCGAGAGCCTCGGAAAGCGTCGGAAAGCTTATGACCACCCCCATGTCGAATGACGTCCTCGCGCGAGGGCGACGCGCCGCCGAATGGCTCGCGAAGGAACATCCCGTGTCCCGGATCTACCTCGGTGGCGCGCCGACGGCAGGGCTTGGTTCCCCGATGTCGGACATCGATCTGTTCGTCGTCAGGGCCGACTGCGAATCGCTTCCCCCGGCGCAGCTCGAATTCGAGGGCGAGCGCGCGGACGTGGAGTACCTGGATCTCGAACAACTACGCCGGGACGTGCAGGAGAGCACGGTCTTCCGGGTGACGAACACCGACTTCAGCCAGACCGCGCGGTTCAGCCGTAACCGGCTGGACGTTCTCACCCGTTTCCTGCTCGGCGAGGTCGTCGTCGACGACGGTGAACTCGCCGCGTTGCGGCAACGCCTGGCCGACAACATGCCGGACTACAAACGGCTCCTCATGACGCGGCACGCGATCGACGCGCACAACCTCAACGAGGACATCTGCGGCGCCATTCTCAACGGGGACGCGCCCGCCATGAGGTATCTCTCCCAGGAGTACCTGCACCGCGCCACCGAGGCCTACCTGTGCATGCGGGACGACCTCTACGTGAACACCAAGTGGGTCTGGGCCCGCTGGAGGCGTTCGGCGAGCGAGTTGCTGAAGGCCTCGCTCACCGAGGTGATCGACCACGCGTACACGGCCGAGGACGACGCCGTCGGCAGGAACCGCTTCCTCGCGCAGGACCTGCTGGTGATGGCGGCGACCGGCCTGGAGTACGTGCCGGTGCTCGGCGCCGTACCCGAGCACCACTCCCGGCGCGTCGACGTGAGCGTGATCCCGATGAAGGGCAGCGGCGTCCTCATCGAGTCGGTACGCGGGGAGTCCGTGCTGCTCAGCTGGCAGGGCGCCCTGTTGTGGGGCATCTCCCACGGCCGCCCCAAGGAGGAGGCCGTACACCTGATGGGGGGCGTGCTCGCCTCGGCCGGGCTCCAGGTCGGCGAGGACGAGATCGCCGCCTACCACGCCTCGCTCGTCGACGTCGGCGTCATCGGCCTGCCATGAAGGACCCGGCCACGGAAGGCCCCGCTACGAAGGACCCCGCTGCGGAAGGCCGGGCTGTGGAAGGCCGGGCTGTGGAAGGCCGGGCTGTGGAAGGCCGGGCTGTGGAAGACCCGGCCGCCGAAGGCCCGGCCGGGAAGGATTCGGCCGCGGAAAACTCGGCCGGGAAAGGGCCGGCCGTGGGAAGCCCGGCCGCGGAAAGCCTGACGGGGAAAGGCTCGGCTGGGAAAGGCCCGCTCCGCGACGCGAACTTCCTCAGGTTCTGGACCGCGGTCACCGTCTCGGGAATCGGGTCCCAGGTCACGCTGATGGCCCTGCCCCTGACCGCCCTGATGGTCCTGCACGCCGACCCCGTACAGCTCGGCCTGCTGACCGGCCTGCAGTACGTCCCCGCGGTCGTCGTCCTGCCCTTCGCCGGGGTCGTCGCCGACCACTGGCCGGCCAAGCTGGTGAACGCCGGGTGCGACCTGGCCCGCGGACTGATCCTGCTCACCGTGCCGATCGTCACGGCGACCGGCGTGCTGAGCCTGGGCTGGCTGTACGGCCTGGGCCTGGCCATGGGCGTGTTCAAGGCCCTCGGCGACGTGGCGCACCACTCCATGCTTCCCCGGCTGGTCGGTGAGGAGCAGCTCGTCCCCGGCAACGCCGCGGTCAGCACGAGCTACTCCGTCATCGACGTGGCCGGTCCCGGGCTCGCGGGGCTGATCGTCCAGCTGCTCGGCGCGCCGTACGCCCTCCTGGTCGACGCGGTGTCCTACCTGCTGTCGGCCTCCCTGCTGTCCACGCTGAAGCTCAGGTTCTCCGGGCGGAAGGGGCCGCAGCGGCTCCGCTGGGGGACGGCGATCACCGAGGGGTTCCGGTACTTCGTCAAGGATCGGCGGGTTCTCGCCTTCGGGGTGGCCAGCGGCCTCGGCAACATGTGCATCCAGGCGTTCGACGTGACGATCCTCATCTACGTGGTCCAGCACCTCGCCCTGACGCCCGCGCTGCTCGGGGTGGTCGTGGCCGCGGGTGCCGTGGGCGGCATCGCCGGTTCCGCCTTCGCCGCCTACGTCCACAACAGGTTCCCCGCGGGGCCGACCATCTTCGCGGCCCAGGTCATGAGCGGGATCGGGGTGATGGCCGCGGCCTCGGCCACGCTCCTCGACGCCACGGCGCCGCGTGTCGCCGTACTGGTGGCCTGCATGTTCGTCAGCACGTTCGCGCTGGCCGTGTACAACGTCCACGCCATCAGCGCCCGGCAGGCGATCGTCCGTCCCGAGCTGATGGGGCGGGTGACGGCGAGCTACCGGTTGATCTCGCACGGGGCCATTCCCCTGGGGGCGCTGGCCGGAGGGGTGGCGGCGCAGTCTCTCGGCAGCGCGACCACCGTGCTCCTCACCGGGACGATCCAGGCACTCCTGCCGGTCGCCTTCCTCCTCACCTCGTTCGGGATCATCTACCGTGATCCCGGCCTCACGGGGGCTCGCGAACGTCAGGCCTGACGGGGCGGGGCGGTGGACTGCCGTACGACCAGGGAGCTCCGCAGCACGGCGGGGCTCGGCTGCCTGGCGGCGAGCCGGTCGTGCAGCGCCTGGGCACCGGCCGCCCCCAGCTCGGTGACCGGGATGTTCACCGTCGTCAGCGCCGGGTGGAGGACGTCGCTGATCGGAAGGTTGTTGTAGCCGATCACCGACAGGTCGTTCGGGACGTCGAGACCGAGGCTCCGCGCGGCGGCGAACACCACGACGGCCAGGTTGTCGTCCTCGCAGACCACCGCCGTGGGGGCCGGGTCAGAACGCAGTAGTTCCAGGGCCGCCCGCTGGGCGTCCACGGGGTCGAAGGTCGTGCCGACCACCGTGAGACTCGCCCCCGGGCGGTGCCTGACCACCGCGCGCAGGGAGCGCAGCCTGGTCGTCAGCATCCAGGCGCCGCGCCGGTCCACGTGCAGGTAGCCGATCCTGTGGTGACCGAGGTCCAGCAGGTGGCGCGCGGCCTCACGGCTGCCCACGGCGATGTCCACGTTGACCGCGTCGGGGTACAGCCGGGGGTCGCAGTCCAGCGGCACCATCGGCACGACGCCCTGCGGGCGGATGGCCTCCGTCCCCACGTCGCCGTAGACCAGCATCCCGTCGATGGCCTGCTGCGGTATCGGGAGCAGCCGCTCGTGCCTGTCGGTGCCCATGGGATAGACCAGGACGGTCGTCTCGTGCTGGTTGGCGACCTGGGTCGCCCCCACGTGCAGGTTGGCGAAGAAGGTGTTGGTGATCGCGGGAACGATCAGCAGCACCGTGCCGGTTCTCTCAAGTCGCAGGCTCCGCGCCGTCAGATCCGGCTGGTAGTCCATCTCCGCGGTGATGCGCCTGATCCTGGCCGCGGTCTCCTTCGAGACCCGGCCCGGCCACTTCCCGGTGAGGACGAGGGAGACCGTCGACTGTGAGACCCCGGCTGCCTGAGCCACATCCCTGCTGGTGATGCGCGCTTTCACCGGCCTAAGCATGTCTAATCACCCTATGTGTTCGTCATGGCGCACAGACAGATCGCGTTCTTCCCCGTGACCCGTGACCCCGTACACCGCTGCCACTCGATGCTCTGTGATCCGATGCCAGGACAAGTATTCCATCCAGGCATTCCCCATCGGATCGAAGGGGAAAAAGAGGCGCGCTCTCACCCGTCCCGGACGTTGTTCAGGAGCCCGGCCGAGACGAACGCCTCCATGGTCGCGCCGTCGTCGAGCGCTCCCGCCTCCTCGAAATACCGTACGACGGTCCGCGCCCTCGACGCGGTGTCCCGGGCCGTCCATTCCACCGAGAGCGACTCGGCCGCGACGGTCCTGGCCTCCTCGCGCGACAGCCCCGCCGACCGGGCGACGACGGCCGCCGCCTCACGGTCCGGCTCGACGAACGCCGCGACGATCGCGGGCAGCAGAGGGCCGACGCAGGCGCGCTCCCCGGCGCTCAGCGCGGGCCAGAGCCGCTGGAGCAGGTCACGGAAGTAGGCGTGGTGCCTGCCCTCGTCCTCGGCGTGGTCGCGCACCAGGTCGCGTACGGCCCCCGGCAGCCGCCGGTCCCTGGGGATGTCGGTCAGGACGGTCGAGATGAGCGTCTCGCTGACGACCGCGAACAGCAGCCGTTCCAGCCCCCGAACCCGGGGGTCGAGGCGCCTGCGGACGGCGTCGAGGCGCCGCAGGAAGGCCGGGGTGCCCGCGTCGGCCCACTCGACCCCTGAGCGCGCCTCGACCTGCCTGATCAGGTCGTAGGAGAGCTGGGCGTGCCAGGCCTCGTCCGTCACGATCTTGTAGGCGTCGGCGCGCATCCGCTCCGGGAGGTCCAGCCCGGAGCGCCCCCTGGCGATCCTGGCCGCGACGGGGATGATCGCGAGCTGTTCCAGCTCGACCGTGAAGTGCAGGTAGTGGTAGAGGTGCTGGGCGAGGGCGTCGTGGACCGCCCGCTCCCCCCGCTCGGCGACCAGCGGATGGCGCAGCACGGGGACGAGCTCCGGGGGGAAGTACAGCGCGTCCGGCGCCGGGGGGTCCATGACGGGCTGCGGCTTGACCCTGACGGCCGCCCGTTCGTCCCAGCGCTCGAAACGGCTGCCGTAGTCCTCCGGCGTGTCTCTCATCTCAACCGCACGAGCCCGCCGTCGGCAAGCGCCGTCATGGTCTCCGCCGTGTCCAGCAGCGCGGTCTCGGCGTCGACCGCGTACTCCCCGGCCAGCAGCAGGGCCAGTTCGCGCAGCGACCTGCGGCCGTCCACGCGCCTCCACAGGAAGCCCGCCGTCTCGGAGAGCTCGAAGACGCTCTCGCCCCAGGCGACGGTGATCGTGCCACCGACGTTGCGCACCCGGACGTCGAGCCTGGGCACCGGTACGGCCTCGGGGGACAACTGTTCCATCAGATCACGACCTCCATGGAGATCCGGCGGCACGCCAGTACGACGTCCTCGACCCACGCGGCCGGGTTCGCCGGGTCGTACCCCCGCATGGTCTCGATCGTCCAGTACTCCTCGAAGGGCATGATGGTCTGCTCGACCTGGCGGAACCGGCGTGCCCGCCACTTGGCGCTGTGGCCGAACTCCCCGCACGAGACGTGCAGGGCGTTGACCGCGTAGCCGAAGGCGAGCTTGGCCGAGAGCACGGCGCTCTCCACGTCTCCCGCCTTGAGCTGGCCGACGGCGTCCTCGACGAAGAGGTCCGACAGGTTGAGCGCGCGGCTGACCAGAATCGAGCGGATCGCCGAGGACTCCAGCTGTGTCCTGCGCCCGGCCAGCCACGACTCCCCCGTGACGGACACGGCGCTGCCGAGTCGTTCGAGGAAGTCCATCTCGTGGGAGGTGAGCAGGTCGGCCACGCTGTGGTTGGTGTCGAACTCCTCCCAGGACACCTTGGCGAACATCTGGTCGACCTGGGAGTCGGTCCAGTACTCGATGTCCCACCTGACGCCGTCCACGTGGACGACCTCGACGGGGACGTGGTCGGGGGTCAGCGCGACCGGGGCGAGAGCCGTGCTCGGGGCGGTTCTCTGGGCGGTGGACACGACGTAGACGTCGAGGTCGCTGCCCGAGTTGCCCCAGCCCCGGACCAGGGATCCGGCCAGGTAGACGGCCTGGTGGTCCTCGGGCAGCAGCCCGCGCGCGGCCAGTTCCGCCAGGTGTCCGCTCGGGTCAACCCGCATGGCCCGTCCCCTCCTCGATCAGGTGCAACATCCCGTGTTCGACGGCCTCGGCGACCTGCCGTGCCACCTGGTCCCCCGGCCGCCCGGTCAGTTCGGCGATCTCCGCGACCGAGCGGGCGCCGTCGACGGAGCGCAGCAGGTCCAGCCAGTCGTCGTCCTTCTCCAGCACGTACCGGACGGCGCCGTCCACGGCGACGTACCAGGTCCCCTCGGCCGTGGTGTCCGCGAGCAGGAGGAAGCCGTCCTCCTGCGCGGGCACCGACCCCGGCTCGACGGAGGGCGCGCAGCCGAGGATCTCCTCCGTCCGCGCCTCGTTCTCACCGCCCAAGGCGACGGGGACCGGGCCGGCGGACATGTCCACGACGGGCGGGGGAAGATCGCCGACCATCTGGGACAGCAGCCCCAGGTTCACCAGCCTCAGCAGGATCTCCACCTGGGCCAGGTCGTCCCGTTCCGTCAGCGACCCCAGCAGTCCCCGTACGGCGGAGCCGTCCAGCGCGCCGGAGGCGCCCGGTGCGGCCAGGGCCTCCTCAACGAGCGCCGCCCCGTCCCCGCGCAGCATCCGCAGGAAGACCCGGTGGGTGTGGCGCTGCCCCTCGCCGTAGAAGAAGGGGACCTTCTCCCGGGCGGCGATCCGGTCCGGCAGCACGCCCCGCATGCTCTCCCGCAGGATCGTCTTGTCCCACAGCAGCCGTTTCCTGTGGCTCGGCGGGATGGACAGGACCAGTTCGACCAGGCGGTGGTCGAGGAACGGCACCCGCGCCTCGATGCCGCTGCCCGCGGCCGTACGGTCCTCGTGCCAGCAGTTGTACTGCTGGATCTTGCTGTACTCGGCGGCCAGGTAGGCCCGGTAGGGGTCCTCACGTACGGCGAGCAGCTCCCTGGACAGCAGCGGCACGTCGGTCCGCGTCCACCAGGGCGCCAGGCCGGGACGGGTCCGCAGGGCGCCGGAGCACGCCATGGAGTCGAGGGTCGCGACGAAGGCGTCCCAGCCGCCTCCCCCGCTGTAGTCCACCGAGTAGCCGCCGTTGAACTCGTCGCTGGCGGCCCCCAGGAGCATGCCCCGCAGCTCCGGCCTGGCCTGTTTGGCGTAGCGGTGCAGTTCGTGCTTGTAGTACTGCTCGGGCCCGCACTGCGGGTGCTCCATCAGCCACAGCAGCCGTTTCCACTCGTCCGGGGAGGGGATCCGGTCGGCCTCGAAGCACACCTGGTGGTTGGGCAGGCCGAGCTTCCCGGCGAGCCAGGAGGCGTGCTCGGCGTCGCCGTTGCGCAGAGTGCTCGCCGACAGCACGGTGAAGGTGTGCAGCCGTCCCGCGTACGGCGTGGCCAGGGCGGTGACGGCCGCCGAGTCGACGCCGCCGCTGAGGAAGACCCCGAGTTCGGCGTCGGCGGTCGCGCACTCGGCCACGGACTCGGCCAGCAGTTCGCCGTAGCGGCGGACGAACTCCTCCTCAGAGGCGTCCGCATCGGCCGTCGGCAGGGACCAGTACGTGTGCTCGCGGGTCGTCCCGTCGGCCAGGTCGATCTGCACGATCCGGCCCGCGGGGACGCACTCGATCCCGGTGAACCAGGTGGAGGGGACCTCCGCCCGGTGCGGGTACGGCGCGGCGCTGAGCATGGGGTGGGTGAGCGCCTGCTCCCAGTCCAGGGAGCGTGGCGTGGCCGGGTCGGCGAACAGCGCCTTGATCTCCGAGGCGAACACCACGCGCCGGCCGTCACGGTGGTAGTAGAGCGGTTTGATGCCGAACCGGTCGCGAGCCAGGACGAGCCGTCCCCGGCGACGGTCCCACAGCACGATGGCGAACATGCCGCGTACCTCGTCGAGGAAGGCGTCGCCCCGCTCGCGGTACAGGTGCAGGAGGACCTCGCAGTCGGAGCCCCCCTTGAGCCGGGTGCCCGCGGGAAGCCTCGCGGCCAGCTCACGGTGGTTGTAGACCTCGCCGTTGGCGATCAGGACGAGGTCGCCGTCCTCCGTCGAGAGGGGCTGGCCGCCGCTCTCCGGATCGACCAGGGAGAGCCTGGTGAAGGCGAGGCCGACCGGTCCCTGCCGCAGCAGTTCCCGGTCGTCGGGGCCTCGATGGGCGATGATCCGCGCCATCCGTTCCAGGAGCGCGTCCGTCGTGGCGTCCGTGTGGCCGCCGTCGATACGGGCCAGACCGGCCAGACCGCACATGTGCACCTCAGGGGTTGGGGGGAGTCCTTGCTCAGGCGACCACGCGCAGCACCGTGTTGTAGGCGACCTGCTTGGCCTGCGACTTGACGTAGGGCTTCAGGGGCTTGGAGGACTCGGCCGAGCCCTCCTCCTGGGGCTCCTCGGGCATGGGCTGCGGTCTGACGTACGGCTTCATGGGTTCTCCCGGGTTCAGGGGTTCCTGGACGGACGGCTGATCGCCATCGTGACCCTAGGTGGCGTCCGCGGGCCCGACAAGGAATTCGGTTCCAGCCGAATGCCCCCACTGACCGGCCAACTTCTCCAGGGCCTCCATGAGGTTGCGGTAGCGGTTCAGCGCCTGCCTGAGGGTGGCGGGGCGGTGGCCGACGCCGGGCTCGACGACGAGTTCCCAGGGCAGGCCGCGTTCGGCCGCCAGCCGTGCGAGGTCCCGGACGTCCCCGAGGCTGGAGATCGGGTCCCGGTCGCCCTGGATGAGGAAGACGGGACCGCCTCCCGGGCAGGCGAGCCGTACCGGGTCCAGGGGGGCGACGGCTCCCTCGGCGGTCAGGTCCCCGAACCTGCGGGTGAACCAGGCCCGGCAGCGGGGGTCCTCCTCGACCATCCTGCGCACGTGGCGCACCAGGTCGACCAGGGGTGAGCAGGCGACCACGCCGGCCGTACCGGGCAGGATGGCGTTGCCGAGCAGCGCGAGGCCGCCGCCGAAGCTGGCGCCGAGCAGGATCGTCCGGTCACGGGGCACACCCTTGCGCTCGGCGAACGTCAGACAGGCCGTCAGATCCTCCCGCAGGGTCTCCTCCCAGGCGCGCCACGCGCGTCTGGTGTGGGCCGCCCCGTAGCCCGACGATCCGGCGTAGTTCACCGCGAGGACGGCGATCCCGCGTTCCAGGAGTCTCCGGTAGAGCCCGTCGAAGCGGAGCTCGTCCCGTTCGACGATCTCCGGCCCGCCGTGCAGGGAGATCACCACGCCGGTCGGCCTGCCTCCCGGCAGGTGGACGTGGATGGGGGTGGCGCCCTGCCAGCGGTGGCTGGAGACGGCGCCGCCGCCGAGCGGCGGGACGCCTCCCGGCGCGGTGCGCGTTGTCCCGTCCGGTGCCAGCCAGGCCCACACGCCGCCGTTCACGACGGAGGTCAGGCGCAGCCCGACACCCCCGGCGTGGGCGGAGCAGACCCGGATCCGGCCCGGCGGCAGCGGTACGGCCCGCCGGGCGCCGCTCGCCCGGTCGACGACGACCAGGCTGTCGGCGCCCTCGGAGGTGACGACCACGGCGATCGTGTCCGTGCCCGATCCCAGGAAACGCGCGTCGACCAGGTCTCCCTCGATCCGGAGTTCGTCGGTGACGACGTCCGTGCCCGGCCGCCACGTCACCGGCCTGCCGTCGCGTTCGACGAGCGCCAGGCCGTCGCGGACGTCGAGCCAGCGTCCCTCGACCCGTCTCTCCACGGGGTCGTCAAGGTCCGGATCCAGGGGCCACACGTGGAGCACCGGCCGGTCGGGGGCGTCGTGGAGCTGGGTCACGGCCAGGTTCAGGCCGCCGTCCACGTGGACCGGCGACTCGCCGGGCCACCGGTTCGGGTGGATCCGCCCGGTCCCGCCGGGGAAGGCCTCAAGGATCGCCTGGGCGCCCGTGTCCGTCTCCACGACCAGCGCGACGCCCCGTGTCCCGCCGACCGGCCGTCCCGGCAGGGCGTCGAACGGCGCCCACCCCCGCGCGGCGGCACCCGTCAGGGGGGCCTCCCAGGTGACCGGGTCACCGCGCAGGGGCCGCTGGACGACCCGCAGGGTCGTGCCGTCCCGGTGGACGGACAGGAAGGCGGCCTCGTCCCCGGCGAAGATCGTGACGTCGGCCTCGTCGTCGATCCGGTGCACCGTACCGTCGGGGCCGGTGAGCAGCACGCCCTTCTCGTCCTGGTCGGCCAGCACCGGGCCGCCCGACCAGTCGAGCATCTCGACGTGCCCTTCGGTGAAGACGGTCTCCACCTCGTGGAGCCCGCTCACCACCGGGTGTTGCCCTTCCAGTTCCCGGCGAGCCCGTCGATCTGCTCCCGCAGCACGTCGGCGTGGCCGGTGTGCCGGGCGGTGTCCTCGATGAGGTGGGCCAGCACCCAGCGCATGGTCGGCGTGGCCGGGGCGGTCGGGCGCAGCGTCCGCACGCCGGGTGCGTCCAGGGACGCGCAGCCGTCGATGACGGCGTCCGAACGGGCGGCGGCGGCGCGGTAGGCCGCGATCACCTCCTCGGCCGTCTCCCCTGGCCTTACCTCCTGGTCGCACAGTTCGGAGGGGAGGTCGACGCCCGCGTACGCCCAGCTCACCCAGCCGAGCTCCATGACCGTCAGGTGTTTGAGCAGCGCGAGCAGGCTCTTGCCCGAGGGAACGAGTTCCCTGGCGGCCTGTTCGTCGTCGACGCCCGCCGACTTGGCGATCACGGACTCCCGCAGGTAGCGCAGGAAGGCGTGCAGCGTGGTCTTCTCGTCGGCGGTGAGGGACGGCGTCATCAACGGCGTCGTCGTCGGTGGCATGCGGTGGTCCTTCCTGGAACAGGCGTCAGGCGGCCGGGTGCACGGTCTCGTTGTCGAGATACTCCAGCAGCGCCCGACCTGACCGGTTCAGCTCATACATCACACGTACACCGATTCGATGCCGTTGCACCACACCGGCGGCGACCAGAGCCGTCAGGTGTTCCGAGACCGTGCTCGCCGCCAGGCCGAGGGTCGTCGCCAGCACCGAGGTGGTGGTGGGAACCGCCAGCGCCCTGACGATGGCGGCCCTGCCGCGTCCTACCAGGATCGCCAGCCGGTCACCGCGTTCCGGCTCCGCGTCCTGCCTGACCGCCCCCGACGCCCGTCCACCGGCCAGTACGGCCGAGCCGCGCGCCTGGTAGGCGATCGCCACCTCCTCCTGCGAGCCGGTGGCGCACAACGGCGTGCCGCGGGCGAAGAGCAGCGGGACCAGCACCAGCCTGCTCGCGCCCCGGATGTCGCGCCGGGACGCCGAGGAGTCGTTGAGGCTCAGCGTCGGCCGGTCCCAGCGCAGCCGCCCGCCGAGCCTGCCGAGTACGGCCCCGCCGCCCGCGGTGGCCAGCACCCTGGCCTGGAGCAGCACCTCCTGGTCCAGGACGGGCCGCATGGCCGACCAGTACGGCGCGACCGTGGCCGCCCAGTAGTCCTGGAGCAGGTCCGCATACCAGTCGAGCGCCTCCCGGGGCTCCCTGGCGAACCGGGCGAACGGCTCCGGCGTCCCCGACGGGTGGCGGCGGGCCAGTTCCTCCCTGACCGTCTCCTCGGGTACGGCGCGCAGCGCGGCGAGTTCCTCGTCGATCCCGGCCGCCCCCGGCGGCGGGGCCGGGGTGAGGAAGGCGGGCAGCGGGAGTCCGACCCCGGCGAACCACGCCAGGGCCTCACCCCCGCGTCCCCTGGCGAGTGCCTGCCTGGCGTTCCTGGCCCACACGGTGTACGGCCACGGGCAGGCGTCCCGCCTGCTGAGCAGCGACAGGCTCGCGACCGTCTCCCACAGTGGGCTGATCCCGATCCGCAGGTTGCCGAGTACGGCGTCGCCCACGTCGACCTCGATCATCAGTTCACGACCAGGGCCTGGTCGGGCGACCTCCACAGGTCTTCCTCGTCACCGCGCCACCACCAGTCGTCCAGCCCCGCCCCGCGGCCCGCCGCGACCACCGGGGTGGCGCAGTGCCGCTCGACCTCCGCGAGGTAGGCCGCGATGGGCGGCGCCTCGGCGCCCCCGGACGCGGCGGCGACGTCCCCGGCGCTCCAGCCGGGGAGCATCCGTACCGCGGGGGCCCTGTCCTGGTCGTAGAGCCCGATCGCCGGGAAGCCCGCGAGCACGTCGAACTTGGTCATCACGATCCCGTCCGCCTGGTTGAGGCGGCAGGCGCTGCGCAACCAGCCGATGTCGAGCCAGCCGGTGTCCCGCATCAGGTCGGTCGCGCGGTCGAGTTCCTCGCCGCGTTCCTGCAGTTCGGCGTTGAGCTCGCCGTACAGCCGTGAGGGCAGTTCACCGCCGCCGACCTTGGTGACGTAGGCGGGGGTCACCAGCAGGACGCTCGCGATGTCCCTGGGGCCGACCCCCAGGCCGGTGAGGACCGCCCCGACCGTGGTGTTGCTTGAGGTCACGTAGGGGTAGTCGCCGTGGTCGAGGTCCAGCCTGCTGCCCTGGGCGCCCTCGGCGACCACCCGCGCGCCGTGGTCGAGCCGGTCGCGCAGGTAGGCGACCTCGTCGACACAGCAGTGGCCGATCAGGTCGGCGAACTCCTCGGCGACCGGCCGCAGGTCGGCGGGCAGGCGGTCCCCGCCGGTCAGCAGGTCCTTGACCCGCAGTCCCGTGCGCGCCGCCTTGTCGCGGTAGGCCTGGCCGACGCCCATCCGGGTGCTGCCCACGCCGCTTCCGGCGCTGTCGGCCTCCCGGTGGTCGGCGGTGATGACGTGGGCCCGCAGGGAGACGCGCAGGCGGTCCGTCACGTCGGGGAAGGCGGCGCGCAGCGTCGCCACCTCGTTCAGCAGCATCCTGGGCTCGATGACGCAGCCGCCGCCGACGACGCCGACGGCCCCGCTCAGGATCCCGCTGGGCACCATCCGCAGCACCCACGGTTCGGTACGGCCCGGCGCGAGCACCGAGTGTGCGGCGTTCGGCCCGCCCTGGAAGCGGGCGCACACGTGGGCGTCCCGGCTGAGGGCCGCCGCGATCTTTCCCTTGCCCTCGTCTCCCCAGTGGGCTCCGAGGACGGCGAGTACCGGCATCTCGTCCCCTCTCAGACCGCGGCCGACAGGCCGGAGATGAACGAGGGGTTGCCGAGCAGGCGGGTGGCCCGGGAGTTCTGGTTGTGCAGCTCCCGGTAGAACTCCTCGTCGAGGCGCACGACCTCCGGGGAGTAGAACATCCAGGAGATGATGTCGCGGTACTTGAAGCCGGTCCTGGTGAGCTGCACCCGGTCCCCGGGCAGGCGGGTCAGCAGGCCGAGTTCCTCGGCGGCGAGCAGGACGGGCTCGAACAGGTGGGCGTGCTCGCGGTAGCCGTACCTGTCGAGGTCGTGCAGGTTCAGGTCGAACAGGTCCAGGGCCAGCCGCTTACGGATCCGCTCGACGTCGTCGTAGACGAACCCGGCCCGGGGGGCGAGGCTGCCGGTGTTGGCGCCCTTGATGTAGTCGCCGACCTCGGCGAGCGTGGGGTTGGCGCTGCCGCCGACGATGTAGTCGACCGTGTTGGTGTAGGTCCGCGCCCCGGCGCCCAGGCCGAGCACGGGGACGCCGTGGAACTGCAGGACCTTCTGGACGTAGCCCCCGCGTCCCGGCTTCTTGTACCGGACGTTGGACTCCTGGACGTATCCCGCCGACAGCAGTTTCTCCTGCGCGTAGTCGTAGCGGTCGTACAGGGCGCCGTTGCGCATGTACCGGTACCTGCCGGTCTTGGAGAACCAGGCGTCCGGGCGGATCGTCAGGAAGTAGGTGCTGATCGTCTCGGGGGCCAGGGAGACCAGTTCGTCGACCGACTCGCGCCAGGACTGGTCGTCCTGTCCGGCGAATCCCATGATCAGGTCGGTGCTGAGGTTGGCGAGGTCCGTCGTCTTGACGATCTCGATCGCCTTGCGGACCGTGCGCTCGTTGGCCTGGCCGCGTCCCGCCTCACGGATCTCCTGCGGCCGCAGGGACTGGATGCCCATGTTGACCCTGGTCAGGCCGCGTGCGATCAGGTGGCGCAGGGTGTCGGGCCGGTCGACGATGGAGTCGGGCGTCGCCTCGACCGCGACCTCCTCGGTGGTGCTGCGCCAGTTGGGGTAGACCTCGGTCAGCGTGTCGAAGATCTGGTCGAAGTTGCGGCGGTGCAGCAGGCTCGGCGTTCCCCCGCCGATGTAGACCGTCCGTAATCGCCGGTCCCGGATCACCGAGGCGTGCCTGCGGATGTCCGCGCACAGCGCCTCGGTGTAGGCGTCGTACACGTCCGCGTCCTCGGAGATGACGGTGTACAGGTTGCAGAACCCGCATTTGTACCTGCAGAAGGGAACGTGCAGGTAGAGGTTGAGTTCGCGCGTCGGCGAATGGCTCAGGTCCTCTTCCCAGATGGCCTCGACGGCCCGTCCCGGATCCAGCGGGCGGTAGGAGGAACGCACCGGATAGCAGTAGACGAAGGGAGGGATGGCCCCGCCGTCGATGGACCGCTGGAGTTCAGATTTGGTGGACATCTGTGCTCACTCCCAGCTGCAGAGTTATGGGCGGGAGACACGCTTTTTCAGGCGGCCAAAGCACCCATTAGCCCACAAACGGGCTTACAAGTGAGCCTCATCATACGTATGACTTTGGTAGTGTCAAGGACCTATAGTTAAGAAGGTTTACCGTTCACGAGGGCCGGATCCGCTGGCTCTCCAATCAGTCACGAGGCCTTGACCTGCATAAATGTGAAGGGCCTCACGCGGGGCTTGTTTCCAGGCCTCGTCCTCATACTTAATACGTATGATCTGAGTACTTGTGGAACCCGCGTGGGACCACCGAGACCGCCCGAATGGATTCGCATGTCACGCTCCGACGTGAGCCCCACCTTCAACCGCCCCTCCGTCGAGCAGGCTGAGCTGGTCGTGCTCGACTACGGCTCGCAGTACAGCCTCCTGATAGCCCGCCGAATCCGTGAACTGGGCGTGTACTGCGAACTGATGCCCGCGACCGCCGACGTCTCGGAGATCGCCGCGCGCAAACCGCGCGGGATCGTGCTGTCCGGCGGCCCGCACAGCGTCTACGACGACGGCGCCGCCGGACTGCCCGAAGGACTGCTCGACCTGGGGATCCCCGTCCTCGGCATCTGCTACGGAGCCCAGCTGCTCGCCCACTCCCTCGGCGGCAGGGTGGCCTCCGCCCCCAGCCGGGAGTTCGGCCGCGCCGAGGTGCTCCTCGAAGGCGACTCCCCCCTGCTCACCGGCGTCGAGTCGAACTCCGTCGCGTGGATGAGCCACACCGACCACATCGTCGAGGTGCCGCCCGGCTTCGAGGTGTTCGCGCGCAGCGGCGACGGCCTGATCGCCGTCATCGGCGACGGCGCCCTGTTCTGGGGCGTGCAGTTCCACCCCGAGGTCGCGCACACCGCCTTCGGCCGCGACCTGCTGCGCAACTTCGCCCTCGACCTGTGCGGCTGCGCGGGCGACTGGTCGGCCACGTCGTTCATCGAGAACACCGTCGACTGGCTGCGCACCCGGATCGGCGACCGGCGCGTCATCTGCGCGCTGTCGGGCGGAGTCGACTCCGGCGTCGCCGCCGCCCTGGTCTCCCGGGCCGTCGGCTCCCAGCTGACCTGCGTGTTCGTCGACAACGGGCTGCTGCGCCTCGGCGAGGCCGAGCAGTGCATGGACGTGTTCTCCCGCCACCTGAACATGCGCGTCGTCAAGGTGGACGCCAGCGAGAAGTTCCTCAGCGCCCTCGACGGCGTGGTCGACCCCGAGGAGAAGCGCCGCCGGATCGGCCGCAGCTTCATGGAGGTCTTCGAGGAGGTCGCCCCCACCCTCGGCGACGCCGACTTCTTCGCCCAGGGCACCACCTACCCGGACGTCATCGAGAGCGCCGGCGACTCCAAGCGCCACTCCTCGGCCGCGGCGAAGATCAAGACGCACCACAACGTGGGCGGGCTGCCCGACACCATGCGCCTGGAACTCCTGGACCCGCTGTCGTTCCTGTTCAAGGACGAGGTGCGCCAGGTGGGCCGCAGCCTCGGCCTGCCCGAGGAGATCGTCGACCGCCACCCCTTCCCCGGCCCCGGCCTCGCCGTACGGATGACCGGCGCGGTGACCCGGGAGCGGCTGGAACGGCTGCGCCGGGCCGACCACATCTTCATCTCGGAGCTGCGCGCGGCCGGTCTCTACCGGCACACCGCGCAGGCGCTGGCCGTCCTCACCTCCGAGCGGACCGTCGGCGTGCTCGGCGACGCCCGGACCTACGAGGACGTCCTGGCCCTGCGCGCCGTGGACACCGAAGACTGGATGACGGCCGACTGGTCGCGTTTCTCCCACGACTTCCTGGCGACGGTGAGCAACCGCATCGTCAACGAGGTGCCGGGCATCAGCCGCGTGGTGTACGACATCACCAGCAAGCCCCCGGCGACCGTGGAGTGGGAGTGACGACCTCCCGGGAACGTCAGACGCCCCGCGAGACTCCGGGCTCCTGGGGTGGCGCACTTCCCGGTGCCTCGGGCGGTGAACTCCCCCGCGCCTCGGGCGGCGCGCTCCCCGGCCCCTCGGGCGGCGAACTTCCCGGTGCCTTGGGAGGCAGGCGGTGACGGCTCCCCGTCGCGTGTGCGTGACCGGTGCCGCCAGCGGCATCGGTCACGCCGCCGCCGAGATCTTCCTCAAACGCGGCGACCAGGTCACCCTGGTCGACCGCGACGAGACCGCCCTCGCCCAGGCCGCCGAACGGCTGGCCGCCGAACACGGCGCCGACCGGGTCCGGCCGTACGCGGTGGACGTCTCCGTGGCCGAGCAGGTCGAGGACCTCTTCGCCGGGATCGCGGACGCCGGGGGGCTGGACACCCTGGTCCTGGCGGCGGGCGTCACCAGCGACGGGTTCGTCTCCGACATGTCGGAACACGACTGGTCCTACATCCTGGGCGTCAACCTCACCGGCCCCTTCCTGTGCCTGAAGCGGGCGGCGCCGCTGCTGCGGCTCTCCTCCGGCGGCTCGGTCGTCGCGGTCGGCTCGGTCTCGGCCCACGTGATCGGCGCCGGTGGCGGGTGCGCCGCCTACGAGGCGTCCAAGGCGGGCCTGGTGCAGCTGGTACGCGCCTTCGCCGTGGAGAACGCCCCGTACGGCGTGCGGGCGAACATCGTGAGCCCGGGACGGACGGCCACCCGGCTCGGCGAGAACACCCGGAGACTCGCCGAGACCGTCTACACCTCCGCCGACGGTCCCCGGCGGGAGCGTCACTCCTTCGGGGCGCCGCTACGCTTCGAGGGACGCCCCGAGGAGATCGCCGGTGCCATCCACTTCCTCGCCGGTGACGACGCCCGGTTCGTCACCGGCACCGAGTTGCTGGTGGACGGCGGCTACACCGCCATCTGACCCGGCCCGGGGCCGGAGCACCGTCCGGCCCCGAGAGGAACCGGCTTGCCCCGGGGCCGCCCCATCAGCTGTACCGTCATCTGCCCAAGAGAGGACTCTGAGAGGAGCCCGGACATGGCCCTTCCCCTTTACGACCACGACCTCCCCGGCACGTTCATCGCCTTCTGCGGCATGGACGGCAGTGGGAAGACCAGCCTCATCGAGGGGCTCTCCAAGCGGCTGGCCTCGGGTGGTGTGGAACCGGTCGTGACCATGCAGCCGTCCAGGTATGCCCGGGAGTCCCCGCTGTTCACCCGCTACATCTACCACCCGGAGGAGCGGCACCAGGTCGACTACCGCGCCCTGATCTGCCTGCTGACCAGCGACCGGCTGCAGAACCTCCACGAGGTGGTGCTGCCCGCCCTCCGCGAGGGGCGCACGGTCATCACCGACAGGTACGTCTTCACGGCGCTGGCGCAGATGAGGGCACGCGGCTTCGCCAACGAGGAGTGGTTCTTCGAGATCTGCAAGCACGTGCCCAGGCCGGACCTGACGCTGCTGTGCGACCCGGGTTTCCAGGTCTCGCAGGGCCGGGTCGGACGCCGTACCGACTGGCGTGACTCCTACATCGAGGCCGACCACGACCAGCAGCTCTACATGAACTACCAGATCGTCGCCGACGAGGAGGGATTGGTCCGCTTCGACACGAACCTCCCGGTCGAGGAGAGCCTGGACCTCCTGTACGGCATCGTCAACGACCGCCTCCCCAACCTCCTGGGCTGACGTCCTCTTCGGTTCGCCGCCGGGGGGCGGGTCACTTTCTCCGTGCGGCGCCGACCAGCCCGGACTCGTAGGCGACGATGACAAGCTGGGCTCTGTCACGGGCTCTCAGCTTGGCGAGCAGGCTGCCGATGTGCGTCTTGACGGTTGCCAGACTGATATGGAGATGGTCGGATATCTCGGTGTTCGACAGGCCGCGCGCGACATGGAAGAGCACTTCGCGCTCCCTGTCCGTGACACCGGCGAGTAGGCGGCCATGGCCTCGCGTGCTCACCGGCCCGGGGCTTCGCACGAACTCCGCGATCAACCTGCGGGTCACGGCCGGCGAGGTCAGGGACTCCCCTCGCGCGACCACACGGACGGCGGAAAGAAGGTCAGCGGGCGGGGTGTCCTTGAGGACGAACCCACTGGCTCCGGTGTGCGGTGCCCCGTGGACGGCCCGTATCAGGGCGGCTACGGTGCCCAACCCTCACATGGCGCAGGATGGGGCAGCCCACCGGGGTCGTGAGTCAACTGTCACCGGGTGTACCTGCGGATGCGGTAGCGCAGTCCGGACACGGAAGACCGCCAGCCTTTATCCTCGGAGACTCTCCACGTCGGGCCCGGTGCCGGCGCATAGGTGTCGCCGTCCACTGTCCAGTCGACCTCAGTCACCGAGAGCATTGTTGCGTACTCCAGGGCGGCCCGGTAAATCTCCCCGCCTCCGATCACCCATGCTGTTGCAGGGGCAGCTCGCTCCAACGGCTGGGCTGCAAGCTCCAGAGCCTCGGCGACAGACTCAGCGCGTTCGGCACCACTGGCCACCCACTGCGGATCACGAGTCACCACGATGTTGCGCCTGCCGGACAGCGGGCGGAAGCGTGGAGGCAGCGAATCCCACGTCTTGCGCCCCATCACCACGGGATGGCCGAGGGTGGTTGCCTTGAAATGTGCCATGTCCTCAGGCAGGCTCCACGGAATCGCATTGTCCGCACCGATCACGCCATCAAGGGTCTGCGCCCAGATCAGCCCGACGTTCACACCGCGACCGAGGCTTTGATGGCCGGGTGGTGCTGGTAGTCGAGCACCTCCACATCGGCGTAGGCGTAGTCGAAAAGCGAGTTGGCCCGGCGCAGACGCAACCCGGGAAACTCGAACGGGGTGCGCGAGAGCTGCTCGGTCACCTGCTCGACGTGATTGTCGTAGATATGGCAGTCGCCGCCGGTCCAGATGAAGTCGCCGACCTTGAGGCCGGCCTGCTGAGCCACCATGTGCGTGAGCAGGGCATAGCTGGCGATGTTGAACGGGACGCCGAGGAACAGATCCGCGCTGCGCTGGTACAGCTGGCAGGAGAGCCTGCCGTCGGCGACGTAAAACTGGAAGAAGGCGTGGCAGGGCGCGAGAGCCATCTTGTCGAGCTCGGCGACGTTCCAGGCGGAGACGATCATCCGGCGGCAGTCCGGGTCCCGGCTCAGAGTGTCGAGAACCTCGCTGACCTGGTCGATGTGCCTGCCATCCGGGGCGGGCCAGGATCGCCACTGCGCGCCGTAAACCGGACCGAGTTCGCCGTTCACGTCAGCCCATTCGTCCCAGATGGTGACGCCGTGCTCCTGTAGCCAGCCGACGTTCGAGTCGCCACGCAGGAACCACAGCAGCTCGTACACAATGGACCTGATATGCACCTTTTTGGTGGTGACCAGCGGGAACCCCTGTGAGAGGTCGTAGCGTAGTTGATGCCCGAAGACACTTCGGGTGCCGGTACCCGTCCGGTCGGCTTTGGCCGTCCCGGAGGTGTGTACCAGCCGCAAAAGGTCTTCGTACTGAGTGTCCGCCACGGCGGCCGAGTCTACTGGCCGCCGGCAGGCACGCACTCGACGGCCATGTCTCCCCGTACACCGTGGTGTCGGCGTGAGGCCCAGCGTCGGTGGCGGGCTACGGAGTCGCGTTCAGCGACATGCCGGGCGACGGCGTCGATGCCGGGGCGTGCGTACCGCTCCGGAGAACTGCCAGTGGATCCACTCCGTCGCCCCTCTTGGCGGTGGTCTTCCCACGTTTGTCCTGCGGGTGGAGGTCCTCCACGTTCAGGTAGAGCACCTCATTGGCGCGGGCGGCGGACTCATAAACGTCTTCTCCCGCAGCGCGATGTCGAGACGCCGCAGGGCGGCAATCTGGTTCTCCGCGAGGGCTTTGGTGCGGTCCGGCGGGGCCCGCCGCCGCTCGATGCCGATCGTCGGATCGCAGACGATCCAGCCCTGGCGCTGCCACCAGCCGATCGCCTTGCGGTGATGGACAGTTCCCGGTTGACGGTGCCGGCGTTCATCTCGTCTGCTCGCGCCGCCGACGACTTGACCGGCACCTCCGGCAGCGCAGGGTCGTCGATGGCGGCGACGGGGGAGACGGGCGGCAGTAAATCCGGCATTTACTGCGGCAGCACCCTGACGAGCCATCAGGCCACTCAGCCGACCTCGAAACGGAACCATCGCTACCACCAGCCTTCACGGCGAGCGCAGCCCCGAGCGTTACCCAGCGCTACACGTCCATTCGCCGGGGCTGTACGAGAACAGGGCCGAATCGGGGCGCTCGGGTGCCGCGCTGGTTGTTCTGTCTCATTTGATCTTTGTCGGCGGCCTGGTCGCCGAGCTGGACGAACGTAATCGGGGGTGAGATCGCGTCGCCGGACTCGTCTCACTTCTCGTTGCCGTTGAGACGCGGATGCGCGAGAGCGTCTCGCCTTGGGTTGCCGGTGAAGTCGATTCCCAAACGAGTCCGCCGGTGCCCTGAGCCAGCTGGCTCTTCCATCCCGCTGACGACCGCTCAAGATACTGCTCCGCCCCGGCACGGCCGGTTGTCAGGAGCCAGGCAGCCGGACCGACGGCAACCGACACGCCCTGACTGTCCCGGCTCAGTCGAACCGGCGCCGACTCAGTAGAAGTGGCGCAGAAGGCGTAGACCAGATAGAAGTTCGCCAGCCGGGTAGGTACGTTCCACCTTCATGTTCACGGGCGACTCCAGCCAGCCCCCAGCCCTCGTCTCCCATGACAGAAGCTTCGATCTTGATGTGGGTACGGCGACCGCGGCAATTTCAGTCAGGGGGCTGTTGTGCGGATATCGCGACGTCAGGCACTGCAAGCCGTGATTCTGGCGGCCGTCGGAGACGCGCTGGGCGCCTGCGGTCCGTCCTCGACGGAAAAGGGGGCGGGGTCGACGCCTGCCACGGCACAGAACATTCCGGCCGCAACAGGCACGAAGGGTGGATGGCTGATGCCCGAGGAGACGCATCCGCACGAGCAGACGTTCATGTCATGGCCGACCGAGCTGATCTGGGGGGCCGACATCGCCGGGGTGCGCGACGATATCGCCGGCGTCGCCCGCGTGATCGCCGGCTTCGAGCCGGTCGTGCTGCTGGCCGGCCCCCGGGACGTCAAGGCGGCGCAGCATGCCTGCGGCTCCCAGGTCGAGGTGGTCTCGATCCCGGTCGACGATCTGTGGATGCGCGACATCGGCCCCACCTTCGTGCTGGACGGCAAGAAGCTCGCCGGGGTCGACTTCCACTTCAACGGCTGGGGCGGCAAGCAGGAACACGGTCGTGACTCCGGCGTCGCCCGCGAGATCCTGGCCATGGAGAAGGTCGCCCGGATCGCCGCGCCCATCGTCGGCGAGGGTGGTTCGATCGAGGTCGACGGCGTCGGCACGCTCATGGCCACCGAGAGCTCGTTGATCAACAACAACCGCAACCCGGGCAAGACCAAGGCCGACATCGAGGCCGCCTTGACCCGGACCGTCGGCGCGACCACGTTCATCTGGGTGAAGGGCGTCAAGGGCAAGGACGTCACCGACTACCACATCGACGCGCTGGCCCGCTTCTCCGAGCCCGGAGTCGTTGTGGTCAGTACCCCGCCCGAGGACGCCCCGCAGGACGTCTGGACCGCCGCCTACGACCAGGCGCACGCGGTACTGAGATCAGCCGTCGACGCCCGCGGCAAGCGGCTGGAACTGGTCGAACTGCCCGAACCCGAGGACGTCGGTCGGCGTGGCGAGGGCTTCCTGGCCACCTACGTCAACTACTACGTGGTCAACGGCGGCGTCGTCCTGCCCCGTTTCGGCGACAAGAAGGCCGACAGGGACGCGGTCTCCATCATCCGCGACCTCTACCCTGGCCGCGAGGTCGTTCAGGTGGGCGTCGACACTCTGGGCGAGGGCGGCGGCGGCATCCACTGCGCCACCCAGCAGATGCCCAAGAGGACATGAACTGCAATGCTCTGGTGGCCACGGCCGGTATGGTCGCGGTGGCGGTGATCGGCCGGGTGTCCGGCTCCGGATCGACGAGAAGACCAGCAGACTGCTTGAGGAATACCTCCTTCGAGGGGTCCCGGTGGCAACGAAGAAATTTTCGACGAAGTGCTGTCTGAGCTGTGCTAACGAGGGTTTCGTAGAATTCAGGGTTTTGGCTGTGGATGGCTATGCCCGGCGCAGGGGCAGACTTCCCCGCGTCACCTCCGCTGCTCTGGACCTGGTCAGGCGGTGTCCCGGGAACCGGACAGAATCGAGATTCTGTTCGATATTTGTGCCGTGTTGACCTGGGAAAAGACATCCGACATCGAACACCACCCCAAACACTGTCCGGTTCAAGATGATTTTCGGGACGTTCATGCAGCTGGTGGACGCGTAACGGCACCCGTCCGATCGCCCGACCGGGAGGTACGTCACTGCCCGCTGTCTTTGTCGAGCATTCCCAGAGCTGAGCAGAGAGAGACGGAAAGGGTCATCCATACGACGAACGCCCCACCACCGTAGAGCAGTGCGCGTGGAATGCTTCCGTCCGCTGCCCAGGACAGCACACTCGCGATGTCCGCAACCAGCAGAGACAGGGTGGTTGCCAAAGCGACGAGCAAGATCCGTACCGAAAGTCCGGGGCGCACGGCCCACATCCCTTCTGTGAAGGGGTGGCCGTTCCAAGACACGCGTCTCAGCTAGACCACCAAAAACGGTGGTTGGCTGAGACGGTGTTGCCGCGAGGTGGGCGCGATCTGTGAAAGCTCGTGCCCCCTCGGGACGACGCCCTCGATCAGTCCTTCAAGAGCAGGAAACTTCGACGGATCACACCAGAGGCCCTTACCCTCATTAGCGTCCTGGGCCGTTTCAGCTGTATGGTCATGGCGCTCGTGGGCCTGGGACTTGGGACACTTCTGAGGTCCACCGGAGCCGCGTTCGTCTCGATCTTCGCGCTGCTGTTCGTCGTTCCCCCGTTGACCTCGTTCCTGCCCGCTCCCTGGCACGAATGGATCGGCTCGCTCACGCTGCCGATGGCGTCCAACCTTCTGTCCGGACGGATAACGGGTGACTGGTTCCCGCCCATGGCGGCGACGCTCGTGCTGCTCGGCTACATCGTGGTCTCGCTTGCCGCCGCGGGAGCCGCTCTGTCGCGCAGAGACCCGTAGAGGCCCGTGGAAACTCGCGAGACGAGGTCACGGCCGGTTCGGAACCGGCCGTGACCTCGACCTCAATGGCGAGCTGTGATCAGTCGCGCTCTTCGTATCGCCGGGATATCGCAAGTTGTGGCGGAGCGGCTGTCTCTTCGCCGGCCCAAGCACCTCTCTGACGCCCCGGTCCGCGGTCTCATCGGCTGCGTCCCCACGCCCCGAGCCCTTGAGAAAGAGGGCTCAGACCGTAGGGACGAGTTCAGACCGTGGAGACTGGCTCAGTGGACGGGCTCCTTCTCCTCTGACTGGTTGAACTGGGTGCGGTGGAGCTCCTCGTAGCGGCCGCCGGCGGCGAGGAGGGAGGCGTGGGTGCCGCGCTCCACGATGCGGCCGTTCTCGACCACGAGGATGAGGTCCGCGGCGCGGACGGTGGAGAGCCGGTGGGCGATCACCACCGAGGTCCGCCCGGCGAGCGCCTCACCCAGGGCCTCCTGGACGGCGGCCTCCGAGGTGGAGTCCAGGTGGGCGGTCGCCTCGTCGAGGATGACGACCCGGGGGCGTGCCAGCAGCAGCCTGGCGATCGTCAGACGCTGACGCTCACCACCGGACAGGCGGTATCCGCGCTCACCCACGACCGTGTCCAGCCCGTCGGGCAGCGCCGAGACGAGGTCGGCCAGCCGGGCGCGCCGCAGCACCTCCCAGATCTCCTCATCCGTGGCCTCAGGGCGGGCCAGCAGAAGGTTGGCGCGGACGGACTCGTGGAACAGGTGCCCGTCCTGCGTCACCATGCCGAGCGTCTCACGCACCGACTCGGCGCTCAGGTCACGGACGTCGACACCGGACAGCCGCACCGCGCCGCTGTCGACGTCGTAGAGACGGGCCGCCAGTTGCGCGATCGTCGACTTGCCCGCCCCCGAGGAGCCCACCAGCGCGACCATCTGCCCGGGCTCGGCCCGGAAGGACACCCCGTGCAGCACCTCGACGCCACCACGGGTGTCGAGGGTCGAGACCTCCTCAAGTGAGGCGAGCGACACCTTGTCGGCCGAGGGATAGGCGAAGCCGACCCCGTCGAACTCGATGGAGACCGGCCCCTCGGGCACCGGCCTGGCGTCCGGGGCGTCGGTGATGAGGGGCTTGAGGTCGAGCACCTCGAAGACCCGCTCGAAGCTCACCAGCGCGGTCATCACCTCGACCCGCGCGCTGGCCAGGGCGGTCAGCGGGGCGTAGAGCCGGGTGAGCAGCAGCGCCATGGCCACGACCGCGCCCGGTTCGAGCTGCCCGCGCAGCGCGTAGAACCCGCCGAGGCCGTAGACGACGGCCAGGGCGAGCGCGGAGACCAGCACCAGCGCGGTGACGAACACCGACTGGGACATGGCCGTGCGCACGCCGATGTCGCGCACCCTCCTGGCCCGCCCCTCGAACTCCGCCGACTCGCGCCTGGGCCTGCCGAAGAGCTTCACCAGCGTGGCGCCCGGCGCGGAGAAGCGCTCGGTCATCTGGGTGATCATCGCGGCGTTGTGGTCGGCCGACTCGCGTTCGAGCCTGGCCAGACGGGTGCCCATCCGGCGGGCCGGCAGCACGAAGAGCGGCAGCAGGAGCAGGGCCAGCAGGGTGATCTGCCAGGAGGTCCCGACCATCACGATGAGCGTGAGCACGAGCGTCACGATGTTTCCGACCACGCCGGAGAGGGTGTCGCTGAAGGCCCGCTGCGCCCCGATGACGTCGTTGTTCAGCCTGCTGACCAGGGCGCCGGTGCGGGTGCGGGTGAAGAAGGCGATCGGCATGCGCTGCACGTGGTCGAACACGGTGGTGCGCAGGTCGAGGATGAGCCCCTCGCCGATGCTCGCCGACAGCCAGCGGGTGACCAGCCCGAGCCCGGCCTCGACGACCGCGATGACGGCGATCAGGGAGGCCAGGAGCACGACGAGGCCGAAGTCGGCGCCCTCGACGATCGCGTTGACGACCCGGCCCGCGAGCACGGGAGTCGCGACCGCGAGAACCGCCGTCGTGACGCTGAGCAGCAGGAACCACGTCAGGAACCGGCGGTGCGGCCTGGCGAAGGCGCCGATGCGCCGCAGGGTCGCCCGGGAGAAGGGCCTGCGCTCGTTCTGGGCGTGCATCGCGTGGTACATCGACGTCCACGCGGTGACTTCTATGTCCATCGCTCTTCTCCGGGGGGGTGGTGGCCTTCCGACCGCTCTTCGAACAGGTTGACGACACCGAAAGGCTCTCATCCGTCACCGACAAAACCGCCGCGTGACCGCGTCCGCGTGGAGACGGGGCGTGGCCGCCCTCCAGGTGTGGCCTCCCCGAACACTAAGACCTCAACATATGTTCAGGTCAACCATGGCACGACATCCCGTGAGACACGTCACGAACTAGGCAAGAAAAACGACATAAGGTATAAAAAGGTATAAAGAGGCCTCGTGGCGCGTCGCCGGATGTCCGACTGATCACAAAGATCCGCCACGTCTCCGTCACGGAAACCCCGTGAAGGCGTGCGGGAAGCCCATGAGCTCCGCGAGCCCCACGAAGCAGCGGGGAAGCCCACGGGCCCGGCCCCCGCGAAACCCCGCCAAGGAAAGCCCAGAGCGACCCACAGGAAAGTCTCATGAGTCAGGACAACAGCAACGCACACGTCGTCGTCGAGATCGACCTCACGCTTGAGGAGGCCCGGCGGCGGGCCGCGGTCATGGAGGCCCTGGGAGACGACTGGGACCCGATCGCGGTGATGCGGGGCGAGGAGGAGGCCTACGACCTGCTCTACTCGGGCCTCGACGAGCGGCAGCAGGAGATCTACGACATGCTCGTCGCCGCCGGGGTCCTGCCGTACCGGGGGGCGGGGCATGCTGCCGATTGATCCGCACGCCGACCTGGGACGCAGGGCCTGGGTCCCCTGCCCGGGATGCCGCGACGACAGGGACTGCGCCCCCTGCTCCGACGGCCGCAACTGCTCGGACCACTGGCGCTATCTCATCCGCACCACGGGAAGCCTGCTGCACCTGCAGTGCCCCGGCTGCACCCACCTGTGGAGCCACGAAACCAACTTCGGCGCAGGCGGCGGCCGCCCCTTCTGACCGTCACGGATTGACGACGCGTCCTGGATGGTCCACCCAGATGACGTCGCCTTCAGGCGTGGCGGTGTAGCCATACCGGTCGCCGGCCGGGCAACCCCAGGAGATCCAGCGCAGGAACGCCTCCTCGGCTTCGCCGTACACGTCACGGTCGCCGCTGTACCGCACGATCCAGTCGTTCTCCCCTTCGCTCCAGGCCACGTAGGCGGCCGAGGTGTCGGAGTGCGCCCACAGGACGAACCCACCGTCGTGCTCAGTGGTACAGACGACGCCGGGCAGCATCGCGTTCAGGAAGACGGAGGCGGCCCACTCCCCGGTGATCCTCCGCGGGTCGATCCGGGCCGGACGCCTGCGCACGTCATCGCCGAGACCCCGAAGCTCCTCCGGACGCTGACCGCGCATCATCATGAACGAACAGCCCGATTCGACACGACCAACCGCCGTACCGTCGCCGAGGGCACGCAGGACGACGAACGCGCCATACCGCCACATCGGCATCCACGGAAACACGACGGTGCCGCCCGGCCGCGTCTGCCTGATCCACGCGGGTGACGCCTCGGTCGCGCCGACGGTGACATGCCCGCGTCGTACGGCTGACCGCCTGGATACCCCAGGGCTCCGTCCCCATGGACCAACCGGACGGCGTCGCGACCGGCCCGCGCCAGGTTGGCTCGCGCCTGCCGGTGGACGTCGGCGTCGATCTCGACGCTGGTGACCTGGCCACCGCCGACGAAACTGGAGACGAGCGCCGCCGTCCAGCCGGTGCCGGTGCCGATCTCCAGCACGTGGTCGTCGGCGTGGAGGCCGAGAAGCCCAAGCTCGGTGGCCACGATCGTGGGCATGGAGTTGGAGGAGCTGTAGAGGCTTCCCTCCTCATACCCCTCGACCAGGGGTGCGGCCCCGTCGTCGATCTGGGTGACGATCGAGATGTCGCTGTAGACGACCTTCTCCCAGGCTGAGGTGTCCGCGTCCCGGTCGATCACATAGCCGGGCCCGTCACCCGGCGACACCCATGCCTGGCCTGGGATGAACAGCTCTCTCGGGTTCGCCTTCAGGGCCTCCAGCCACCGAGGGCCCAGCGCCTCGAAGGGCCCGGCTATCCGGTCGATGAGATCGGTCACTTCTTACCGCCGCCCGCGTGCTTGCCGTCTCCCTGCCCACCCGGCTGCTGACCATCCTGAGACGGCTTCGGCTGCTTGGGCAACGGCTTGTCGCCGGACTTCTTGTCGTCGTCGTGCTTACCCACCAGAGGTCTCATCGGGTTCCCTTCGTTTCCGGGCTTCCACGGGACCAAGCCCGCTCAGACGTCGACGCACGTGTCAGCGGCCTCTCTCAGGCACCGCTCGTGGTGCCGAGTGAAGGTCACGACCTCAATGTGCCAACGGCCCGGAGCGGAGGCTAGGAGATTTCATGTGATTGCAGAAAGTCACGCGCCTGTTCGATAAGGGCCCGTGCTTCGTCCCCATAAACGGCCTGCCCCTGCAGCAGGGTGAAAACCTTCATGAAGTAGGCGAGGTCTTCGGCACGAGTGGTCTGGAAACGCCCAGACCACATCTCGCTGCGCACAAGGCCGGAGTCGAACATATAGAAGCATTCTCCACCCCAAATCTTACGGAATCCGGGTGGAATAATGCCAAACGCAACGTTGGGCAAGCGGGTAACCCGTGACAGGAAGTCGAACTGCTCGTTCATCGCATCCATGTCGCCGTAGGCATAGGTGAGAACGGCAGCTTCGATAACGAAGCTGTACATATGAGCCGTGCCCCCGGTGAGAAAGCGCTGTTTCCCCAGGCGGGCCTGAACTGCTCCTTCCACGCCCTCCATCGGCAGGTCATGGAGCATGGCACTGATGGTCTGGATGCCACGCGAGTAGCCCACAGTTTGCAGGATGCCGGGCACGACGATGGCTTCGTACACCCGCAAGAGCTTGGTCCGCTCGTACAACGGGGTACCGCGAGCCTGAACTGCCTGCCGGCTGTGCGTGCGGAAGGTCGTCCGATACTCCTGCCACATGCGTCGCACGTCACGGTAGACAGCGATCAGCTCGGGAACGAGGCCCTCGACGCCACAGGCTATGCACCAGTCACGAATGTCTTGTTCAGAGGGATTCTGCCGGGCATGCTCGATACGACTGACCTTGGTGGGGTGCATGCCCGTGAGGTCGGCCAGCTTCCTGCCGTTCAGTCCAGCGTCTCGGCGCAGATCCCGGAGTCTGATGCCGAAGGCTTTCCGCGCCTCAGCCGACTGGTCTTGCACGTGGGTCAGACCGGGCGGTACTCATGATGTGGAATCGCTGCGGAGTAAGCCGCCTCGAAGATCTCCAGGCAGCGAGCGACGGCAGCGGGATCGTCAGTGAACTGGATGTCGGCCCGCTCCCCGTTCCCGTCCAGAACGTTGAACATGGCGAGCCTGCCGTCCAGGACGAACATGTCGTTGCCGGGAAGCAGCACCGTGGAAGCGAGCCGCCGGGGCAGCCAGCGCAGATCCTCACCCGCGTCGACCGCGCTGCCGGAGTAGCGGAGGGACATGCGCTGGTAGTCCGAGAGTGGTTCGGAGACCAGTCTCACTCGGCGCAGATGTCTGCCATCGCGTTCCTTCTCGGCGACTTTGGCGGCCCATTGCCGGTAGGAGGCGTCCACAGCGTCCAGATCACCCGCCAGGAAGAGCTTCAGATCCTCCTTGTCAGCACCGTAATAGTCGTGTAGCTCAAGCTTGCGGGTGTCTCGACTCGCCCGCGCCAGTTCAGCCCGACGTTGGACTGAGATCGACTCCATAGTGCTCCTTGACATACATCCTCACGAACCGCTCCACCAGCGCCTCGGAGATTTCGACGAAACTCTCGTCATCCTTCAAGGCGCGTAGCTGGACCGCGACGTCCTCACCATGACGGAGACCCTGAACCATCCAGCTTCCCCGGTTGGTGCGGTAGAGGCTGGGGCAGTCTTCCTCATCCTTGGAGTCAGGGTCCTTGCAGAAGAAGGTAACCGTGATCGGCTTGGCTGCGCCGGAACCTTGCATGAGATTGCACCCCCAAGGTCGCAAATCGCCACCCTGAGCGTGTACGGCACATCAACAGAGGTCAAGCAGCTTGAGCGGAATAGAGCCGGAGCCATCCACGCCGACGCTCACACACCGTAGGACTTTCTGTCCAATATAAGCATATTTGACCGAAAGTCCTGATCCAATTCCCGTCGAATGCCTCACCTGCCATGTCCTGTTCATGAAATATGGCGTTCATGGACGAAGGACTCGCGCGTGCGGGGCGGGCCATGGCCGTGGGGACGTTCGTCTCCAGGGTCACCGGTTTCCTGCGCACACTGGCACTGGTCGCCGCGCTCGGGCTCGGGAAGGGCCTGTTCGACACCTACACCGTCGCCAACACGCTACCCAACTCGATCTACGACCTGGTGCTCGGCGGGGCGTTGACCAGCGTCCTGGTCCCGCTGCTCGTCCGGTATCCCGACGAGCTCTACGCGCAACGGCTGCTGTCGCTGGTGGTCTACGGCCTGGGCGCCACCGTGGTGGTCACCACCCTGTTCGCCCCGCAGATCGTGGACCTGTGCGCCGGTGACCTCGGCGCGGACCAGCGGCGGGTGGCGATCGCGCTCACCCGTTTCTTCCTGCCGCAAGTCCTGTTCTACGGCGTGGGGACGACCCTGGCCGCCGTCCTGAGCGCCCGGGGCCGCCAGGCCGTACCGATGTGGGCGCCGGTGGCCAACAACCTCGTGGTCGTCGCGACCACCGCCGCCTACCTGGCGATCGGCGGCACCGGCAGCCTTGAGAGGCTGACCGTCGCCCAGACCTGGCTGCTCGGCGTGGGCACCACGGCGGGCGTCGCCGTACAGGCGCTCGTGCTCTGCCTGGCCACGCGCGGCACCGGGTTCCGGATACGGCTGCGCGCCGATCCGCGAGGGGTCGGTGTCCGGCGGATCGCGGCCATGGCGGGCTGGACGCTCCTGTCCGTGGCCGCCGCGCAGATGGCGATCATCGTGGTCAACCGGCTCGCCCTGGCCTCGGGGGAGGGAGCCCTCGGCGCCTACGCCAACGCCTACACGCTGTTCCAGCTGCCCTACGCGGTCGTCACCGTGTCCATCGTCACCGGAGTGCTGCCGGGGCTGAGCCGGGCCGCGGCGCGGCGGGACCTGTCGCTGGTGACGACCGAACTGTCCCGGTGTCTGCGGCTGTCCGGCGTGGTGCTCCTGCCGGTGGCCGCCTTCCTGGTCGTGCTCGGCCCGTACCTGGCCACCGTCCTGTTCGCGCACGGCAACGCCACCCCTTCGGCCGCCGCGCTCACCGGGTCGGTCCTGGCCGCCTACGGCCTGGCCCTGGTGCCGTTCTGCGGCTATCAGGTTCTGTTGCGCGGTTTCTACGCCATGCAGGACACCCGTACCCCGGCCATGATCGGGCTGCTCGTCACGGCGACCACGATCGGCGGCGCGGTGGTCTCGGCGTGGCTGGTGCCCGGCCCACGGATGGTCGTCGGGGTCGCGGTCGGGTACGCGCTGGCCAACTGCGCCGGGTTCCTCGTGGCGGCGGCCGTACTGCGGGGCAGACTCGGCAGGGTCGACGGTCACCGTCTGCTGCGCGCGCACGGCCGGATGCTCCCCGCCGCGCTCGTCGCGGGCGGGGCCGCGGCCGTCGTGGCACGCCTGACCGGGCAGGTCACCGGACCGGGGTGGGCGGGTTCGCTCGCCGTGGTGCTCGTGGCGGGCGCGTGCGGAGCCCTGCTGTACGGCCTGGCCGCGTGGGCGCTGCGCGTCTCCGAGCTCCGAACCCTGGTCAGCGCCCTGCGCGCCTGACCGCCGCGCCCGCGAAACCGGCCCTGCGCGCCTGGCCGGCGTACCCGTGAGCCGACCGCGCGCCTGACCGACGTACCCGCGAGCCGGCCCCTACGTGCCTGAGGAACCGTCCGCCGGCACGCGCCTGAGGACGGCCAGCGCCTTCGAGGCGGCGTCGCGCACCGCGGACTCCTCGTCGGCCAGGCACGCGGTCACCGCCTCGGTCAGGTACGGCACCGCGGCCCTGAGATCGAGGACGGCCTGGGCCATGATCACCTCAATGGCCTCCTCGTCCCAGACGTCCTCGCTCTCCTCGGAGTCCTCGGGGTCCTCGCTGAGCAGCGTCTCCAGGGTCGCGGCGATCTCCGCCTCCCGCCCCCGGGGGTCGGCCGCGGCCCTGATCTCCTCCTGCGGCACCTCGGGCTGGGCGGCCTCGCCGACCTCCCCGAGGAAGTCCAGCAGTACGGCCCGCAGCGGCGCCGAGGCCACCCGGTGCCGGGCCGTACGGGGATCGGACAGCAGCCCGGCGACGACCAGCGCCGCGGGCGGGGTTGCCGACCAGGGCGTTCCCTGGTGGATCACCGCCGCCCACAGGTGGTCGACGGCCTTGACCCGCGCCCGCTCGTCGTCGCCGACGAGCGCGTCGAGGTGGGCGGGGACGTCGACGGCGACGCCGTAGGCGTGGAACAGCCGCGACCAGTCAGGCTCGCCCAAGCCGTTACCGGGCCTGCTCAAGCAGCTTCTCCGTGCCGACCAGGCGGACGCAGACGGCCAGGCCGCTGATCGCCAGCTCGACCTCGGGCAGCTCGGGGTAGGTGGGCGCGATGCGGATGGTGCTGTCGGCGGGGTCGTCGCCGTAGGGGTGGGTCGCACCGGCCGGGGTCAGCGCGATGCCCGCCTCCGCGGCGCGGCTGACCACCTGGCGGGCGCACCCCGGCAGCACGTCGAGGCTGATGAAGTAGCCGCCGAGGGGCTTGGACCAGGTGGCCAGGCCGGTTCCGCCGAGCTCCTTGCCGAGGATCAGGTCGACCGTGTCGAACTTCGGCCGGATCAGCTCCCGGTGGCGGCGCATGTGGTCGAGAACGCCCGCCTCGTCCTTGAGGAACTCCACGTGCCGCAGGTGGTTGATCTTGTCGGGGCCGATGGTGCGCTTGCCGGTGTGGCCGAGCAGCCAGGACACGTTCGCCGGGGAGGAGCCGAAGAACGCGACGCCGCCCCCGGCGAAGGTGATCTTCGAGGTGGAGCCGAAGACGAAGGCGCGGTCGGGGTTGCCGTGCTCCGCGCACAGCGCCAGGATGTCGGCGATCTCGACCTGGGTGTCCGTCAGGTGGTGTACGGCGTAGGCGTTGTCCCAATAAATCCGGAAATCAGAGGCGGCCGTCGGCATGGCGGCCAGGCGCCGTACGGTCTCGTCGGCGTAGGAGACGCCGTTGGGGTTGCTGTACTTGGGCACGCACCAGATGCCCTTGATCTGGGCGTCCTGCCGCACGAGGTCCTCGACGACGTCCATGTCGGGGCCCTGGTCGTTCATCGGCACCGGAATCAGCTCGATGCCGAAGCGCTGGGCCAGCGCGAAGTGACGGTCGTACCCCGGCACCGGGCACAGGAAGGCGACCCTCGGCTCGTCCACCCAGCGGCGTTCGCCACCGGGCACACCGCTGAGCAGCGCGTGGACGAGGGTGTCGTGCATCAGGGACAGGCTGGAGTTGTTCGCCGCGACGAGCTGGGCGGCGGGCACCTGGAGCAGGCCGCTGAAGATCGCCCGAAGCTCGGCCAGACCCTGTCCGCCACCGTAGTTACGGCAGTCGGTCCCGTCGGCGGCGGTGTGGCCGCTGGGCAGCGTCAGCATGGCGGAGGCCAGGTCCAGCTGGCCGGCCGAAGGCTTGCCCCGGGTGAGGTCAAGCGAGAGACCGCGCTGGACGAGCGCGTCGTAGTCACGCCGGGCGCGGTCACGCTGAGCGGTCAGCTCGTCGAGGTTCAGAGCCGAAAAGGTCACGGGATTTCCTTCGCCTGCTGGTCAGAATGGCCTTCGCAGAATAGAACAGCCGGAAAGCGGGTTATCTGCCGGGTACGGCATGCCATACCCGGAAATATCAGCTTTTCCGAAGTTCGATCAGAAGGACGCCCCGGTCACGGGACGGTGTGCGGGCCGGGAGACCTCCTCAAGCCGGGCGGCCAGTTCGGCGGGAAGGCCGAGGGCGAATCCGGCCGCGTTCCGTTCGTACTGCCCCAGGCTGCGCGGGCCGATGACGACCGAGGTGACGCCCGGCCTGGCGGCGACCCAGGCGACGGCCACCTCGACCGGCGTGACGCCCAGTTCTGCGGCGACCCCGGCCACCTCGTCCGCGATGCCGTGACTGCGCTCGCTGAGCATCTCCCCCGCCCAGCGGTCGGCCGCGGGGCTGGACATCGCCAGCAGGGAACTCATCCTGCTGTCCGGGCCGGGGGCGACACCCCTGCGGTAGCGGCCCGCCAGGACGCCGCCGCCGAGCGGGGCGTAGGTGACGACGCCCAGACCGTGGCGTTCACACGCGGGCAGGATCTCCGCCTCGATCAGCCTGGCCAGCAGGGAGTACTGCGGCTGGAGGCTGACCATTCTCGTGCCCCCGACGCGTTCGGCGGCCCACTGCGCCTCCACGATCTGCGGCGCGGTGAAGTTGGAACAGCCCAGATAGCGGACCTTTCCCGAACGGACGAACCCGTCGAGGGTCGCCATCGTCTCCTCAACGGGGGTCTGGGGGTCCCACTGGTGGCACTGGTAGAGGTCGATGTAATCGGTGCCGAGACGTCGCAGGCTCGCCTCAAGCGCCCTGGTCAGGTGCGCCCTGGACAGTCCCCGGTCGTTCGGGCCCGGCCCCTGGGGACCGAAGGCCTTGGTCGCGACGACCACCGAGTCCCGGCGTCCGCGCAGCGCCTTGCCGACGATCCGTTCCGCCTCGCCCGCGTGGTAGATGTCGGCGGTGTCGATGAAGTTGTTCCCCGCGTCGAGGAAGGCGTCGATGACGCGGATCGCCTCCACCTCCTCACAGCCGCCCACGCCGGGACCGGTGCCGAAGTTCATGGTGTCGAGGCAGGTGCGAGAGACCTTCAGGCCGGAGCCGCCGAGCCGTACGTGATCCATGGAAATACCCCCGATAGAATCGGAACCAGCGTTCCGCTTGGAATGCGCGAAACGATACGGAACGCTTGTTCCGGTTGTCAATGATCGCGAAGAACGGAGGACGAGGATGCGCACGGACGCACAGCGCAATCTGGCGCGCGTGCTGAGCGCGGCGGAGGAGGTCCTGACCCGCGACGGCCTCTCCGCCCCCATGCGGGCGATCGCCGCGCGGGCCGGGGTCGGCGTGGGCACGATCTACCGGCAGTTCCCCACCAAGGAGGCCCTCTACCAGGCGATCGTCGTCGACCGTCAACGCAGGCTCGCCGAGGAGGCGCGGGCGTTGGCGGAGGCGGCCGAACCCGGCGCCGCGTTCTTCGCCTTCTTCGCCCGCGTCGTGGAGGACGCCACCCCGAAGAAGATCTTCGCCGACGCCCTGACCGAGGCCGGGATAGACGTCAAGGCCGCGACCGCGGGAGCCCACGACATCCGCGGCGCCGTCGAGACCCTGCTGGTCCGCGCCCAGCAGGCGGGTGAGGTGCGCCAGGAGGTGGAGATGCCGGAGATCCTGGCCCTCCTGACCGCCGCCTGCCTGGCCGCCCAACACCAGAACTGGGACGAGACCCTACGAACCAGAGCACTCGACGTCGTCTTCCACGGCCTGCGCCCCTGAGGGCCCATCGGGGGGCGGGAGCAACCGGGCGCCCTGAAGACGCACCACCCCCGGGGCCGGACGCCCCCGTCAGGCCGACGAAGGTGGCATGAAACGGTGATGTAATGTCGATTACATAGTTACAAGGGAGTTGTGTGATGGTTGTTGAGTACATCCGCTACCGGGTTCCCGACGGGGAGGAGTTCGAGGCCGCCTACCGGCGTGCCGTCGTGCCGCTCGGGCGGGCGCCGCAGTGCCTCGACTACGAACTGTCCCGCTGCGTCGACGAGCCCGAGTGCTACGTCCTGCGCATCACCTGGACGTCGGCCCACGACCATCTCCAGGGCTTCCGCGGCAGTGAGCACTTCCAGGAGTTCTTCGCGGAGATCAAGCCGTATGTGTCGAACATCGAGGAGATGCGGCACTACGAGAAGGTGATCGAGAAGACCGAGCCCACGTTGTTCGAATGGGCCGGGGGCGCGCAGGCGCTCGAACGGCTGACCGAGACGTTCTACGGACGGGTCATGGACGACGACCTGATCGGACCGCTCTTCGCGCACATGGATCCCCGCCACCCCGCGTACGTGGCGATGTGGCTCGGCGAGGTCTTCGGCGGCCCCGCCCGCTACACCGGAGAACGCGGCGGCCACTCGCACATGATCTCCCACCACCTCGGCAGGGGCATCACAGAACCGCAGCGCCGTAGGTGGGTCAGCCTGCTCATGGACGCGGCCGACGAGGTCGGCCTGCCCTCAGACCCGGAGTTCAGGGCGGCGTTCGCGGGCTACATCGAATGGGGCACCCGGCTGGCCGTCCACTTCTCCCAGCCGGGCGTCTCCCAGCCGGGCGAGGAGCCGGTGCCGCGCTGGGGCTGGGGCGTCATGCCGCCGTACCAGCCCTGACGCTACAGCCAGCCCTTGCGTTTGAAGGCGGTGTAGAGGGCGGCCGAGGTGATGACGATGGCCAGGGTGGAGATCCAGAAGCCCGCCGTGTGGCCGAAGCCCGGGTAGGGGACGTTCTGGCCGTAGAAGCCGGTGATCATCGTGGGCACCGCGATGATCGCGGCCCAGCTGGTGATGCGCTTCATGATGTCGTTGAGCCGGAAGCCCTGCTGGTTGATGTGGGCCTCCCTGACGTTGCCGACCAGTTCGCGCAGGGAGTCCGTCCACTCCGCCGCACGCAGGGTGTGGTCGTAGACGTCCTGGTAGTACGGCGTCAGCGCCGGGTCGACCATCTCCACGCTGCGCCGCAGGAGACTGCCGACGACCTCCCGCACCGGTACGGCCAGCCGCCGGAAACGCACCAGTTTCTTGCGCATCTCGAACGTCAGCCGCTGGATGTGCACCCGGTCCCCCGGCACGTCGGCGAACAGGTCGTCCTCAAGCGCCTCGACCCGGTCGTCCATGGCCTGCAGCACGTCGAAGTAGCCGTCCACGACGTAGTCGAGCAGGCCGTGCAGCAGGTACGGCACGCCGTACCTGGCCATCTCGGGGTTGGCGTCCCAGCGCCGGACCACCTCGTCGATGTCGAACCCGGGGTTCTCCCGCACCGTCACCAGGGCGTTCTTGGTGACGAAGACGGATATCTCGACGAGGTCGAGACTCCCGCTGTTCAGCTTGGCACCGTAGACGGTGATGAACAGGTGGCTGTCGTAGCTGTCCAGTTTGGGGCGCTGGTGGCTCTGCAGGGCGTCCTCGACGGCCAGGCGGTGGAGTCCGAGCTCCTCGCTGATCGTCTCCAGGTCGGCGGGCGTCGGCGAGCACAGGTCGAACCACACCACGGCGGAGGGGTCCCCGACATGCTCGGAGACCTCGTCGATGGGGAAACCCTCGGCCTTCAGAGCCCCGTTGCGGTACAGGCGGGTGCGGTCCATGGCGTTTCACACTAACCCGGTAAGGCGGCCTCGGAAACGGCTTCGAGAAGCCTCCTGATGTGCCTGACGGCGGTACGGCCCGCGCGGTTGGCCCCGATGGTGCTCGCGGAGGGACCGTATCCGACCAGGTGGACGCGGGGGTCGAGGACCGCGACGGTGTCCTCGACCCGGATGCCACCGCCGGGCTCACGCAGGCGCAGCGGGGCCAGGTGGTTGACGACGGGCCGGAACCCGGTGGCCCACAGGATCACGTCGGCCCTGACAAGATCACCGGTGTCATCCCAGACCACCCCTTCGGGGACGATCCTGTCGAACATCGGCAGCCGGTCCAGCGTCCCGGCCGCCATCGCGGCCCTCACCTGGGGGGTCAGCGGGTAACCGGTCGCGCCGACCACACTGCCCGGCGGCAGGCCCGCCCGGACCCGGGCGTCCACCCTGGCGACGGCGGCACGGCCCGCCTCCTCGTCGAACGGTCCCTCGCGGAAGACCGGCGGGCGGCGGGTGACCCAGGTGGTCGTGGTGACGCGGGCGATCTCCATGAGGAGCTGCACCCCGGAGGCGCCCCCGCCGACCACCACGACGTGCCTGCCCGCGAACTCCTCGGCGCTCACGTAGTCGGCGGTGTGCAGTTGCCGTCCGGCGAAGGTCTCCTGCCCGGGGTAACGCGGCCAGAAGGGGCGTTCCCAGGTGCCGGTGGCGTTGACCAGGGCACGGGCCGACCAGTCGCCGGCCGAGGTCCGCACCAGCAGCCTGCCCTCGGGCCCCTCCTCGACGGAGCGCGCCTCGACCGGGCGCAGCACCGGCAGGTCGAAGGTCCGCTCGTAGCGGGCGAAGTACTCGGAGACGACCTCCGCCGAGGGACGGCCGGGGTCGGGGTCGCCCAGCGGCAGGCCGGGCAGGTCGTGCACCCGGTGCGTGGCGCCGAGGGTCAGCGAGGGCCAGCGGAACTGCCAGGCGCCGCCGGGAGCCGGTGAGCGGTCGAGCACGACGAAGTCGAGACCGGCCCTATTCAGGAAGTAGGCGCTGGACAGCCCGGCCTGCCCCGCTCCGATGACCACGACGTCGATCTGCGTCATGCTCCCTGGCAACCACGGCCCATCCACGGATAATCCCCCGCGAATCCCCCACGCGGCCGAACGCGCGCCTGACCATGTCAGCCGTGGACGCCTCCACACACGGCCCGACGCGCACCGGACCGTGTCGGGCCGCCCACCTCGGGCGATCCCCCCTCCTGCGGCCGGACCCGCATAATCGGGCCGTCCCGGGGCAGTTTGGGTGACCAGCACAGCACAAGCAGCCCGAGATGAGGTCACATGTTGGTTCTTGGAGTCCTCCTGATCGTCCTCGCGGGCGCGACTGTGGTCGCGGTCTCCTGGGACGAGGCCGCCACCGCGACGGCGACCGCGACGTTCACGGTCTTCGACCGCACCCTCCAGCTCTCCCAGCTGGAGTTCTTCTTCGCCGGAGCCGCGACCGGCGCGGTCTTCCTGCTCGGCCTGGCCCTGCTGATCGCCGGGACCCGCCGCTCCGCCGTACGGCGAAGCAGGCTGCGTGCCTCCCGTCTTGAGGCGCGTGACCGCATGAACCGCCTGGAGCGGGAGAAGCAGGAGCTCGAACGCAAGCTCGCGGAGACCCCCGAGACGGCCGACCCCGAGACGACGGCCCCGCACCCCCGTGTCGAGGTCCCTCGTCAGCACTCGGCCGACCAGCTCGTCGCGGGCCGCCACACCCGCCCGTCGAAGTAGGGACCACGAGGTGGGACCGCGCCTTCCCGCCCGGTACGGCTCCGCGCCCGGCCGCCGGACGGGAAGGCGGGTCAGCGTAGGGCGGACTCGGCCTTCTCCGGCTCCGCCGGAGCCACCGGAGCCCTCCGTCCGCCGTACAGGAGGGTCATCAGGCCTCCGGCGACCAGACCCCAGAAGGCGGCGCCGATCCCGAACAGGGTCATCCCGGAGGCCGTGACCACGAAGGTGATCACGGCCGCCTGCCTGCCGTCCGGGTCTGCCAGAGCCGCGGCGAGCGCGGAGACGAGCGCGCCGACGAGGGCCAGGCCCGCCACGGCCTCGATGAGCACCGGCGGGGAGAGCAGGACCAGCGCGGTGGCCAGTCCGGAGCCGACGCCAAGGACGATCATCGAGACACCGGCCGTGACGGAGGCGATCCAGCGGCGTCCCGGGTCGGGGTCGGCGTCGGGGCTCGCGGCCAGGGCGGCGGTGATGGCGGCCAGGTTCACCGCGTGGCCGCCGAGGGGGGCGCCGACCGTACTGGCCAGGCCGGTGCCGAGCAGGATGCCGCGCAGCGGGGGGCGGTAGCCGTACTGGGCGAGGACCGCCATGCCCGGCACGTTCTGGGAGGCCATGGTGACCAGGAACAGCGGCAGGGCGACGCTGATCATGGCCTGGGGGCTCCAGGTGGGGACGGTGAACTCCACGACCGGACGGATGTCCACGGCACCGAGGCCGGAGCTGGTCAGCGCGATGGCCACGACCGCGACCATCAGGGCGCAGGGGACGGCCCACCGGGCGGCGAAGCGGCTCAGCAGCGCCCAGGTGAGCACCACGGGGGCGGCCATCAGCGGCACCTCGCCAAGCGCCCTGACCGGGGCCACGCACAGGTCGAGCAGGACCCCGGCGAGCATGGCGCTGGCCATGGGGGCCGGGATGGCCGCGACCAGGCGGCCGAGCGCGGGGAAGAGCCCGGCGGCGACGATCAGCAGGCCGCAGACGACGAAGGCGCCGACGGCCGCGGGGAAGCCGCCCTCGACGGCGCCGGTTGCGACCAGCAGCGCGGCGCCGGGGGTGGACCAGGCGATGGTGATCGGCATCCGCCGCCACAGCCCGAGACAGATCGCGACCACCCCGTTGGCCAGGCACAGGGCGAGCAGTCCCGACGCCGCCTGGTCCTGGTCCGCGCCGACCGCCCGCAGCCCGGCCAGGACCACGGCGAAGGAACTGGCGAAGCCGACGAGCGCGGTGACGATCCCGGCGAGGGCCGGTTGCAGAAGGCGTGACATCGTTCTCCGTTCTCCGCCCGGCGGCACGCGACCCCGCCCGACGGCATGCGCATCTCACCCGGCCCGTTCCGAACGACGCGCGGACGATCGTTCCGTAAACGGAACAGCGGGCATGCTGCACCATAGCCCCATGGAGTGCCACTCACAAACCCCTCGTCCGGCTCTGGAGAGCAATACTCACGACATCGGCCTGCGAATCCGCCAATTGCGTGAGGAACGCGGCATGTCGCTCTCCGAACTGGCCCGTCGTGCGGGCGTGGGGAAGGCCACCCTCTCCGGCCTGGAGAACGGCACCCGCAATCCGACCCTGGAGACGCTCTGGTCGGTGACCGCCGAACTCGGCGTGCCGCTGGCCGTGGCCCTCGGCACCGCCCCCGCCGCCCCGGGCACCACCATCAGGGGTACGGCCGTCGCCGCCGTGCTCCTTGAGGTGTTCGAGGAGAGGGAGGTGACCTACGAGCTCTACCGGATGACGGTCCCGGCGGGCGCCGCGCAGACCTCCCCGGCCCATCACCGGGGGGTGACCGAGCACATCACGGTCTTCTCCGGGACGCTCAGGGTCGTCGCCGCGGACCGCACGCTGACGGCCGGGGCGGGCGAGCACATCGGCTGGGTGTCGGACGTGCCGCACTCCTACGAGGCCGTCGGCGACCAGGACGTCCACGCGAGCCTGCTCATCCGCTACCCACGACGCTGACCGCCCATCCACGACATCAGCGTCGCCCACGGCCCCACCCAGGACACACCACCGAAACCCGACCACGATCCCGCCCGCCCAAAGCCGGCCGGGGCACGCACCGCCCACAGCCCGTCCGGAGCGCGACACCGAAGTCCGCCCACTACCCGCCCAAAGACGACCCGGGGCACACGTACCGCCCACAGCCCCACCCCGGGGACCCCAATGGTGCGGCAAAAAGGGCATAAACGTATATTCATCCCATGACTCCACGAGCCAAGGCGGGGCTCTTCTGGGCCGTGGGCGTCCTTGCCTACGTGATCGCGGTCTTCCACCGCCAGTCCCTCGGCGTCTCCAGCATCGAGGCCGCCGCGCGGCTCGGGGTCGGCGCGGCCGGGCTCTCCGTCCTGGCGATGCTGCAGCTGCTGGTCTACGCGGCCATGCAGGTGCCCGTCGGGGTGCTGGTCGACCGGTTCGGCTCGAAGCGCATGCTGGTGACCGGCGCGGTCGTGATGGGCTGCGGCGAGCTGGTCTTCGCGTTCGCCGACGGCCTGACCGGCGGCATCGCGGGCAGGGCGCTGATCGGCTGCGGCGACGCGATGACGTTCATCAGCGTGATCCGGCTGGTCAACGTCCACTTCTCCGCCCGCCGCAACCCGCTGATGGTGCAGCTCACCGGCCTGATCGGGCAGGTGGGCGCGATCGCCTCCACGGTGCCGCTGATCCACTCCCTGCGCGTCAACGGCTGGACCCCGACCTTCGTCGGCGCGGCCGGGCTCGGGGCGGTCTCGGCGGTGCTACTGCTGGTCGTGCTCCGCGACGCCCGGCCCGCGCGGACGGCGGAGCGGCCGAGCCTGGGCGCCGCCTGGGCCGAGCCGGGGACCCGCCTCGGCATGTGGACCCACGCGGCGACCCAGTGCTCGGCCGCCGCGTTCCTGCTGCTGTGGGGGTATCCGTTCCTGGTCCAGGGGCAGGGCCTGTCCCCCGCGACGGCGGGTGTGCTGCTGTCCACGTTGACGCTGTGCGGCATGGTCTGCGGACCGCTGATGGGCTACCTCGCGGGCCGTTTCCCCTTCCACCGCTCACGGATGGTGTTCGTCGTGGTCGGCAGCACGGCCGCGGCGTGGACCGCCGTACTGGCCTGGCCGGGACGGGCCCCGCTGTGGCTGCTGGTGGTGCTCGTGGTCGTGCTGGCCTCCAACGGGCCGGGGTCGATGATCGGCTTCGACTACGCCAGGACCTTCAACCCGGCCGCCAGGATCGGCGCGGCGACCGGCATCGTCAACGGCGGCGGGTTCGTGGCCTCGATGTCGTTGATCGCCCTGGTCGGGATCGTCCTCGACCTGACGGGACAGACGACCCTGGAGTCCTTCCGCTGGGCCCTGGCCGTCCAGTATCCGATCTGGGCGCTGAGCGCCCTCCAGGTCCTGCGTTACCGGCGCAGGACCCGGAGGCTGCTGGCGGCCGTACGGACGGCCGAGCCCGAGGTCACCCCCCAAGCCGGGTGAACGGCTCGGCGAAGTGGGCGGTGGCGATCACGCCCCGCTCGGCCTCGACCTGTTCGAGCAGCTTCGTACGGGTGACCACGGCGAGGTCGGGATCGTCGTCGTACAGGTAGGGGATCGACGGATCGGCCAGCTGCACCGGGTGCAGCACCACGTCACCGGTCAGCACCAGGTCTCCCACCCGGACGACCTGGTGGCCGGGTGTGTGGCCCGGGGTGTGCAGGACCCTGATGCCGGGGAACACCTCGGCCCCGCCCTCGACGACCTGGACCCGCTCGCCCAGCGGCCTGACGAACCGGTCGAGGGCCGTCTCCTCCGCCGCCTCGATCTCGGCCCGCTGGAGCAGGTGCCTGGCGTTGGGGAAGGCGGGCGACCCGCCGACCACGACGCCGCTCGCGTGGTCGCTGTGCAGGTGGGTGACGACCACCGCGTCGATCTCCTCTGCGGCGACGCCGACCCGCGCGAGCTCCGCGCCGAGCACGCCGGGAACCGGCGCCCAGCTCGCGGCGGGCGAGTCCTCCGGCCCGACCCCCGTGTCCACCAGCACCGTACGGCCGGCCGCGTCACGCAGCAGGTAGCAGTGGAAGTGCAGCACCCACTCGTCGGTCTCCCGGTGCCCGCCCCCGGGGAACAGCTCCGTCAGCGGGCGCCGGACCGTCCCGCCCATCGGGCCCACGGCGTTGCAGAGGGGGAACACCTCGACTCCGGCGACTGTCATCGGCTGATGTGGCATCGGCTCTCCTGTTCGTCCACGGCTTGACGGCGCTATGGCGAATGTGGGTGTGACGCACCGCAGGCCGGGCCGCGTGCGATGATCCGCCCATTCTCCCTCACCGCCCCTTTCCTCTCCCCGTGCCGACCCGTCCGAGATCTCCCGACCAGGGCGCCAGGGGTGTCAAGCCTCGCCGACCCCGCTCAGTACGCCAGGTCCTCGTTCCTGATCGAGTCGACCCGGCAGTACCCGAGTGAACGCGTCCTGCGGTCGTAGAGACAGATCTTGATGTCGACCCTCGTGATCTCGCCGTCCGAGCCGAGCCGGTAGGAGCCGCTGGGGGCGCATGTCACGCGCGGCTGCGCCCACCCCGTCCCGCCGCCCGTGTAGTGGAACCTGGCCCTGATGTAGGCGCAGTGGTCACGGTGCGGGTCGCGGTCGTAGAGCGTGCCGTACACCTTGAACGTCTCGGCGCTGAAAGAGGTGATCCTGACGGTCGCCTTCGCGTAGCCGCCGTGGCCGGCCGAGGTCCTGACCGACCCCAGCCGGTAGTCCGCCGCGGCGGGAAGCGCGGTGACCGGGCCCGCCGCGAGGGCCACGAGGACGGCACCGGCGAAAAATGTCCTTCTCATGCTTCGAATTTGTACGGCCCGCCACTTGGAACCGGCTTGTACGGCACTGAGTTGAATTCCCCTTCAGAACAGGACGAGGGGCCGGGGCGGGGCACTCCCCGGGAGGCGGGATGATGGACGGATGCTGGCCGACGTCGTCCATCTTCTCGTCTGCCCGGTCTGCGGCGGCGACCTGGCCCTCGACGAGCGGGCCGTACGGTGTGACACGGGACACACCTTCGACGTGGCCAGGCAGGGATACGTCAGCCTGCTGACCGGTTCGCGGGCGCCGGGGACGGCCGACAGCGCGGACATGGTCGCGGCCAGGGGCGCCTTCCTCGGGGCCGGGCACTTCGCCCCCCTCGCCGAGGCCGTCGCGGGCGCCTGCCGTACGGACTCCGGGGTGGTCGTGGACGCGGGGGCGGGCACGGGGCACTACCTGGCCCGGGCGCTCGACCGGCTTCCGGGGGCGGTCGGTGTCGCGCTCGACGTCTCCAAGCACGCGCTCAGGCGGGCCGCGCGGGCCCATCCCCGGCTCGGCGCCGTCGTGGCCGACGTGTGGCGGCCACTGCCTCTCAGGAGCGGTTCGGCCGAGGTGTTGCTGAACGTGTTCGCGCCGCGCAACGGTCCCGAGTTCGCCAGGGTCCTCGCGCCCGACGGCACGCTGGTCGTGGTCACCCCGACCTCCAGGCACCTGGAACCGCTGGTCGAACGGCTCGGGCTGCTCTCGGTCGACCAGGACAAGGAGCGGCGGGTCGCCGACAGCCTGGGCGACCGGTTCGTCGAGGCCGGGCGGAGCCTGCACGAGTTCGGCATGACCCTCGGACGTGACGCGGTCGAGGCCGTCGTGGGCATGGGACCGAGCGCCTGGCACACCGATTCTCACGCTATGCGAGCGAGGATCGCAGACCTACCGGAATCCAGTGAAGTGACAGCTTCTTTCTATATGTCTATCTTTCACCGCCGTCTCTGATCAAGCCGTTAACTTGACAGACGCCTCCGAGATTCGTGTTACTGGAGTGACATTTAGTCCGAAATTCCCACACATTAATGAAGCAAACCAGTGGTGGAGGCGACATACTGGACGGCAATCCGGCGAGCCCGCGCCTGGACGCTTGAAGCCACGCCTTGACGAGGGGAAGCGATATATGAAGGCGGAGGAACGCTGGCAATCCAGGTTCCGAGCGCCCCGCGTGACCTTGCCCGTGTGGGCGCGGCGGGCCCCCGCCAGGAACGTCTACCGGAGCAACGCCTCGGGCACCTGGGAGATCTACGCCTGGGACCGCACGACAGGCGCGACCCGCCAGGTGACCACGCGTCCCAAGGGCACCTCGCACGGCACGATCGACCCCACCGGGAAGTGGGTCTGGTGGTTCTCCGACACCGACGGTGACGAGTGGGGCGGCTGGATGCGCCAGCCCTTCTACGGCGGCCCCGACGAGCCCATCGACCTGGAGCCCGGCTTCCCCTCGGGAATCGCCCTGGCCGCGACGGGTGAGGCGGCCATCGGCATGGCCAGGCCCGGCGAGGGCTTCACCGTCAGCCTCGTACGGCCCGGCGAACCCGCCCGGGTGATCTACGAGCACACCGAGGCCGCCTCCGTCGCCGCGATCTCCCTGGACGGCTCCCTCATCGCGATCAGCCACAGCGAGCACGGCGACTCGCGCCACCCCGCGCTGCGGGTGCTCAGACGCAACGGCACGGTGGTCGGCGACCTGCGCGACGGCGAGGGCAAGGGCGTGCTGGGCCTGCGCTTCGCGCCCGTGCTCGGCGACCGCAGGCTGCTGGCCCTGCACGAGCGCAGAGGCCGCAGGGAACCCCTGGTCTGGGACCCGGAGACCGGCGACCAGCGGGAGATCTGGCTGCGCGACTCCGGTGAGATCACCGCCGACTGGTACGACGACGGCCGCTCCCTGCTGCTCGTGCGGGCCAACCGGGGCCGTACGTACCTGCACCACTACGACCTTCCCGGCGGCAGGATGTCCCCGATCGACACCCCGCACGGGGTGATCGACGGTGCCACGCCCCGGCCCGACGACTCCGTCGAGTACTCCTGGTCGAGCGGCGCCCACCCACCGGTGATCAGGTCGACCAACGGCCACATCGTGGTGAGCCACGGCGGCCCGACCGCGCCGCTGTCCGTACCGGTCGAGGACCTGGACGTCGAGGGGCCCGGCGGGCGCATCCACGCCCTGGTCTCACGCCCGGAACGCGGCTCCGGCCCCTTCCCTGCGGTCTTCCTGCTGCACGGCGGCCCGACCTCGCAGGACGACGACTCCTTCGTGCCGCAGGTGGCCGCCTGGGTCGACCACGGCTTCGCCGTCGTGCGGATCAACTACCGGGGCTCGACCGGGTACGGCTCCGCCTGGCGGGACGCCCTGGTCGGCGAGGTCGGCCACATCGAGCTGGCCGACGTGGCCGCGGTGCGGACCACCATGATCGAACGGGGTATCGCCGACCCCACCCGCCTCGTGCTGGCGGGCGCCTCCTGGGGCGGTTACCTCACGCTGCTCGGCCTGGGCACCCAGCCGGGGATGTGGGCGGCGGGCATCGCCACCGTACCCATCGCCGACCACCTGGCCACCTACCGCGAGGAGACCGAGGCGCTGCGGGCCTACCACCGCGCCCTGCTCGGCGGCTCCCCAGAGGAACAGCCGGAACGCTACGCGAGGTGCTCCCCCATCACCTACGTCGACCAGGTCGAGGCCCCGGTGCTGATCCTGGCCGGAGAGAACGACCCCCGCTGCCCCATAGGACAGATCGAGACCTACGTCTCCCGCCTGGCCGAACGCGACCACCCCCACGAGGTCTACCGCTACGACGCCGGCCACGGCTCCCTGGTCGTCGCCGAACGCATCACCCAGATGTCCGCCCAACTCGACTTCGCCCGCAAACACATAACCCCAGGCCCCTGACCCCTCCGCGTGAAGAGTTCGGCTTGTGCTTCACCGGCCCTCAGCGTGAAGAGTGTCGGCTTGGGCGCGTCGGTGTCTGGACTGAGGAACGCAGGAGCGCAGCGACGCAGAGACGAGGGAAGACACCGACCCGAAGCGCCCAAGCCCGCGACGCCGCCAGGCGTCGCAAAGGGACACAACCCGCGACGCCGCCAGGCGTCGCAAAGGGACACAACCCGCGACGCCGCCAGGCGTCGCAAAGAAACACAATCACCTAGCTCTTAGAACCACGATCGCCAGGTCGTCCGCGCTGGGTTCCGTGGCGAAGTCCTGTACGGCGCGGCGGATCCGTTCGGCGACCGCCCGCGCGGACAGTCCCACGCACTCGGCGAACAGCTTGGCCAGTCCCCCGTCGTCGTCGAGCAGCCTGCCGCCCTGGCGGCGTTCGGTCACCCCGTCGGTCACCGCGAGCAGGACGTCGCCGGGGTCGAGGTGGACGAGCTGGGCCTTGAACGTCGCCTCGGGGAAGACGCCGAGCAGCGACTGGGAGGTCACCACCGTGTCCACGACGCCGCTCGGCCGCAGCCGTAGCGCCTCGGGGTGGCCCGCGGAGACCATGGAGACGTCCAGCCCGGTCGGCACCGGCTTGATCTCCCCGTGCAGCAGGGTCAGGAAGCGGGCACGGTCGCCCTCTTCGAGGATGGCCTGGTTGAGGCGGTCGAGGACGGCGGCGACGCCGTACCCCTCTCTGGCGAGCAGGCGCAGGGTGTGGCGGGCGAGGCCGGTGACGGCGGCGGCCTCGGGGCCGGTGCCGCAGACGTCGCCGACCGCGAAGCGCCAGCAGTCGTCCCCGGCCGCGAACAGGTCGTAGAAGTCGCCGCCGACCTCGTTGGTCTCACCGGCGGGCTCGTAGACGACGGCCGGGTCGAGGCCCGGGATCTCGCCGGGTTCGTCGGGAGGCAGCAGGCTGCGCTGGAGCGCCCGGTTGGCCGCGGCCTGGGTGGCGTAGAGCCTGGCGTTGTCCATGGCGAGGGCGGCGCGGCGGCCGATGTCCTCGGCGTACTGGAAGACGTCCTCGGCGAAGTGGTCGGGGCGCCCGAGGCACATCGCGCCGAGTGCCCTGCCCCTGGCCAGCAGCGGGACGACGAGCATCTGCCAGTCGCCGAGCTGCATGGCGCCGCCGCCCGCCTGCGGTATCTGGACGGTGGCGAGTTCCTCGCGCAGCCCGTCGATGCCGCGTTCGTCGGTGTGCCACAGGTAGGCGGGGCGCTGCGGGCCGCCGTTGTCGCTCCAGGTGTAGACGGCGCACCAGGTGGCCAGGCGGGGCACCACGATCTGCGAGATGATCGCGGGCACCATGTCGGGGTTGAGAGTCCCGGCGAGCAGGTCGCTGGCGTTGGCGAGGAAGCCCATCCAGAGCGGCCCGCGACTCGGCTCCTCCGCCTTCCACTCGGCGGCCTGCCCCTCGGCCTCGCCGGACAGGCCCAGCACCGCCCAGTGGGTACGCTGGTCGTCGGTGAAGGTGACGCCCCACTCCTCCACCGGCACGGTCGGGCGTTCGAACGCCGTCTCCGAGGTGTCCTGCCGCCGCACCTCGATCCGCAGGCCGTCGCCGAGGTGACTCCAGACGACCTCGAACGGCGCGTCCCCGGCCTGGCGGGCGAACTCCGCGACCAGCCGCTCGGCGGGCGTGAGCAGGGACGCGGCCGCCCAGGCGGTCATCACCTCCATGGTGAACCGCCTGGCTGCCGGGACGGCCGTGTCTCCTGGGGCGAATGTCGCGGCCAGGACGGCGCGGGGAGCGTTCGTCACTGTTCCGTGCCTACCACACTTGCTGCTGACATGGGGTAAATCGAAGGCGGGACTCGGAGTTGCGCACCGTGACAGACTGGGATGACTCACGGCTGCGCCCCCCGGGAGTCAAGGAGGTCTCATGACCACGGCCAACACCGTGTCTGGCGTCGAAGAACGACGGTACACCGAATCGGACCTGCAGCCGATTCTCCAGACACTGATCACCTGGCGCGATGGCGATTTCCGCCGCCGGGTGCCGCATGCCCCGCCGGGCATCCTGAGCGAGATCCGCCTGCTGCTCAACGAGGTGGCCGACCGCCGTGAGCACCTCGCGAACGAGTTGCACCGGGTGCGCCGGGAGGTGGTGCGGGAGGGCCGCTTCGGTGAACGTCTCTCCCCCGGCCCCGGGGTCGGTTCGTGGACGGAGAGCGTCGATTCGGTGAACGCTCTGATCGACGCGTTGGTCGGCCCGGTCAGCGGGGCCGCGGACGTGATCGACGCGGTGGCCAAGGGCGACCTGTCGCGCAGGATCGACCTGGTTCGCGGTTCCCGGGGCGAGGTGCGCCGCCTCGGCAAGGCGATCAACGGCATGGTCGACCAGCTCTCGCTGTTCACCTCGGAGGTGACCCGGGTCGCGCGCGAGGTCGGCACCGAGGGTCGTCTGGGCGGCCGGGCGAACGTGCGGGGCATGTCGGGCAGCTGGAAGGACCTGACCGAGGCCGTGAACACGATGTCCAGCCGCGTCTCGGCGCAGGTGCGTGACATCGCGCTGGTCACGACGGCGGTCGCGAAGGGCGACCTGAGCCGCAAGGTCACCGTCGACGCGGTCGGCGAGATGTTCGAGCTGAAGACCACGGTCAACACGATGGTCGACCAGCTCTCGGCGTTCGCCGAGGAGGTCACCAGGGTGGCCCGTGAGGTCGGCACCGAGGGTGAGCTGGGCGGTCAGGCGCAGGTCCGCGGGGTCTCCGGCGTCTGGAAGGACCTCACCGACAACGTCAACTTCATGGCGGGCAACCTGACGACGCAGGTCCGCGCGATCGCCTCCGTCGCCACGGCGGTGGCGCAGGGCGACCTGTCGAAGAAGATCACCGCCGACGCCCAGGGTGAGATCCTCCAGCTCAAGGACACCCTCAACACGATGGTGGACCAGCTGTCCATGTTCGCCGACGAGGTCACCCGCGTCGCCCGCGAAGTGGGCACCGAGGGGCAGCTCGGCGGCCAGGCCCGCGTCCGAGGCGTCTCCGGCGTCTGGAAGGACCTCACTGACAACGTCAACTTCATGGCGAACAACCTGACCTACCAGGTCCGCAACATCGCCGAGGTCACCACCGCCGTCGCCAACGGCGACCTGACCAGGAAGATCGACGTCGACGCCCAGGGCGAGATCCTGGCGCTGAAGACCACCATCAACACCATGGTCGACCAGCTGTCCTCCTTCGCCTCCGAGGTGAGCCGGGTGGCGCGCGAGGTCGGCACCGAGGGGCAGCTCGGCGGTCAGGCACAGGTTCCCGGCATCTCGGGCACCTGGAAGGACCTGACGGACAACGTCAACGTCATGGCCAACAACCTCACCACGCAGGTCCGGCAGATCGCGGCCGTCTCGACCGCGGTGGCGCAGGGCAACCTGTCCAAGAAGATCACCGCCGACGCCCAGGGCGAGATCCTCCAGCTCAAGGACACCCTCAACACGATGGTGGACCAGCTGTCCATGTTCGCCGACGAGGTCACCCGCGTCGCCCGCGAGGTCGGCACCGAGGGGCAACTCGGCGGCCAGGCCCGCGTCCGCGGCGTCTCCGGCGTCTGGAAGGACCTCACCGACAACGTCAACTCGATGGCGAACAACCTGACCTACCAGGTCCGCAACATCGCCGAGGTCACCACCGCCGTCGCCAACGGCAACCTCACCCGCAAGATCGACGTGAACGCCCAGGGCGAGATCCTGGCGCTGAAGACCACCATCAACACCATGGTCGACCAGCTGTCCTCCTTCGCCTCAGAGGTCACCCGGGTCGCCCGTGAGGTGGGTTCGGAGGGCAAGCTCGGCGGCCAGGCCCGGGTCGAGGGCGTCGAGGGCATCTGGCGGCGGCTCACCGAGAACGTCAACGAGCTCGCGGGCCGCCTGACCACGCAGGTCCGCGCGATCGCCGAGGTCACCACGGCCGTGGCCAGGGGTGACCTGACCCGTTCGATCACCGTGGACGCCGGGGGTGAGATCGGCGAGCTGAAGGACAACATCAACACGATGGTGTCCAACCTGCGCGACACCACGAAGGCCAATCAGGAGCAGGACTGGCTGAAGTCCAACCTGGCCAGGATCTCGCGTCTGATGCAGGGCCACCGCGACCTGATGGAGGTCGCCAGGCTGATCATGAGCGAGCTGACCCCGCTGGTCGCGGCCCACTACGGCGCCTTCTACCTCGCCGACCCGTCCGGTGACCACGACCTGCACCTGATCGCCGGGTACGGCGCCCGCCCGGGTTCGCGGATCAGGCAGCGCTTCGCGACCGGCGAGGGCATCGTAGGGCAGGCCGCCATGGACGGCAAGGGCATCTTCCTGGGAGAGGTGCCCGCCCGATATCTGACCGTGGACACCGGGTTGAGCAGTTCGGTGCCCGCCCAGATCATCGTGTTGCCCGTCCTGTTCGAGACGCAGGTCCTGGGAGTGCTCGAACTGGCCTCCTTCAGCCAGTTCAGTGAGATACACCATGACTTCATGAACCAGCTCGTCGAGACAATCGGCGTCACGATGAACACGATCATCGCCAACTCCCGGACGCAGGACCTGCTGACCGAGTCGCAGCGCCTGACCACCGAGCTCCGTGAACGCTCCGACGAGCTCCAGCGCCAGCAGGAGGAGCTGCGCCGCTCCAACGCCGAGCTTGAGGACAAGGCCGCCCTGCTGGCCAAGCAGAACCGCGCCATCGAGATCCAGAACTTCCAGATCGAGCAGGCGCGCCGTACGTTGGAGGAACGGGCCGAGCAGCTGGCGGTCTCCTCCCGCTACAAGACCGAGTTCCTGGCCAACATGTCCCACGAGCTGCGCACCCCGCTGAACAGCCTGCTGGTGCTGGCCAAACTGCTCACCGAGAACGCCGAGGGCAACCTCACCGTGCAGCAGGTCGAGTTCGCCAAGACCATCCACGGCGCGGGTTCCGCCCTGCTCCAGCTGATCAACGACATCCTCGACCTGTCGAAGGTCGAGGCGGGGCGGATGGACATCCATCCGCAGCGCATCTCGCTGCCCAAGCTCGTCGACTACTTCGAGGCCACCTTCGCCCCGCTGGCTCAGGACAAGGGGCTGTCGTTCGCGGTCGAGGTCGACCCCTCGGTCCCGCAGGAGCTGCGCACCGACGAGCAGCGCCTGCAGCAGGTGCTGCGCAACCTGCTGTCCAACGCGATCAAGTTCACCCCCAAGGGCGAGGTACGGCTGCGCGTCGTCCGCGCCCCCTCGAACGTCCCCTACGTCGACGACACCCTGCGTGGCGCCGAGGGCACCCTGGCCTTCGAGGTGATCGACACCGGCATCGGCATCGCCGCCGACAAGCTGGAGTTCATCTTCGAGGCGTTCCGGCAGGCCGACGGGACGACCAGCCGCAAGTACGGCGGCACCGGCCTCGGTCTGTCGATCTGCCGGGAGATCGCCCGCCTGCTCGGCGGTGAGATCCACGTCGCCAGCGAGGTCGGGCAGGGCAGCACCTTCACGCTGTACCTCCCGCCCTCCTACGTCGGCCCGCTGGCCTCACGGGACGGCGGCGCCGCCGTCTCCGAGACGCTGCCGCGCGGCCAGACGATCGTGGGGGTGGCCGAGGAGCCCGAGGAGCTGCCCGAGATCCCGATGCCGGAGGAGATGCCGGTCTCGCACTTCCCGAAGCAGGAGACCAAGACGTGGAAGGGCGACGATCCGCTCACCGGGACCAAGATCCTGATCGTGGACGACGACATCCGCAACGTGTTCGCGCTGACCAGCGTGCTCGAACGGCACGGCGCCACGGTCGTCTTCGCGGAGAACGGCCGTGAGGGCATCGAGCAGCTCGAACGCAACGAGGACGTCGCCCTCGTGCTGATGGACATCATGATGCCCGAGATGGACGGTTGGGCGACCACGTCGGCGATCCGCCGGATGCCCCAGTTCGCCGAGTTGCCGATCATCGCGCTGACCGCCAAGGTCATGCGCGGCGACCGGGAGAAGAGCATAGCCTCGGGTGCCTCGGATTACGTTCCCAAGCCCGTGGACGTCGACCGGCTACTGGAACGGCTGCGCGGCTGGCTCACCAGGGGCAGGCCGGCGGACGACTCCAACGAAGGGGCACAGTAGATGGCGGACCGCGCCAAGATCCTCCTGGTCGACGACCGGGAGGAGAACCTCATCGCGCTTGAGGCGATCCTCAGTTCGCTCGATCTGGTGCCCGTACGGGCCAGATCGGGAGAGGAGGCGTTGAAGGCCCTGCTCAACACGGAGTTCGCACTGATCCTGCTGGATGTGCGAATGCCCGGCATGGATGGGTTCGAGACCGCCTCGCACATCAAGCGCCGTGAGCGTACCCGCAACATCCCCATCATCTTCCTGACGGTGGTGGACAGCGCCCCCGACTACGCCTTCCGCAGTTACGCGGCCGGGGCGGTCGACTATCTCACCAAGCCGTTCGACCCCTGGGTGTTGCGGGCCAAGGTCGCGGTCTTCGTCGAGCTGTACAACATGAACCGCCGTCTGGCCGAGCAGGCCTTCATGCTCCGTGACCGGCTGGCCTCCGAGATCCCCTCGGGGGAGGCCGACGTCCATACGGCCGTGCTGCCGGAGCTGTCCGGGCGGCTGACGGCCGTTGAGGAGGAGCTCGCCCGGGTCGTCGAGCTGGCCCGCAAGGGCGGCGACCCGAACCTCGTCGGCCCCCTGTCCGACCTCTCCCACCGTCTCAACCATCTCAGGGCAGGTTTCGACGCCCTCTCCTGACACGGAGCATGAGGCCGCCGGGGACCTTCCCCGGCGGCCTCACCGTTTTCAGGCGACGGCTTTCACGCGGCGGCCCCGGGGCCCGGGACTAGCGGCGGGCTCGTTCCAGGGCGTCCCAGAAGCCCCGGCGCAGGGCGTGACGGACCTCGTCGTGCAGCAGGAAGTCGATCGGCAGGGAGGAGCCCTGCAGGAGACGGGCCTCAAGGTCGGAGGGCATCCGCGGCTTGCGGGCGAGCACGGCCTCAAGCCACAGGGCCGGGGCGTCCTTGGCGACGGACTCGCCGAAGTCGTATCCCTCCTTGTGCGCGGCCTTCACCGCCTCGGAGAGGGTGGTCGTGCCGTTGCCGCCCGTGCTCTGCTGCGGGACGGGCGCGGGGTGCGGCCCGGTGTAGGCGCCCATCTGACCCGGCCGGTAGGCCGAGGGCCCGCCGGTGCCCGCCGAGCCGTACGGCGACTGCGGCGAGCCCGCCGAACCGCCCTGGCCGGACGAGGCGGGCGGGGCCGGAGCCTGCTGCTGCGGCTGGGGCTGCGGTTGCGACTGGGGGACGGGCGGCGCCGGGGGCGCGGGCGGAGGCGGCTCGGTCGAGTAGCCGGGATAGGTGGGCAGCGCGTGGGCGGCCCGCGAGGGCGGGACGGCGGGCATGGGGCCGGTCTGCGAGGGCCCGGTGCCGAGGGAGACCACGGGGGTCTGCCCGTTCGCACTCGTCCTGCCGCCGGTGGGCAGCGCGGGGGTCTCGGTCGTCGCCGAGGTCACCGCGGGGGTGACCGTGACGCCGACCGAGACGCTCGACGTCACGGTGACGTACGGTCTCAGATGGGAGGCGCTGATCTCGATCAGGTCGTCGCACTCCTGGCGGAGCGAGCGCGAGACGGCCCAGCTGCCGTCCGCGGTGATGTGCACGACGGTGACCCGGACCCCGAAGTCCTGGGCGTCGCACACGACCTGGGCCAGGTCCTCGTCGCCGCTGACCACGACCGCGTCGCAGACCGCGCCGTTGCGTGCCAGGGTCATCAGGTCGCGGTGGACCTGGGCGTCCACACCCTCGCGGCGGCCGGGACGGATGCGGGACAGACGAAGCTTGAGCCCGGGAAGGTCGGCCAGCGCGTCATGCTCGGGAGTGCGACGGCCCTCGACGGTGGCCTCGTACCAGTAGCAGCGCAGCAGCGGCAGACCGGTGCGTTCCCTGGAGAGTTCGTTGAGCAGGGAGAGCAGTCCCCGGTAGTCCCACGAGACCTCCTCCCGATGACGGGTACTGTGCACCGCCATAGCGCCGTCGGCCAGCAGATATCCAGCGTCCACGAAAAGCGCGCAGCGATCCACGCGAAACCGCCCTTTCTTGCGTGGCCCGGCCCTTCCGGCTCACAAACGCCTGAAAGAACCCCTTGAGAGACCAGAACAGGCGGCCCTTTCTCAGGGTAATCAAGCCGCTGATCGTCCGAGGGTGAATCCCGACGATTCGACCCGCGCATGACCATACGCCGGAGGGTTTACGCAGACCGTACCAGTTTGTCCCGTTCTTGAGGCCCCCGCGGCACGTGGATTCGCCCGCCGCACAAGGCTCTCGGCGGCCACCCTAACCTTGTTGCCATGAGCGATCGCGAGAACCTGCTGACCGAGATCAAGGACAAGGGCGTCGTGCACGGAAAGGTCGTGCTGTCCTCCGGCAAGGAGGCCGACTTCTACGTGGACATGCGCAGGGTGACCCTCGACGGGCACGCGGCGCCGCTGGTCGGCCGGGTCATGCTGGACCTCACGGAGGACCTCGACTACGAGGCCGTCGGCGGGCTGACGCTGGGCGCCGACCCGGTGGCCACGGCCATGCTGCACGCCGCGGCGGCGCGGGGCCGCAGGCTCGACGCCTTCGTCGTCCGCAAGGCGCAGAAGGCGCACGGCATGCAGCGCAGGATCGAGGGGCCGGACGTGGCCGGGCGGCGGGTGCTGGCCGTCGAGGACACCTCGACGACCGGTGGTTCCCCGCTGACGGCGGTCGAGGCGCTGCGCGAGGCGGGCGCCGAGGTCGTCGCGGTCGCCACGATCGTGGACCGTGGCGCGGCCTCGGCGATCGCCGCCGCCGGCCTGCCGTACCTGACCGCCTACACCCTCGGGGACCTCGGCCTGGCCTGATCAGTCACGGGAGACGGTGAACTCCTGGCGCTTCCCCGGACTGCCCGGGGGGCGCTCCTCCCCGTTCACCAGCACCTTGACCGAGGCGGAGTCGGCCAGCACCACTTCGAGCTTCCGCTCGAAGGAACGGACCTGCTCGCCGTCGTCCATCTCCCGGTTGATCAGCACGTCGCCCCCGGCCTCCTTCAGGAAGACCGTGGGGCAACGTTCCCGCACACACCGCACCACGACCGTGGGCACCCGCCGCGGCGAGGCGGCGGAGGGCTCAGGGGACGGCGGAGTGACGGTCGGCGTCGGCTTCGGGGCCGCGACGGAGAGCGCTCCCGACAGGGACCTGACGCCGATCACGACCAAGGCGACGAGCGCCAGCACCGCCAGAGCCGCGAGGCCGAGGCGCGCTATACCCATCGGATCAGACCTGTGGCGTCCCACAGTGTGGAGAGTAGCGGCAGGCAGCGGACCTGGGAGGGGCTTCGGCCGGACTGAGGAAGAACGGTCAGAGACCGGGCTCACCAGGGGTGCCGGTCGGCGCGCCCCGGTGGTGCCTGCCCTGCGGAGTCTGTACGGCCTTGCCCTCCTTGCGGCTCTTCAGGACCTCCCGAATGATCGGGATGACGGACAGCAGGATGATCACAAGGGCGCCCGGCAGGATGTACCTGTCGACATTGGGCACCGCGGAGCCGACCAGGCGGCCGAAGATCAACAGGCTGTCGGTCCACAGCACGGCGCCGACGCAGTTCCACAGGAAGAACCGCTTGGCGTCCATGCCGAGCGTGCCCGCGACGGGGTTCAGGAACGTCCGCACGATCGGGATGAACCTGGCGATGACCACCGCCCTGGCCGGGCCGAACCGCTGGAAGTAGTATTCGGCCTTCTCCACGTACTCCCGCTTGAAGAGCCGGGAGTCGGGCCGGTCGAACATCTTGCGGCCGTATCTGGCGCCGAGGTGGTGGCCGAGCTGGGCCCCCACGATCGCGCAGAGGGGAGCCAGGACGAGCAGCACCGGGAACGAGAGCGGTTCCAGGCCGGGTATGGCCTTGGCCGCCTCGGCCGTGCTGAACACCCCCGCCGCGACGAGCAGCGAGTCACCTGGCAGGAAGAAGCCGAGCAGCAGCCCGGTCTCGGCGAAGATGATGCCGAGCACGCCGATGGTGGCGAACGGGCCGAGAAGGCCGAGCCACCACTTCGGGTCGAGGATGTTATGCAGGAGGTCCATCGGCGTGAAGCCTACCCGGGCAAAGCCCCCGGATCGAGAGATCTTCGCGGGCACAAGTGTTGCCCGGACTGTCCGGCTGGGAAGGAACCCGGAATACTGGCTGAGGGCCTGGCCCCGGCCGGACCCCGCGCCAGCAGTTCACCGCCGTCTCTAGGGAGATGACACCGATGCCCATCGCGACTCCAGAGGTCTACGCCGAGATGCTCAACCGGGCCAAGGCCGGTGAGTTCGCCTACCCGGCGATCAACGTGACCTCGTCCCAGACCCTCAACGCCGCGCTCAGAGGGTTCGCCGAGGCGGAGAGCGACGGCATCATCCAGGTTTCGACCGGTGGCGCCGAATTCCTCTCCGGAACCACCGTCAAGGACATGGTGACCGGCGCGACCGCGCTGGCGGAGTACGCCAGGGTCGTCGCGGCCAAGTACCCCGTGACGGTCGCCCTGCACACCGACCACTGCCCCAAGGACAAGCTCCCCGGCTTCGTGCGGCCGCTGCTGGACATCTCCCTCGAACGCGTCGCCCGCGGCCAGGACCCGTTGTTCCAGTCGCACATGTGGGACGGCTCCGCCGTACCGCTTGAGGAGAACCTGGACATCGCGCAGGAGCTGCTGGACAAGACCGCCCGCGCGAAGATCGTCCTTGAGGTGGAGATCGGCGTCGTCGGCGGCGAGGAGGACGGCGTCGTCGGAGAGATCAACGAGAAGCTCTACACCACGGCCGAGGACGCCCTGGCCACCGCCGACGCCCTCGGTCTGGGCGAGCGGGGCCGCTACATGCTGGCGGCGACCTTCGGCAACGTGCACGGCGTCTACAAGCCGGGCCACGTCAAGCTCCGTCCCGGCGTGCTGAAGGAGATCCAGGAGGCCGTCGGCACGAAGTACGGCAAGGAGAAGCCCTTCGACCTGGTCTTCCACGGCGGTTCCGGTTCGCTGCTCGAAGAGATCCACGAGGCGATCTCGTACGGCGTGATCAAGATGAACATCGACACCGACACGCAGTACGCCTTCACCCGCCCGATCGCCGACCACATGTTCAAGAACTACGACGGCGTGCTCAAGGTGGACGGCGACGTCGGCAACAAGAAGGCCTACGACCCCCGTTCGTACGGCAAGGCGGCCGAGACCTCCATGGCGGACCGTATCGCCGAGGCCTGCCGGCACCTGAAGTCCGCGGGCACCAGGCTCACCTGAGCCTGGGCCTGAGTCCTTCGAGCCCGGGTCCGCGTTCGGACCCGGGCTTCTCTCGTCCGGAGATCCCGGCGGCCCGCCCCGTCCGGAGGCCCTGACCGGCCGCTTCGTTCGGAGGCTCCGGCGGGTCACCTCGTTCGGAGATCCCGGCGGCCCGCCTCGTTCGGGGTTGACGGCGGGCCGCCGGGAAACCGTTTCCGGCCCACCCCCGTCGTGGGGCCGGACACCGGGTCACGAGCCGACCTCGACCGTCCTTCCCCAGGTCTCCCGGTCCTCGACGTGCCCGATCATGTAGTCGGCCAGGTCCGCCCTGGAGACGCTGCGCAGCCCCTCCAGGTGGCCGTCGATCGCGGCGCGGGGGTGCCCGGTCGCCGGTTTGTCGGTGAGCATGGGCGGGCGGATGATCGTCCAGTCCACGGAGCCCGCCTTGACGAGGCGTTCCATGGCGGCCATGTCGGCGTAGCCGTACCGGTAGAGGCGCTGGATGACAAGCCTGGTGACCAGGCGCTGGGCCAAGGGGGTTCCCGGTGGGATCTCCAGGCCCGCGGACGACAGGCACAGCAGCCGCCGTACCCCGGTGCCGAGCATGGCGTCGATGATGTTGGACGTGCCCCGCGAGTAGACGGTCGTGGGGTGTTTGCGGTCCCTGCTGCCCAGGCAGGACAGGACCGCGTCGTGGCCGCCGACGTCCTGCCGCCATGTCGCGGGTTCCAGGACGTCGCCCCGGATCACGGTCAGCCGGGGGCCCCCACCCACAGCACCACCGACAGCCCCACCCACGGCACCGCCCGCGCCGAGCCTCGCCGGGTCCCGCACGACGGCGGTGACGTCGTGACCGGCGTCGAGGGCCCGGACCACGACCTGCAGGCCGGTGCCGCCCGTCGCGCCGAAGACGATCAGCTTCACGTGAGGTCCGCGAGGGTCTCGACCACGGCGACGGCCAGGGCCCGCTGGCCCGCGAGGGACAGGTGCACCCCGTCGTCGAGGTGGGCGTGGGCGCCCTCCTTCGCGACGGCGGAGCCGCCGCCGACCACGGGCTCCGGCTGGGCGGCCAGGAAGGCGCCCACGGGGTCGAGGTCGCGGTCGCTCCAGGAGAAGCCGCCCTGCAGGAACGGCTGGTAGGCCGCGACCCGCGCGTCGTCGATCGGGCTCGGCGCGACCCACACCCAGCGGGCGCCGGTGCGCGCGGTGACGATGTCGCGCAGCGCTCCCAGGTTGCGGCCGGTCTCGGCGGGGCTGACCAGGATCGGCCCCTCGGGGCCGCCGAAGCGCCGCACGTCGTTGGCACCCAGCATGCACAGCACCCAGTCGGGCCGCTGGAAGGCAACCGCGGGCGAGCCGGCCAGGGCCTGGGTGCTCGTCTGCCCGGAGACGGCCGTGTTCACCAGGACGATCCCGTCGCCGGGACGCCGCAGGGCGAGGAGGTGGCGCAGGATCTCGAACCAGGACAGCAGGTCGTCGGTCGTGCTCTCGCCGACGGCCACGACGCGGCGGCCTGGCTCGAAGGGCAGCCTGTCCACCTTCGCGGCGAACGCCGGGTCGTCGAGCAGTTCCTCCGCCGTCCGGCGCACCTGGTCCTCGTGGTCACGGCGTATCCGCAGGTAGGCGTCCTCGTCGAGACCGAAGAGCGCGGCGACGCGGGTGTCGTCGAGCCCGCCGAGATAGCCGAGGACCTTCTCCGGGTGCTGGAACCTGATGAGCTTTTCGAGTATCGCGGTGTTCACGGGGTCTCCTTCGTGACGGTCGGGCGGCCGTTGCCGCGGGTCCGAGTGCGGGGCAGCAGGAATCCGGCGGCCACCAGCCAGGCCATGCCGCCGAAACGGGCCACGGGCAGCAGTACGGCCAGCCCGGTCAGCGGGATGACGAGGGTGGTCAGCTCGGCCACCACGGCGATCACCAGGCCGGCCAGCGCGAACGGGCGCGGCAGCAGCCCGGCCAGCCAGCCCGGTACGGCGACGCCCGCGATGAGCAGTCCCAGGAAGACGACGTGCCCGACGCCGCCGGCGGCGAAGGCCAGGAAGTGCAGCGCGCGGACCACACCGGGCTCCGCGATCACCTCGGGGCGCGAGAGCGTCCAGCTGAACAGCGCGGACATGGTCAGCATGACCGAGGCGAGCGCGCCGCCTGTCAGGGCGATGACGGCGCCGGGCGCGCGGACGCCGAGGTTGTGCAGCCGGGCCGAGGCGGTCGCGGCGTAGACGGCCAGCGGGACCGAGGCGGCGAACTGCAGGAACCCGGTCACCGCGACGGCGTTGCCGTTCTCCCTGAAGTAGTCGACGGCCCCGTCCCCGAAGGGCGAGGGGAAGGTCGCGCCGCCCGCCATGATCGTGCTGACGATGATCCCGGCCAGGAACAGCACGGTGAACACGACGCCGAGGACGCCCAGCGGAGGGCCGCCCTGGCCGTTGCGCCGTACGGTCGTCTCGCTCACACGATCACCCGGCCGCCGGTCAGGTCGAGGGCGACCCCGGTCACCCAGGACGAGGCGTCCGAGACGAGGTACAGGACGGCCTGGGCGACGTCCTCGGGACGCCCGATGCGGCCCAGGGGGTAGGAGGCGGCCAGCCCGTCGAGTTGCTCGTCGGACATGAACCGCCGCATGCGTTCGTTGAGCACGGCCGAGGGGGCCACGCAGTTGACGCGGACGCCGTGGCCGCCGACCTCGTTGGCCAGGTGTTTGGTGAACATCACCACCCCGGCCTTCGCGGCGGCGTAGGCGGCGTTCGCCCCGCCGGGGTGGCGTCCCGCCGTCGAGGACATGGTGACGATCGCGCCCCGGCCCCGCTCGACCATGGCGGGCAGGAATGCGGAGACCGTCAGGTAGACCGAGGTCAGGTCGGACTCGATGACCGCGCGCCAGCGGGCGGCCCCGAGATCGGCCGTGGGGGCGGGTGCCCCGGAGCCGCCCGCGAAGGCGGCGAGGATCTCGACCTGCCCGAGCTCTCGTTCGATCCGCTCGCGCATGGCCGACACCTGGTCCTCGTCGGTGACGTCCGCGGGTACGGCAAGCGCCGTACCTCCCCGTGCGGTGATGTCGGCGACGACCTCGTCGATCGCCGCCCGGTCGCGGCCGTTCACCGCGACCTTCGCGCCGCTGGCCGCCAGGACACGGGAGGTCTCGGCACCGATCCCCCGTGAGCCGCCGGTCACCAGCGCGACCCTGCCCGTCATGTCGTGGGACACGCTCTTCTCCGTTCTCTTTATTGAACTATTCATAGCAGAGAACTATTCACTACAGCTACCATCGCTCCATGACCACAGAGGAGCACGACAGCGGGACGGCGCCATGGTCGAAGCCCAGGGGCACCGCGTTCCTGCTCTCGCAGGTGGGCGCGCACGCGGCGGCGCGCTTCGCCGAGCGGGTCGGCGCCCTGGGCGTCGCCCCCTCGGACGTCGGTCTGCTGCGCATGATCGCCATGCGCCCCGGACGCAGCCAGCAGTCCCTGGCCGGGGAGCTCGGGGTCGTGCCCAGCCGGGTCGTCACGCTGGTCGACGGCCTGGAGCGCAAGGGGCTCGTCGAACGGCGGCGCAACCCCCAGGACCGCCGCAACTACGCCCTGTACCTCACCGAGGAGGGCTCACGCGTGATGGCCGGGATGCGCGAGGTGGGCACCGCGCACGAGAACGACATCTGCGCCGCCCTCGACGAGGCCCAGCGTGAGCAGCTCGCCGCCCTCCTGGAGGCCGTCGCCGTACAGCAGGGCCTCACCCCCGGAGTCCATCCGGGCTACCGCCGCTGAGTCCGCAGAAGTAAGGCACGTCTCAGGCGGCCGATCTTGGCCTGACCCCGTCCCAACGGGTAGGACTGTCCCTATGGAATCCGAGAACCTTCTCGCCGGTCCGCCGCCCACCAGGCTGCCCGACCTGCCCGAGGCCAGGCAGGCGCTGGAGTCCGGCGCCCAGGCCTCAGACGTCGCCGCGCGCTTCCCCGCCTACCCCGCCGCCTGGGGCGCCCTCGCCGACGAGGCGTTCGCCGCCGGACACGCGGTGACCTCCTACGCCTTCGCCAGGGCCGGCTATCACCGCGGCCTCGACCAGCTCCGCAGGGCGGGCTGGAAGGGCCACGGTCCCATCCCCTGGGAACACGAGCCCAACCGCGGTTTCCTGCGCTGCCTGCACGCTCTGGGCCGCGCGGCCCAGGCCATCGGCGAGAAGGACGAGGCGGAACGTTGCCAGCAGTTCCTGAGGGATTCGAGCGCCACCGCCGCCGAGGAACTGAACGGACGCTGACCCGCCAGGAAACGGACAATCCCCATTTCCCACCAGGTCAGGTATTCTCACCTCGCAAGAGCCCCTGTCGCGATTGCGTCAGGGGCTTTGGTTTTTGCGGTTGGAGACTAACGATGCCGGCTGTCGTTCTCGTGGGTGCCCAGTGGGGCGATGAGGGCAAGGGCAAGGCGACCGATCTGCTCGGTGACCAGGTCGACTACGTCGTCAGATACCAGGGTGGCAACAACGCGGGACACACGGTCGTCATCGGCGACCAGAAGTACGCGCTGCATCTGCTGCCGACGGGAGTGCTCTCCCCCAACGTCATCCCGGTGATCGGCAACGGTGTCGTCATCGACCCGGGTGTGCTGCTGAGTGAGATCGACGGCCTCCAGGCCCGTGGCGTCTCCTCGGAGCGTCTGCTCATCTCCGCGAACGCGCATTTGATCATGCCGCACCACAAGGCCCTCGACAAGGTCTCCGAGCGCTACCTCGGCAAGGCCAAGATCGGCACGACCGGCCGCGGCATCGGTCCCGCGTACGGCGACAAGATCTACCGCATGGGCATCCGGGTCCAGGACCTGCTCGACCCGGGCATCCTGCAGAAGAAGATCGAGATCGCCCTGGGTGAGAAGAACCAGATCCTCACCAAGATCTACAACCGTAGGTCCATCGACGCGAACAAGGTCCTCGACGAGTACCTCGGCTACGCCGAGCGTCTCAAGCCGCACATCGCCGACACCTCCCTGATCCTGAACAGGGCCCTCGACGAGAACAAGGTCGTGCTGCTCGAAGGCGGTCAGGGCAACCTGCTCGACATCGACCACGGCACCTACCCCTTCGTCACCTCCTCCTCCCCGACCAGCGGCGGCGCCTGCTCGGGTTCCGGCATCCCGCCGACCCGTCTGACCCGCGTGATCGGCATCCTCAAGGCCTACACGACCCGTGTCGGCTCCGGCCCGTTCCCGACCGAGCTCGACGACGAGATGGGCGACTGGCTGCGCACGACCGGCGGCGAGTACGGCGTGACCACCGGCCGCAACCGCCGTTGTGGCTGGTTCGACGCCGTCATCGCCCGCTACGCCAGCCGGATCAACGGCGTCACCGACTTCTTCCTCACCAAGCTGGACGTCCTGTCCGGCCTCGATCGCATCCCGGTGTGCGTCGCCTACGAGGTGGACGGGGTCCGCTACGACGAGATCCCGATGACCCAGACCGACTTCCACCACGCCAAGCCGATCTACGAGGAGTTCCCCGGCTGGCAGGAGGACATCTCCGGCGCCAAGTCCTTCGAGGACCTGCCCGCCAACGCCCAGGCGTACGTCAAGACCCTGGAGAGCATGAGCGGTGCCCGCATCTCGGCCATCGGTGTCGGCCCCGGCCGTACCGAGACCCTGCAGGTCCACTCGCTGATCTGATCCCGTACGGCCCGCGGACGCGGGGACGGTGCCCGGCGCCGTCCCCGCGTCGCGTTTCCCTCTCCCTGCCTTCCCGTGCCCCCGCGCCGGGAATTCAGGCCTCGGAACCGCGCAGGGCCGCGTCGAGTTTGAGGGTGTCCTCGACGACGACGTCATCGACCATGCGGCCCCAGCGGAGGGTGACCCACTGCATGGCGAGGTTGCGGTACGGCGTCCCGTCCCGCAGGGTGCCGACGACCTGCAGGCACACCGCGACCTTGGTGTTCCACGGCCAGCCGTTGGCCACGACGTCGACGAGCCTCAGCCGGACCCCGGGCAGACGCTCCTCGAAACGGGCGAACCACGCCCGGAACGCGTCGCGGCCCCGCACGTCCGCGCCCAGCGCCGTGTCCCCGACGAACCGGAAGCGCACATCGGGAGCGGCCATCGCGACCGCCGCCTCGTAGTCGCCCGCGCCCACCTTGCGCCAGGTTCTCCTGACAACGGACCGCACAATAGCGTGATACATGAAGCGCAAGGTATCCTGCTGACTTGCTTTAAGCAAGGGACTCAAATATGACCAGAACGGACTTCACTGGCATCGCATGTTCGATCGCCCGTTCCGCGGCGATCGTGGGTGACCCCTGGGCACTGTTGATCATGCGTGACGTGACGCTCGGCCTGCACAGGTTCGACGACCTCCAGCGCGACCTGGGCGCCGCGACCAACGTGCTGAGCCAGCGTCTCGAACGGCTGGTGGAGGGCGGTCTGCTCCGGCGTGAGCGCTACGCCGAACGGCCCGACCGGTACGGCTACCACCTGACGGACAAGGGCCGGGACCTGGTGCCCGTCCTGCTCGCGCTGACCGCGTGGGGCGACCGCTGGGAGGCCGACGACGCGGGGCCACCGCTGATCGTCCGGCACCACACCTGCGGTGACGACACCCGGGCCACCGTGACCTGCCGGTCGTGCGGCGGCGAACTGACCGCCGACCAGGTCGGCTACCACCCCGGCCCCGGCGGCCGCACGGACCGCGGCACCGCCCTGATCGGCACCGTGCTCGAAAGCCCCTGAGGCGGCTACTCCTCCAGCCTGTCGATCGGATTGGCGCCCATCAGGTCGGTCGCCCCGAGGGCCCGCTCCAGTTCGGCGAAGGAACCCTCCGGGTGCCGTCGGATCTCGCCGAGGAAGCGGTCGCGCATGTGCGAGGCGAAGCCGAGGCGCGGATAGGCCCTCAGGACGCCGGAGAGATCATCCCTCCTGACGTGTTCGTAGCCGAGTCCGCCGACGTCCAGGGCGGCCCCCGCCTGGATCACGCGGTACTCGGGCACCTCCTCGGCGTGGATGTTGGCGTGCCGCAGGATCGCCTCCTCGACCAGGTGGATCCGGTCCGGATCCCAGCCACGCCCTTCGAGGAAGCGGCACGCGTGGTCGGCCCCGACGCGCGCGAACTCCGCCTCGCCCCGGTAGTCCTCGGCCAGGCCGAGGTCGTGGAGCATGGCCGCGACGAAGGCCGCCTCCTCGTCGATCCCGGGTTCGGCGACCAGGTACCGGCCGAAGAGGTAGGTGCGGTAGCTGTGGTTGAGCAGATCCACGGGCTCGGCCTCGGCGGCGAGGGCGACCGCCGCCTGGGCGATGGGCGAGTCGGGAATCGAGGGAATCATCGGGTGCTCCGTACGTCACCGGTGGATGGACGATCACCATCGTCGATCGGCGAAACCGATGTCCGCAAGGACATGCACATGTCATATCCGGCCATCGCATCCGTACGGCAGAGTGGGCACCGTGACTTCGCATCTCGTCGTGATCACCGTGTACGACGGTGTCGAACTGCTCGACGTCGCCGGACCGCTTGAGGTGTTCTCCACCGCCGACCGCCTTCTCGGCGAGGGCGCACCCGGCTACGAGATCGTGGTCGCCGGACCGGAGGCGGGCCTCGTCCGCTGCGCGGGAGGCGCCTCGATCGCCGCCGACGTCTCCTGGACGGAGCTGCGCCGCGAGATCGGGACGTTGATCGTGCCCGGTGGCCTGGTGCTGGACACGACCGGCCCCAGGGTCCTGCGGGCCGAACCGCTCGTCGAGTGGCTCACCACCCTCGCCGACCACGACGTACGGAGGATCACATCGGTCTGCGTCGGGGCCCACATCCTCGCGGCGGCCGGGCTGCTCGACGGACGGCGGGCGACGACGCACTGGGCGGCGGCGGAACGGCTCGCCGCCGACCACCCCGAGGTGACCGTCGCCCCCGACTCGATCTTCGTGCAGGACGGGCGCATCTGGACGTCGGCCGGGGTGACCGCGGGCATGGACCTCGCCCTCGCCCTGGTCGCCGAGGACCACGACGCCGAACTGGCCCGCCAGGTCGCCCGGTGGCTCGTCATGTACATGCGACGGCCCGGCGGGCAGAGCCAGTTCAGCGAACTCCTCGCGCACCCCTCGGCGTCGGACGCCGGGATCGCTCGCCTGCAGGCGTGGATACCGGACCACCTCACCGAGGACCTCTCCAACGAGGCGCTCGCGCGCCGGGCCGGTCTCAGCGTCCGCCACTTCTCACGGCTCTTCCGCCGCCAGGTCGGGGTCACACCCGCCGACTACGTCGAGACGATCCGGGTGGAGGCCGCGGCGCGGCACCTGCTCCACACCGGCAGCGGCCTGCGGACCATCGCGAACACGGTCGGCCTCGGCTCCGTCGAGACACTCCACCGGGTCTTCAGACAGCGCTTCGGCGTCACCCCGACGGACTACCGCGAGCGTTTCACCACCTGAGCATTTCGCCGGATGACATTCTTTTGAATCACGAAGATCGGGCTATTCTGACGGGCGCCGGGATCGGAGCATCGTGCGAACGAAGCCGGGACGTGCGGTTCTCGCGCTGACCATCCTGTTCCTCCTGGTCAACGGCAGAAGCTGTGCCGCGTGCGACGTTTCGCAGGGGCCACCGGTCACCATGCCGAAGGACGATGCCACCGCGGACGTGGTGGTCCGCGCCTATCTCGCCGCCGTCGCGGCGCGTGACTCCAACGTTGCCCGCGCCTTGTCGACGCCGTCCTATCACCGGCGTTTCCACGGCTGGCTGAACGACCCGATCAACACGTGGGCCGACGTGAAGGTCTCCAAAGTCGGCAGACCGATTTCCGACACCTATGGACCCGGCGGTTATCGGCAGGTTCAAAGAGTCCACGTCGATGTCGAGATCCGCCGGTGCAGCGAAGAGCCTCCTGACGACGACCGCCATTACCCCTACAGCTTCCTGGTCGGCAGGCAGGCGGACGACGCCCCCTGGAGAATCCTCGAATTCGGAGGGGCCGGCTGACCACCGGGCAGCGGGGCGGACGGTTCCTCGATGGGGAGGCGAGGGCGTCGGCCGCACCGGCGTCGCCACGGTCGCGGTCACCGTGGTTGTGGGTCGTCCTTTCGGGATGATTCTCCGGAGTTCGACGGCCGCCGGATCCGCTTTCTCACTTGACGGACGTCATGTTCACGGGCGGCGCTCGACCTCGGCCAGGAAGGCGTTGACGGTGGTCTCGACGCGTTCGGGGAACTCGCCGTTGACGGCGTGCGACGCCTCCGGCCAGAGTTTGACGGTGCCGTGCCGCAGGAGGCGGCGTGCCCGTGCCACGGCCTTCTCCGGATTGTGGATGATGCTCCGGCCGCCGATCACCACCAGGGTGGGCAGGTCGATCCCGGCGATCTGCTCGTCGGTGGGGTAGTCGGGCCGGGGAAGGGCGGCGGTGAAGTCACGCATGCCGGAGGCGATCAGCTCGGCGACGGGCTCGTCCTCCGAGGCGTCGGCGCCACCGGAGATCCAGCTCAGCAGGCGTCGCCGTACCGCGCCGGGCATGGGGAGCACCGACCCCAGGGAGACGACGACGACCTTCCAGGTGATGCCGCCGAAGGTGACGGCCGGTTCGAGCAGGACGAGCGAGCGGATCCCGGCCGGTCGGCGGACGACGAGGTTGAGCGCGGACCAGCCGCCGATCGACAGCCCCAGCACGTGGAGCTCCGGCTCCGGCAGGGCGTCGACCAGCGAGGTGAGCCAGGCCGCCTGGTCCTCGGAGGAGGTCAGCGGCCGGGTCTGCACGGACAGGCCCGGCTCTCCCATGAGGTCCACCGCGTACACCGGGCGGTTCCTCGCCAGGCCCGCCAGGTTGGCCTCCCACATGGGCGCGGCCGCCGCACGACCGGGCAGCAGCAACAGCGGCACCCCGTCGGCGGGCCCGAACCGGTAGGCGCGGACGGTGCCGAAGCCGGTCGGCACGTCCAGCGTCGCGCTCGGCGCGGGCAGGGTCGCCAGCGCGCGGTCGTAGGCCTGCCGATATCTGGCGTAGGCGGCGGCGTCGTGGAAGTGACCGAGCCTGTCCGCCCTGAATGCCGCTCCGACGTTCGGCGCGATGGTGTCCATGGCAACCCCCTCGTTTACGATACGATCGTACTGTAAACGCTCCACGGAGGTGATGATGCCGAAGCGCGTGGACCACGACGCGCGGCGTGAGGAGATCGCCAGGGCGGCGCTTCGGCTGTGCGTGCGCGAGGGTCCGGAGGCGGTGACCGTCGGGCGCGTCGCGGTGGAGGCCTCGATCTCCAAGGGCCTGGTCCAGCACTACTTCCCCGCCAAGGAAGAGCTGTTGCGGCTGGCCGCGACCATGCGGCGGCACGACATCGAGAGCGCCTTCGCGGCAGCCGTACGGCCGGGTGATCCGCCGCGTACGGCGCTGCGTCAGGTCCTCCTGGCACTTGTGGACCTCGGCGCCGAACAGATCCTGACGGGCCACGCCTTCCTCGCCTCGACCGCCGCGAACCCCCAGCTCCACCGGCTCTACCGGGAGGGGCTGTCCGCCGCGACGGCCGCCGTCACGCGGCTCGTCGCCGAGGCCTACGGTCCGGCCGTCGCCGCCGAGGCGGAGGCGCGCATCCTGCTCGGCGCGGCGGGCGCGCTCGCCGACGCGCTCATGCTGGGTGAGACCGACCGCGACACGGCCGTCGCGACCCTCGACCTGCAGCTGAACCGCCTCGCCGCCGATCCGGCCTCATGACCATCGGTACGGGCCCTCCGGCGCCGGAGGGCCCGTGCCCTTACTGCATCGGCACCTTGACCATGGTGGGGGTGCAGGGGATGTACAGCAGTTGCTGACAGGTGGCGGTCGTTCCGCCGCTGTTCGGCACCCCGGTCGGGAAGGGGTTCAGGAGGCTGGGGTCCGGGACGGGGTCGCCCGGCCGGACCGTCTTGACCGGCTCAAGGACGACGACGGTGCCGTGGTCGGTGCCGGTCGGGTTGCCTGAGCCCGGGGTACCGGGGTTCGGGTTACCGGGGTTGCCCGGGTTGCCGCCGCCGGGGAAGAGCCAGGAGAAGGGCGGGGTGCCGATGACGACGCCCGTCGGAGCCCAGGGGGAACCGCCCCTGCCTCCGCCACCGCCACCACCGCCGCCGGTGGAACCGCCGTCGCCCGGGGTCCAGTCCGGCGGCTCCCACACCGTCGACGACTGGCACGGGCGGGCCGGAGCGTCCGGTGCCGGCGCGCCCGCCTCGGGCACCGCCTTGACGCCCACCTCGGCCGCGATCATCAGCGCGTAGTAGTTCGCCAGTACGGCGGCGCCCGCCCTGGTGGGGTGCGCGGTCTGCTGGACCCTGTTGAAGGTCGTGGGCCCCGCCTGGATGGCCAGGTTGCGGACGTACGGGCTGCGGCTGCCCAGCTCGTGTCCGGCGAAGGCGTTCTGGATGTCGAGCAGGTCGGCCTGGACACCGTGGGAGACCAGGACCTGCATCGCCTTCCTCATCGAGGCGGTCAACTGGCCCGCCAGCGGCTCCAGCTGGTCGAGGTTGGTGTTGTGCCAGTTCAGGAGCCTGCCCATCACCCCGGTCGGCAGCTGCCCCGCCTTCACGCTCTGGGGGTAGTTGACGAGCATGACCCTCGTCTTCGAACCCCCGGAGGCGTGCATCGCGCGTACCAGCTGGACGTAGCGGGCCGAGAGCGTCGAGGGAGTGGTGAGCGGGCGCTGCAGCGGAGGAGTGGGGGGAGCCGAGTCCGCCCATTCGGTCTCGTCCGCGCGTGAGGTGTCCAGCAGGGGCAGGTTGTTTCTGATGATCGCGCTCTGCGCGGCGCCCCCCTTCAGCATGTCCTGGACCCGCGGCCCGAACTGGACGTCGTTGCCGCCGAATCCGGCGATGACCAGGTCCGTTTCCCGGGTGATGCCCTCCTGCTGCGGCGGGTTGTCGCGGTTCTCGTTGTCCAGCTGCCGGACGAAGTAGTGCTGCGACGACGCGCCGGAGGAGGCGTTGAACCGTACGTCGAAGTGGACGTCGGGATTGGCCCGCCGCAACTGGTCGATCGCCACCATGACGGCGGCGTTGGGCGACCTGTGCCGCCAGTCGGTCTGGTAGTCCTCGGCGGAGTATCCGGGGGCGGGAACCGGCCCGTTGGGCCCGGGAATCATCGGCGGAGGGACGACGCCCTTCTTGTTGTAGTAGTCACTCGTCCCCTCACCGGACATGTAGGAGTCACCGGTGATGACGATTCTGACGACGCGTTGCCCCGGTAACGGGACCGGCTGGGTTCCGAAGGCGTTGAAGGCCGGTCCGCCGGGTCCGCTTCCCGGTTCGCAGAGGTCGGTGTTCCCGTACTCGGCGATGATCTGCCCCAACGTGAAAGGCGGGTCCTTCTCGGTCCCCGCCGGATCGAGGGGCGGTTTCGTGGGGGAGATCTGCGCGGACGCCGCGCCCGTCGCGGCCCACGTCATACCGGCGACCAACATGGCGACCGTCATGACCTGCAATTTAGGTGTTTTGCGTCGCATGCGGCGATTTTCGCAGTGGATCACAATGGCGACAATTAGACTAAAGTAGATATATTTCCTATTAGACCGGGATATTTCACCAAAGGCGCGCAAGAGCTTCCGCAACACCGGCTCGCGATGGCCGGCGGCTTCCTGTTCCTGTCGGCCTTCGCCTCACCGCCCTCAGCGCGGCGCGGCCGGGGGATTCGCCCGGGCGGTAAACGCATTTTCTGTGGTGGGTGTCATATCTGACATACGCGACATCCGTCGCGAGGGAAAACGCGGATGTGGAAGGGAATTCATGCTGCCGTTAAGCGGTGTGACCCAGCAGGAACCGTTCACCCACCCCCAGCTCCCCCAGCCTCCGCTCCGTGCGACGCTGCACCGGTTGGTACGGCGCGCCTACGACAGGGTCCGGCCGGCCGATCTGGGCGCGTTGCGGGTCGCGCTCGGCAGTACCGGCGTGGACAACTACGCCAGGACCGCCGCCCCGTTGGACTACGCGAACGCGGCGACCAACGACACCCTGGAAAAGCTGATCGCGGTCCTCGCCGACAAGACCCCGTACGTCGCGCAGGCCGGAAACCGGAAGAACCAGCCTCCGGGCGACGCCGGTCAGGCGGTGCTGAAGGCCATGGTGGACGAGGCGACCACCGCCTTCACCCAGATCGCGGCGGGCAACGCCGACGCGCACATCACCGCCGTCTTCAACCTGCCGGACGGCACCAGGCTGCCGAAGATCAAGCAGAGGTTCACCGACGCCGCGAACGGGCTGAGGCGCCTCTACGACAACCGGATGATCCTGCTGGACAGCCGTGGTGACCTGGCCATCCAGGGTGCCGGGGCCGTGTCCTCTCCCGAGTCGCTGACCGTCCCCATGGCGTTCGCGGACGCCCGCACCGACGGCCGGGTACGCACCCTGCTGCACGAGTCCTTCCACATCGCCGGCAAGGACATCGTGGACCACATCTACTTCGGCGCGGCGGGCTTCGCCACGGTCGACTGGCCTGCCATGAAGACCAACGCCGACCACTACGCCGAGGTGGCCAGGCGCCACACGAACCTCGTCCTGCCCGCGCCCGCGCCGCTCGCCGTACTCGCCCCGGCCGCCGGTCCGGCCCTGACGGTTCCGCAGGAGACCAGGGTGCGCCAGGCGCTGACGGAGGCCCAGGAGCGTCTCACCAAGGGCTGGGCGCGGTCGCTGTGGGTGTGGCAGAACATGGTGTTCGTCCAGAAGTACCAGAACTCCTACATCTGGCTGGATGAGGCGCCGACCGAGTTGCTGTACCGGCAGCTCATGCTGGAGTCGCAGCAGATCTCGATGACCCTGCACCACGGGCCCGGCGGCCGCTCCACCACCCCGGTCGACACCTCACCGGTCCTTCCCCTGATCACCGCCTACGACCTCGCGGTGATGGAGGAGGTCCTGGCCGACCTGCACCGGCTGGTCGGCTGGGGTCAGGCGCAGCAGACCGTGCACGTCCTGGCGGCCGGGACGCCCCTGCCCGCGGGGAACGCGGCCTACCTGTGGGCCGCGGACGTGACGAACGCGGCGACGCCGGTGTCCAACCTCGCCGACCAGCTCGTCGCCCAGGCCACCCAGTCTCTGGCCGACCCCTGGCTGCCGACCGCCGCCGCCCTCAAGACCCTCGTGGACGGCATGCGCGCCCGTCACGGCCAACTCTCCAGCTGAACGCCGGAAGGGCGTCGGAGCCCCCTTGTCCGACGCCCTTCCCACACGCTCGGTGGATCACTCGCTCGCGATCCCCGGCAGGGTCAGGTACGGCACGTTCTGATGGTCGGCCAGCCGGCGGGCCTTCCCGGTGCCGATGTCGACCCCGTAGACATAGGTGCGCTTCGAGTCCCGCACGACGACCGTGAGTTCCGACCCGCTCAGCCAGGGACCGGTGGCCATGACGGGTTCCCCCTCCGGGAGGCCGTTGATGGGCACCTCGCGCACCCTGCGCCCGGTGCCGACGTCGAGCAGGGTGAACGTGCGCAGCTCCTGGACCCACTTCTTGACGTCGCGTCTTTCGAAGGCGGCGACCGTACGGCCGTCGGGAGAGATCTCGCTGAAGCCCGTGAACGTGCCGTCGAAGTGCACCGTCCTGCCTCCGCCGGTGACGGGCATCAGCCGCAGGTCGGTCCTGAGGTACCGGACGAGCTCGGCGACGCCGCCGCGCACGCTGACCGCCTCGTACTGGCCGGGCACCCGCACCGTCGTGCCGGTGCGCACGTCGATCAGCAGTCCCGGCTTCCTGGTCCCCTCACGCGGGTCGAACACCACGTGACGGCCGTCGTCGGAGAGCACGAGCATGGAGCCCGCGCCGATCTGCGACTCCTTCACCGTGACGGGGGACGTCGTCTCGGAACCGCCCACGAGGTCGCGCACCACGTGCGCCCGGGCCTTCCTGCTGTAGTAGGCGAGCATGCGCCCGTCCCGGCTGATCGAGACGGGCACGCGGTGGTTCTGGGCCGTCATGGCGAGCGCCTGCGGCAGCCGGTAGGTCGTGCCCGCGCGGGTGACCACCCGCCACTCCGCGGAGGAGCAGTCGAGGGCCTTCCGCTTGTCCACCTTGCAGGGCGTCTCGTACGCGTATTCGAGCGGTCCCACGTTCCCCCCGGGCAGGTCGGCGATCGCGCCCGCCCGCAGTGACGTGGCCACCTCCGGGGACCGGGACCGCGTCACGGTCGCCATCACCGTGCCCGTGGCCACGACCGTGACGACCGTGGCGACGGCGGCCAGCACGGCGGTCGTGTGCCGTCTGCGCCGGTTCCCCGTCAGGATCCGGTCGACCATGCCGGACAGGTCCGCCGAGGGCGCCTCCTCGGCGAGGTCGTTCAGGGCTCTGCGCAGCCTCGTCATACCGCCACCTCCTGCAGTAAGGAAAGGGAACTCCGGTCGGACAACTCGGGCGCGAGCCTGCGCAGGCGGGCCAGCGCGCGGTGGGTCTGGCTCTTGACGTTGCCGACCGAACAGCCCAGCGCCTCGGCCGTCTGCGTCTCGGTGAGGTCCTCCCAGAAACGCAGCACGAGTACGGCGCGCTGCTTACGCGTCAGCTTGGTCATCGCCTGACGCAGCATGATCCGGTCGATCGTCGCCTCGTCGTGGGAGGCGCCCCGCTCGGGTGGAGAGGCGCTCGGCCACTCCCGCTGTAACCGCCGCCGCCACGAGATGTACTGGTTCATCAGCGCCTTGCGCGTGTACGCCTCGGGGTTGCCGTCAACGGACAGCTTGGGCCACTGTTTGGCGACCTTGATCAGCACGCTCTGCAGCAGGTCCTCGGCGAGGTGCGCATCACCCGTGAGCAGGTACGCGGTCCTCGTCAGCGCCTGCTGGCGGGCGAGCACGAACTCGCGGAAGCCGTCGTGACGATCCAATGTGATCTCCTCTCGCCGGTTCCCAACGCGGCCAAACCAGCGAAAGGTTGCAGGACATCTCAAATGGAAGGAGCCCGCCCCTTCCGGCGCGGGCTCCTCGGCGGTTCACCGGGTCCTAGACGCAGTTGACGTACTCGACCCGGGACGAGTTGTAGGAGCAGGAGTCGACCAGCTTCCCCCTGGGGTCACGCAGGTAGCCGGTGTCCCTGGTCTGGTTCCAGATGTAGGCGAGCGTGCCCCCGCTCCTGCCCCAGTACCGGGTGGTCGCGGTGTTCTTCCCCTTACCGGTCCGCAGGGTCACCGTCCTGCCCGCGCCGAGGGTGAAGGCGCCGAACGTGTAGATGTGGTCGGAGCGACGCGTCTCGTCGCGGACGGTCCAGCCCTTGAGGCTGACCGCTCGCCGGGTCGTGTTCTTGACCTGGATGTACTCGCCGTTCAGGCTGCTGTTCGCCCCAAAATCGGGCGACCCAGGCGAGTTGTACCAGATACGGGTGATCTGGAGGGACGGAGTCGCGGCGGCCTGAACGGGCAGGGCGGGGACGAGCGTGGCGGCGGCCAGTGCCACCGCGCAGGCCAGGGGGAGAGAACGCACCAATCCTCCGGAAGTGCAGTAAAAGGTAACTCTGCTAGTGATCCTCGCACTTCACACGTCTTTTGAGCAGGTCCCGACGGCTCACGCCGGGTCGGGCAGGTTCATCCGCGCGAGCTTGGCCGGGTCGACGAAGGCCGTGATGGCGGCGATCCTGCCCTCGGTGACGGTGAACGCCAGGACGGAGAACGGGGTGCCGTCCTGATGCCAGGAGACGAAGCCGGGCAGGCCGTTGACGAGCACCGCCCGGCCGAGGGCGCCCGCGCCAGAGGACAGCCGCGCGCCCGCCGCGACCCTGGTCGCGCCGAGGACGACGATCTCTCCGGTGGGGGTGTCGACGGTCAGCTTCACCTCGGGGTCGAGCAGGCGCAGCAGTTCCTCGAAGTCGCCACGGCGGGCGGCCGCCAGGAAGGCCTGGACCACCTCGCGCCGCTCCCGACCGGCACCCGCCGGACGCTCCGTCGCCCGCACCTTCCTGCGGGCCCGGCTGGCGAGCATCTTGGCGGCGTCGGTCGACCTGCCGAGGATCTTGCCGATCTCGTCGAACGGCACCGCGAACAGGTCGTGCAGCACGAAGGCCAGCCGCTCACTCGGCCGGAGCGATTCGAGGACGACGAGAAGCGCGAGCCCTACCGAGTCGGCGAGCACCGCGTCCTCCTCGGGAGCGGGACCGTCATCGGGGGTCACCACGAACTCGGGCAGCCGGTCGTCCAGGAGCACCTCGGTGCGGGCCCGGCGCGTCCGCAGGACGTCGAGGCTGATCCTGGCGACCACCGTGGTCAGCCACCCGGCGAGGTTGGCGATGTCACCAGCGACCGCCGCGTCCTGGCGGGACAGCCGCAGCCACGCCTCCTGGACCACGTCCTCGGCGTCGGCGTGCGATCCGAGCACACGATGGGCGACCGCGCGCAGCCGGTCGCGCTGCGACTCGAACGCCTCGGCCATCGGATCGGTGGGCCTGGCCTGACCGGTGTCGGGCATGTTGTTACCTTCCGCAGAACCGCTCCGTCATGGGTGATGACGAGCCGGAACGGGCTCAGGTAACCGACGAGGGAGCAGGAACCATGGAAGCACGCCTGAAAGGTACGGCAAGCCCCGAACTGATCGAGGGGATCACGAAGCTGTACAAGGTGATTCACTCCGGAGGTGTCGACGGCCGTCTGCTGTCGCTGGTCCACCTGCGCGTCAGCCAGATCAACGGCTGCAGCCCGTGTGTCTTCGCCTCGGTCGCCTCGGCGAAGAAGGCCGGTGAGACCGACGAGCGGCTGCACCACGTCGTCGCGTGGCGCGAGACGTCCTTCTTCACCGACGAGGAACGGGCCGCGCTCGCACTGGCCGAGGCCGCCACCCGGATCCAGGACGGCGCCCCCGGCGTGACCGACGAGATCTGGGACCACGCCGCCGACCACTTCACCGGCGAGCAACTGAACGCGATCACCATGGAGATCGCGCTGACCAACTTCTTCAACCGGATCAACCACACGATCCGCGAGCAGGCTGGCAAGACCTGGTGAACCGGACGGGGCGTCGTCGCGACGGACGACGCCCCGCCGGGAGCGTGAGCCGGACGCCCCCGTGGTGACCGGCTCAGCTCCCGTGCGAGGTCGGCGCACCCACTCCCCTCCGCGCCGCCAGGACGATGAGCGCTCCGGCGACGGCCCCGAGGAAGAACGGGGACGGCACGAGGACGACGCCGCCCACCACGGACCACACCGCGACACCCCAGCCGACTCCGGCGGGTACGGTCACCCCACGCCCGGCGAGGTGCCACGTCAGGCAGCCCAGCAGGACCAGGGGAACGGCGAAGCCTCCCGGACCGGCCCAGAAGATCGTCTTGTCCCGCAGGGCCTCCACCAGCTGAGCCGTGTCGCCGCTCGTGCCGAGGAACGGGACGGCCGCCCACAGGCCCTGCCGTACCCAGTCGGAGATCTGCGCCCAGCCGGTGAGCACCACCACGGACAGGTGCCCCGCGCCCAGCGTGATCATGATCCCGCTCGCCCAGCGGAGCGTCCTGGAGTTCATCGGGGCGTCCTTTCCGCGTGGTCCCGCCAGGCGTGTTCCCAGCGCCGGGTCAGCGCCGGGTAGACGACGAGGTACCTGAAGGGCGCGATGGCGGCCATGTAGAGCCGTCCGAACAGGCCGTTGGGCTTGACGAGGACGGCCATCCTCAGTTCGTGGTCACCGTCGGCGCCTCGAACCCAGCCCAGGTGCATCACGGTGTGCACGGTCCTGTTCGCCAGTTCCCTGGCGGACTCGGTGTCGAGTTCGTAGACCGCCTTGAGCGGCATGGTCGCGCTGTCGGCGCCACGGGGGGCGTCGCGGAGGTCGTCGGGCAGGCGGTCGCGCAGCGAGCCGACCCGCGCGCCGACGCCCGAGGACGGCCTGTCCCAGCCGAGCAGCGCGCCGATCCTCCAGCGGAGGGTGAACAGGAACCGCGCGGGCCGGGGCAGCTTCGCGATCCCCCCGGCGGTCCGCATCGCCGCGAGCATCGTGGGGAAGTCGTCGGGCCCGGCGCCGGGGGTACGGAACGACCACACGTCCTCGACCGTGAAGTCCCCGGTGAGTTCGTGGACCCGCCAGGGCAGGCGGGTGTGCGCGGTTCCGGGGAGTCTCACGAGAGCCCCCGTGTCGCGTCCCAGTCGGCCATCATCGCCATCAGCGTCAGCCGGTTCAGCTCGGGCGTGGTCTCGGGGTCGAGTTCGCGGTAGCGGCGGTGCAGGTTGACCACGATCCGCTCGGCGTCCAGCCAGGTGGCGTACTCCCCGAGGTCGACGGTCTTGGCCGCCTCCGCGAAGGGGACGCCCCGGGCGTGGGCGGCGTCGGCCTGCTCGACCACATGGGTGAGGTAGCCGCGTACCGCGCGAACGCCGTCGGGGTCGGTGACCGGGCCGTGGCCGGGGACGATCGTGTGGGCGCCGGTGGCGATCATCCTGTCGCAGGCGGCGATCCAGTTGCCGACCGGGCCGCTCCACACGATGGGCGTGCAGCCGACGAACAGCAGGTCCCCCGCGAAGAGCACCCCCGCGTCGGGCACGTGCACGACCGTGTCGGCGCCGGTGTGGGCGGGACCGAGGTTCGTCAGACGTACCTCACGCCCTCCGACGTCCAGGGTGAGCTCCCCGTCGTAGGTCCGGTCGGGCAGCCGCAGACGGATGCCGCCGAAGTCGAAGGGCCCGAACCGCTCACGGAGGTAGGAGGTCGCGGGGCCGACGTCCATGACCTGGGTGGCGGTCAGCAGCTCCGCGGGCATCTCGTGCGGCATCTCCGCGCCGGTGGCCGTGGCGGCGACGATCTCGACACCCTCGCCGAGCAGCTGGTTGCCGTGGGTGTGGTCGCCGTTGGAGTGGGTGAGGACGGCGTGGGTGAGCGGGTGCCGAGCGGTGACGCGACCCATCGCGTGGAGCATCTCGGCCGTCAACGGCAGGTCGAACAGGGTGTCCACCAGGATCGAGGCGCCCTCGCCCGCGACCAGCCCGGCGTTGCTCAGGCCGTACCCGCCGTCGGGCAGCAGCCAGGCCCACACGTCCGCGCCGACCTCGTGCAGACCGCGCGTGTAGGGCAGCCGCGACGGCGCCCTGTTCACCCGGGGCCGCGGCGGACGCCGGTCGGGGTTCTCCCGAGGCGTCAGCGCGTACGGCCTGGCCGACGCGCGAACCGTCTGCCGGGTACGGCCCAGCCCCTCGACGGCCAGCTCGACGACGTCGCCGTCCTTCAGCCAGCCGGGGAAGGAGGCCGGGTCCGCCAGGGACAGGTGCTCGACGAGGCAGCAGCCGGGCACCGTACCCGAACCGAACACGTCACCGGGCAGCAGGTCGACACCGCGTGAGGCGTAGGAGACGACCTCGCCGAAGCTCCAGTCCATGGAGTCCGTACGGCCCGAGCCGATGACCCGGCCGTTGACGGTCGCCTCGACCCGCAGCGCGAGCCTGCCGTCGCGAAGGTAGGGCTCAAGCTCGTCCGGGGTGACCAGGAACGGGCCGAGGGTGGTCGCGCCGTCCTTGCCCTTGGCCTGGCCGATCGCCAGCGCGGCCTCGTGCGTCTGCAGGTCCCGCGCCGACCAGTCGTTGTAGACGGTGTAGCCGACGATGCGCTCCTCGGCCTGCTCCGGGGTGAGGTCCCGGCCGCCGGGGCCGATGACCGCCGCGATCTCCAGCTCGAAGTCGAACCAGGAACTGCCCGGGGAGATCGCCACGTCGTCGTACGGCCCGACGACCGTCGAGGGAGCGGCGAAGTAGAAGGCCGGGATCTGGTACCAGGCGTCCTTGAGCGTGCGCGGCCGCCCCATGGCCTGTTGGCAGTTGCGCATGTGGTCCAGGAAGCACAGGCAGTCGCGCATCGAGGGCGGACGCGGGATCGGCGCGCGCAGCCTGACCCCGGCCAGCGGGACCGTGTGCGCCTCCGAGGTCAGTGCCGCCTCCCCGGCCGCGCGCAGCTTCTCCGAACCCTGGCCGATGAGGTCGATCAGGCTGACGCCCGGCCCGATCGGGTGGATCCGGTCGCCGTCGACCACTCCGACGCGGTCGCCGTCGTCCGTTTCGTAGGTGACCCAACGCATGGATGCCTCTTTCTATGTTGACTGACACAGAATATATCGATCAGCACTTGGTAGGTCATCGGGCATACCTGGTTTGATGGGTCACATGGCCACGCGACGTACCGAGATGACGCAGGAGAGCCGCCGGCTGCTGGTGACGGCCGCGTCCGAACTCTTCGCCGAGAAGGGCTACCGGCAGACGAGCTTCATCGACATCGCCGACCGGGCCGGTATCAGCCGTGGCTCCATCCCCTGGCACTTCGGCAACAAGCTGGGCCTGCTTGAGGCGGTGATCGACGACCGCCTCGACGCCATGCTGACCGCCTTCGGCCCGGCCCCGGCGTCCGGCCCGGCTTCAGAAGGCTCGGCCGCAGGGGAGGTGCGCGGCGGCCCGCTGGAGCAGGTGATGGCCTTCATCCGCATGCCCGTCGCACGCCTGTTCATCACCCTGCTCGCCGAGGCCGTCGAGGCCGACTCACCGATCCGCGACCACTACGCCCGGCTCCACGTGGCCCTCAGGGAGGCCGTACGAGCCTGGATCCCGGAACACGCCGTTCCCCCGGGAACCACCCCGGAGGCGTTCACGGTCGTCCTGGTGGGAACCGTCATCGGCATCCACGCCCAGTGGCGGATAACCCCGGAAGCGGTAGACCTGGAAGCCGTCCGCACCGCCCTCCGAGCCTTGCTTTCCACGGTCCTGGAGGGCACCGGAACCGACCGGGGGTGACGAGCGACCAGGACGCCGGAGTCGAGACGGCCCCACTGGAGGCCGCGTTGCGAACCCTTCAGGGTGATAAGTGAGCCGAAGATAAAGTCCCAGGTCAGGCATCGCAGGAGCGGGATTCGCTCGCGGGCGCCAGAGGCCGAGACGAGACATCGGTGCACGGCTCGGTCATACCGATCCCCTCGTTGAAGGCGTCAGACCAGATCCGGTAGCAACTGAGGTACGGCGAGCACCCTCAAAAGTGAGCGTTTCAGCTGGGCCGGTGTTGTTCGGGTTGGGGTGGCAGGACGATGCGGTCCACGCGGATGGCGCGGTCGGATGGGATGACGATGGGGTCGGCGACCTCGACCACTCGGCCCTGGGCGAGGGTGCGGCGAACGATGGAGAAGACGGGGATTCCGCTGCCGATGCCGAGGGTCGCGCCCTCCTGGGCGTCGGGCATGCGGGCGGTGGTCTCCTCGGTGATCTCGTCGACCTCGATGTTGAGGGTTCTGAGCTGGGCGATGTTGCCGCCGGGCCAGGGTTCGTTCTTCGGGTCGGCGACGGCGGTGCCCTCGACGTCGGCGGCCAGCAGGCAGGAGCGTGAAGTCTGGGAGGGCAGGCCGTTGGCGTAGAAGACGAAGCGGCGTTCCAGGACCCTGGTGCCGGGTTCGACGCCGAACAGGGCGGCCAGGCGTGGGTCCGCGGTGATCCACTGGTAGGCCTTGTCGAGGCGGTATTCCGACCATCCGATGCCCGCGTCCCGGGTGAAGGAGGTCTGGGGTACGGTCTGCGGTCCGGCGTCGGCGAGGTAGCGGTCCATGGAGATCCGGCGGACCGGTGGGCGTTCGCGGACGGTGGTGCCGCCTCGGCCGCGTGTTTCGACGAGTCCTTGGCCTTTCAGGTCGTCGATGGCTTTGCGGATGACGATCTCGGAGACGCCGTAGCGCTGGGCGAGGTCGGCGTGTCTGGGCAGTCGTGTTCCTGCGGGAAGGTCACCTCGCAGGATCGCCTCGCGCAGCTCGGCCGCGACGTGTTCGTAGGCATGACCCCGCACCGGTTCTCCCTTTCTTGGAAGGATCTTTGTCGAACGGCTTGACAGGCACGATACCGGTCCCCATTCTCGTATACGCCAATCAGTTAACGTATACGAGAACGGGGGCTGGGTGACAACTCCACACGATCCGGCACATCTCGCACGCCTGACATTCCGATGGCGTGACGAGCACTGGCACCTCATCGAGGAACCGGAGCCCATCGTGGTCATCGTCAGCGACCGCCTGTCGAAAGGGGACCGATACCCCACAACGGAGAGCGCCGAAAGCGCCTTCTGGGACTCGGTGACAGGCGCCCTCCTCGCTCACTCCGAGCGCCTGGCCAGCGCACAGTGGCCAGGCGCGGAACTCGCCGTCATCCGCGACCACGGCGACCACGTCCACCTGGCGGAGAAAACCATCCGAAGCGGTTGCCCACCAATATGCCAGGCCTGGACGCTCACCGACGCCGCGACCGGCATCACCGCCTTCCTGCGCCGACTACGTCTACTGGCCGAGAAGGAACTCTCCGACCACGCAAGTCCTTGATCGCGGAAAAGCACAACAGCACCCCAGGCCAAGGGCGCTGACCGCAAACGTTCGGTGATCGAAACGAATGATCGCACCCGCCCTACCAGCGTGGCCACCAACCGGAAGACACCTACGGCCACGCCAACCGCGTATCGAACACCGCACTGAGCACTTCCCGAAACAGGGCCTCTACCCGGAAACCGCTACCACCCGACAGGCCCTTGAGCAGAAGAGGAGGTTCGATTCATGGAGACTCCGGCCTGCCAGACGATCCCTGGCTGGCGGTTGATCATCAGTGATGCCGGACGGTTCTGGGCGATCCGCAATCGGGCGTTCCCGGGTACGGCGTTGCGGGCCGGTGCGGAGCCGACCGTGGACGCCGACACCTTCGAGGAGGTCCGGGAGGCCGTGGCCGCGCAGGAGGAGAAGGCCCGGGAGGCCGTCGCGGCTGTTGAGGAGGTGCCTTCGTGACCGGGCGGCATCGGGACGGCCTGCCGTACGCGCCGGTGTATCGGCGGGTGTGGGACGGGCCCGCGCGGGTCGAGGCTGAACGGATCGACCTGGCCTGGGCCGACTGGACCGTCCTCTACAGCCTGGGGCGACGTTCCTTCTACGCGATGGCCTCCTGGGACGGTCCGCGTCCGGTGATCGTCGAGGACTCCACTTCCGAGGGGTTGGAGGAGCGGATGCGGGAGGCGGAGATGATCCGGGCGATTCGGCTCGCGCCACCTTCACTGGCTCGACGGGGACGCCTTACCTCCGAGGTGGCGAGGGTCGGTGGACGGCGTTCGCCGGGCGGGAGGACGGCATGATTCTCCCGGGCTGGGCTCTTCGTCAAGTTTCTGAGTTTTCCGATCGAACCTGTAACTCCGTGCAGACGGCTCACCCGGACTGGCTCGTCTTCCGCAGCTCGCGGTCCGGCCTGTGGAGCGCCTACCGGAGCGTCCTGCCCGGCAGGCCGTACGTCGGGGACGTGCTGCTGGTGCGGGCCGAGTCGGCTGAGGAGCTGGACCGCAAGCTGAGCGCCCAGGCGCCCCCGATGGTGCCGCCGAGTATTCAGGCCGTCGCCGTCGCCCGTGCCATCCAGACCGCTCGGGTCAGGCAGATGGCCCGGGTCTCCCGGGTTGTGCAGGCCGTAAGTCCTGGTCAGGCCGTTGTGTCGGGTCGGGCTACGGCGTTGCGCGGGCTGCTGCGCTCCCCATAGCCGGTACGGCGGGCGGTGGAAACTCATCCCACCCGCTGCCCGCCGTACTCCATGACGTGCGGCTCAGGTAGGAGGGACCTGAGCCGCACACCTCCGCAAGACGGTTCCCATGCACGCTGGCGTGCTGGGGAAGGGGAGTCGTCTGGCGCACCGGCCCCGAGTGTGTGGGGCCGGTCCTCCTCCAGGGTGCCCGGCCGCATGCTCCCCGGCTCGGGGCCGGGTACCCGCCCCCACTTCCACTCCCCAACCAGGGACGACCATGACCGACGACGAACGGCGCCTGATCGACCTGCTCATCAGCACCCACCCCGCCTGGCGGTACGAGGAACGGAACCTGCCCGGACTCCCCAGGTGGTGGGCCGTCCGCTACGAACCCCTGCGCCTCGACCAGCGCAAAGCCGGGGCCCGCGACGTGCTCGGCCGTACGACCCTCCACCGGCTGACCCGCGCACTGGCCCGGCACGACGAGATCCTCCACCGCAGCCGCTACTGACCCCCTACGGAGCCCCCATGTCCCCCCTCAAGGCCGTCGCCCCCGACGGCACCTTCTCCACCGGCCCCGGCACCACCGAACGACTCCTCACCCCCGGCGAGGTCGCCCGCATCTTCGGCGTCGACCCCAAGACCGTCAACCGGTGGGCCCTCACCGGGAGGATCCCCTCGGTCAGAACCCCCAGCAACCAACGCCGCTACCGCGAAACCGACATCAAGGTCCTCCTCAACGCTTCTCCTGTAGTGGTGCGAACCCTTCAGGGTGATGAGCGACCGGGCGACATGGCCACCGGCATCCCGCGCCTTCCGTAGTTGCGAACCCTTCAGGGCGATGAGGGACCCATCGGCCGCGGGAAGCGGTTCGCCGTTCCGCAGTGTTGCGAACCCTCCAGGGTGATGAGGGGACCGGGAGAGCGCTTCGTTCACACCGAAGAGGTCACTGGTAACCCTCCAGGGCGATGAGGGACGCCATCACTCACACGGTGCACCGGCCGCGCCTGGACTTGCGAACCCTCCAGGGTGATGAGGGGCCCGGGGTAAAGTCGCAGGTCAGGCAGGTTAGGTCGAAGGTGGGATCGGCTGGTTCTGCGGCAGTCCGGCGGTAGTGCAGAAGTGCGAGTCAGGGCGTTGATCATTTTGTGGATGTGACTGGGTCGTACGACGGTTCTTCCCTCCTCCCGGCAGCGGCCCGGTCCTCAGGAATCTGTCTGGAGGCCACTGTGTCACACGGCGCCCTCTCCACGACATGCCCATGTGATCCGGTGAGCAAGGCCGTACCCGTCACAGGGGGAGCCACATGATCCGGAGGCCGACGTGGCCTTCCGTGGGGTGGCGGAAGGCGCCGGGGGCCGTGCCCAGGGTGGTGAAGCCCAGGCTCTCGTAGAGGTGGATCGCGCTCCTGTTGCTGTCCGCGACGGCGTTGAACTGGATCGCCGCGAACCCCTGCTGCCTCGCCCAGGTGATCATGTCCGTGACGAGGGCGCGTCCGACGCCCAGGCCCCGTGCCTCCCCCGCGACCATCAGGCTGCCGGAGGCGATGTGGTCGCCGGGGCCGGGCCGGTTGGCGTACATGTTGGCGGTGCCGAGCACCAGGTCACCGTCGACCGCGACGACCACCCTGGCCGGGGCCGGCAGGAGCCAGAGCTTCCTGGCGTCGTTCTCGCTCATGGCGGGGTCGTAGGTGAAGGTCTCCTGCGCGGTGACGACATCGTGAACGATGGGCCAGATCCGCGGCCAGTCCTCCTCACGAGCCTCGCGGATCACGGGAACGGGACGCTTCGGGTCAGCCACGGGAGCCACCGCCGACCTGGAAGGTCCGGGAGACCCGAAGAGCTCGAAGACCAGTGATATGTGACTGTGTCATCCCCCTAGCCTCCTACATCAGAGGCGTCCGATGACCTCGCGGGTCAGGCTCTCGCACAGCGCCCAGATCGTGTCCTGGTTGCGGCGGTTCAGGGCGCTCTCCGGCCAGGCCGTACGACGGCACTTCATGCTGAAGTAGGCTCCGCTCACTCCCTCGACCTCGGCGCTTGAGGCCAGGTGGATGCTGGAGCGGGCGGGTTTGCCGAGGTCCGCGAAGAACCGGGGGGCGACCAGGCCCAGCAGCGGGACGATCGGGCGGTAGAGGTAGGGGAATCCGGCCGCCTTCAGCGACTGGTTCATCGGCGTGTGGCCGTGCCCGGGGTAGGCCACGTTGACCGTGACGCCGGTCCCGGCCACCTCCTCGGCGAAGCGCAGGCTCATCGCCATCTGCATGGTCTTGGTGTGGTTGTACTGGGCGAAGGTCCACCCCAGATAGCGCCGTTCCGCCTGGAGGTTGTCCAGGTCGATCGGGCCGCCGGGGATGCCCCCGGTGATGTTGACGACCCGGCCGGCGAGCAGCGGCAGCAACAGATGGGTGAGTGTGAACGGCGCCAGCACGTGGGCGGCGAAGGTGGTCTCCACCCCGTCCTCGGTGAGCGTACGGCGTGGCGGGTTGGCGCCGACGTTGTTGACCAGCACGTCCAGCCGGTCGCAGCGTTCGGCCACCCGGGCGGCGAGGGCCGCCATCTCACCCAGGCGGGTCATGTCCGCCGCGAGGGCCTCGACCTGGCCGCCGCCCGCGCCCAGTTCGTCGGCCGCCCGCCGGGCGCGTACGGGGTCGCGGCCGACGAGGATCACCCGGGCACCCAGGGCGGCCAGTCCGCGTGCGGTCTCCTTGCCGATTCCTCCGGTGCTGCCGGTGATCAGGACGGTCTTTCCACGCATGAGAGCCTCCGATCCAAAGAGCGTCGCCCTGAATATGTCACCAAGTGCCAAGGTTGGCAATGAGTGTATGATTTCGGGTCATGGAGGGGTTACGAGATCGCACCAGGCGGGCGGTGCGCGCCGAGCTGGCCGCACGGGCGCTTGAGCTGTTCACCGAGCGCGGCTTCGACGAGACCACGGTCGACGACATCGCCAGGGCGGCCGGGATGTCCAAGCGGAGCTTCTTCCGCTACTTCCCGACCAAGGAGGACGCGCTTCTCGGGGAGCTTGAGGCGACGGCCGAGCGGGTCGCCCAGGAGATCTCCGCCCGGCCACCGGGGGAAGGGGCGTGGGAGTGCCTGCACACGGTGCTGCGCGGCTGGGAGGCGCACATCAACACGCAGATCGAGGTGCTGCGGCTCATCGAGTCCACTCCCCCGCTACGGGCCAGGCTCCTGCAGAAGCGTGACGAGGCCCGCGCCCTGATCGTCGAGGCGCTGACGGGGCGCGGCCTGTCCCCGCTGGAGGCCGACCTCGCCTCGGTCGCCGCCGGGGCGGCCCTCGACACGGTGGCACGTGAATGGCTGCGCACCGGCGGCTCGGCCGACCGCCCGACCCTGACGGACCAGGTCTTCGCCATGCTCCGCCCGGCCTTCCTCAGCTGACCCGGCGAAGCCCCGGCGAGCCGTACGACCTTGGGAGGATCCAGGTCCTCAGCCGAGCCTCCCCAAGGCCGTACGGCCCCGCCCGCCCCACGACGAGCCAGATCTCGGACTCCGACCCCTCCGGGCGACCCCACAGCGAACCGTACGGCCCCGGAAGGGCGTCATCGGGAAATCGCCCCTACCGGCGCCGAGAGGAATTCAACCCCCGTGGCATTGTGAATTCCCACATCCGGTGTCAAAAGAATGCGACCACCGTTTTCCTGCTCCTCCGCGATTGTTCCGAGCAGGGGATGTCAGTTCCGACATAACAGGCTCCCATTCGGGCGGCCCCGCGACGGGAAAGCCCGACGACCCGTTCGGTCCGACCGTCGTACGGGCCTTCCCACGAGTTCGCGCACACCGTTTCCGAAACAAGCCTGTAAGGACCGGTTGTCAACTCCCGTCGTCACCAGGGTTTTCACGGCGGCCGACCCGTTCCGAACGGACCGGGCCCCGGGGGGACGCGGTCTCCCCCGCCTCCTGAGCCGCCAGGGCGAGGACACGGGCGGACGCTCCCAGGAGGCGGCGCGGGACTTTTCCCCTTCGCCACGGCTCTCCCGCGAGGTCGAGGACCCGAACCCGTTTACCAGCCGACCGAAACCAATAGAGCCTCATCGAATTATGGCATTGGGGTTCACCAGAACCAGGGTTTTCTTGTCCTTCTTAAACCAGAACAGGTTCTTCTCCACGAACAGGCCGGGAGGATGATCCTTCGGGTTCAGGGAAGCCCGAACGGGGAACAGCAGGCCGGAGCGGCGCGTGGCCGCGTCGTAGAGACCGCGTCCCCCGTTGCCCGCGCGGTCCGTCTGCTCAAGCAGAACGACGCGGCCCAGGAAGGACGCCCCGCCCGTCGACCCCGGCATCGCGTGCAGGCCCGTCCCGTCACGCCGCCAGGCGCTGGAGCCGCCGTAACACCATGTGAGGCCGCACTCGTACCACGAGGTGTGTCCCGCCGGAGGGACCGCGTCCCTCGACTCGCCCGAGAGCACGTTCCGCAGGTGCTCCATGGGACGGGGAACCGACTGGTCCGTCATGGTGCCCCGCCTGGGCCACCCGGCCCACGGCCACTCGACCAGCCACTGGCCCTTCGTCCCCTCGATGAGGGACACCTTCCCGCCCTTCAGCGGAACCCGGTAGACACCGCCCCCCGGCGGGGACCACACGACCGCGTCGTCTGCCACGGCCAGGCTCATCCCCTCGTAATTGTCGTCGTCGTCGATCGCGGCGGGGAACCGGGCGAGCCGCCGTGGCGTGCCGCCGGCGATCGACACCGTCCACACCTCGGTCGTCCGGCCCCGGGTGGTCGACCACGCCAGATGGCCGTCCCCGAAGGCCGGCGTCCCGTCGATCGGCTCCTTCAACGACGCGATCAGGCTGAACCTCCGCCGGACGACGTCGTACGCCCAGAGCCCGTCGAACCGGTCCTTCCGCAGACTCTGCCCGACCACGATCCAGTCGGTGACGAACGTCTCCGGAGTGAACGTCCGGCCGCCGGGCCCTGTCGTCGGGATCTCGTGCACCGCGTCCGGCCACACCTGTCTGATCGGCGGGGGAAGGGCGCCGGAGGAGGACACGGGTCGCGGGGCCGTGACCAGCCGCGTTCGCGCTCCCACGACGACGACGCCGACCACGAGCACCATGGCCGCCGCGACCGCGACCGGCGCCCACCACCCGGGCCGCGCGAGCGGCCTGTGCGGTTCGGGGAGAACGCGGGGCCGTCCGTCGTCCGTCACGGCCTCGGCCCTGGCGGCCAGCGCGTCCCTGAGCCGATCCTCGATGCCGGTCATGCCTTGCCTCCCAGTTCGCGCTCAAGCCGTCCCAGGGCCCGTGAGACGGTGGACCGTACGGTGCTCTGCCCGAGCCGTGTCACCTGGGCGATCTCGGCGTCGGACAGGTCGAGGTAGTAACGCAGCACGAGGACCTCGCGCTGCCTCCTGGGCAGCCTGCCGAGCGCGGCCAGCATCTCCTGGCGCGTCTCGCCCAGCAGCACGCTCGTCTCCGCGGAGTCGGAGCCGGAGCCGGAGGCCGAATCGGGGCCGATCGGCCAGTCCCGTCGCGTGAGCCTCAGCCTGGCGGCGACCCCGCGTCTGCGCAGCAGGGAGCGCGAGGCGTTCAGCACGCAGACGCGGACGTACGTCAGCGTGAGCGTCCCGGGGCGCCCGCCGTTCAGCGCGGCGGTGTGCAGCCTGGAGAAGACGTCCTGCACGACGTCCTCCGCGCTCTCCCTGTCCCCCACGAGCAGTACGGCCAGGCGGACCAGGGCGAGCCGGTGCTCGCGGTACAGGTCCGCCAGTACCGCCCGGGCACCGGGTGGCGCGGTCGCCTGAGCGACTGTCTCACCGTTCATGACCTAGGAACGCGTACCGGGCCCGATCCGCTGCGCCGCCTTGGTTGTCCACTGGTGAGGATTTTGCGAACCACATGCGGTGACAAGGTTGACGCGCGATGGAAACAGGGGGCGAGCCGCGCTGTGGAATCGGGGTCCGGGGTCTGTAAGGTCCCCTGTGTGCATGCCGAGATCCATGGCCACCGGGGAGCCCGCGGCCTCCGGCCAGAGAACACGTTGCCCGGCCTCGCCCACGCCCTGGAGCTGGGTGTCGACGCGCTTGAGTTCGACGTCGCGCTGACGGCCGACCGGCGCCTGGTGCTGACCCACGACCTGACGGTCTCCGCGGTCACCAGCGCCGACCGCTACCCCGCCTTCCCCGGCGACCCGCTGTTCCCCTACGTGGGCAGGCCCGTCGGGACTCTGACGCTGGCACAGTTACGCACCCTCGAATGCGGTGTACGGCTGCCGCTCGTCTCGGGTGACCGGTTCGTCGCCACCCAGGTGCCGGTTCCCGACACCCGTATGCCGACGCTGAGCGCCGTGCTGGCCCTGGTGAACGCCTACGGGGCCGACCGGGTGCGGTTGCACGTCGAGCTGAAGTCCGATCCGACGCGGCCCGACCTGAGTGCCGACCCGCGTGAGCTGACCGAGTTGGTCATCGCCGAGCTGGACCTGCACGGCAGGCTCGGCGGGGCGGCGATCCTCAGCTTCGACTGGCGGATTCTCGGCGTCGCCCGATCCCTGGTCCCGGCGATGCCCTGTTACGCGCTGGTCGAGCGGGCGACGATGGACCCGGCGTGGTTCGGCGGGCTCGATCTCGACGACTTCGGCGGCGACCTTCCGGCCGCCGCGCTGGCGGCGGGGGGAACGGTGCTCTCGCCCGACCACGTGCTGCTCGACGAGGAGTTGATGTCCGACGCGGCCAGGGCCGGGCTTCCGGTGGTCGCCTGGACCGTCAACGACCCGGCCAGGGCCGCGGTGCTGCTCGACCTGGGGGTCGCCGGGGTCGTCACCGACTATCCCGACCGGATGCGCGTGCTGTGGGCCGAGCGGGGCCTGCCGTTGGCCGCCCCGCTCTCCCCGATGCGCGCGCCGGTCGGCTGACGTCACAGCCAGCCGTTGCGGCGGAACCCCCGGTAGAGCAGCGTGCAGACGATCACCATGGCGCAGATCACGAGCGGGTAGCCGAAGACGGACTCAAGCTCGGGCATGTGCTTGAAGTTCATGCCGTAGATCCCGGCGATCATCGTGGGGACGGCCATGATGGCCACCCACGAGGAGATCTTGCGCATGTCCTCGTTGGCGAGGGCGTTCGAGCGGGCCAGAGCGGCCTGCAGGACCGAGTTGCACAGTTCGTTGGACGACTCGACCTGCTCGCAGACGCGGGCGAGGTGGTCGACGACGTCACGGAAGTACTCGCGCATCTCCGAGGGGATCATCCGGCGCTGGGCGAGCGTGGCGAGCGGTGACTGCAGCGGGGTCACCGACCGCTTCATCTCGATCATCTCGCGCTTGAGGTTGTAGATCCGGCCGATGTCGCGGGCGCTGACCTCGGCGAAGACCATGGCCTCGACGTCTTCGAGCTCGGTCTGCATGAGGTCGGCCACGGTGAGGTACTTGTCGACGACGTGGTCGGCGATGGCGTGCAGCACGCCGGTCGGGCCCCTGCTGAGGAGCTTGGGCTTGTCCTCAAGGCGCTGGCGCACCTCGGTCAGCGGGCAGTGCGTGCCGTGCCGTACGGTGACCACGAAGTCGGGGCCGACGAAGGCCATGATCTCGCCGGTGCCGATGATCTCGCTGGTCGCGGTGAGTTCGTCGTGGTCGAGGTAGGCGACGGTCTTCAGGACGACGAACAGCGAGTCGCCGTACCGCTCGACCTTCGGACGCTGATGAGCCTTGACGGCGTCCTCGACGGCGAGGGGGTGCAGGGCGAAGACCTCTGCCAGCCACTCGACCTCGGGGGCGTCGGGTTCGTGCAGGCCGACCCAGACGAAGGCGTTGCCCTTCTCCTGCGCGGCGTTGTGCTCGCGGACGAGTTCGAGGGCGTCGACGATGCCCAGGGCGTCGATCTTCTTGCCGTTGACGTAGGCGGCGTACTCGACGAGCGAGTCGCTCGGCGGGACACAGGGGGAGTTCGCACGGTCGGCAGCCGAGAGGCTGGGACGCGGGGTACGAACGGCACGTACGTGCTTGATGCGGGGGAACAGAAGCGAAGAGCGCATGTCAGGCCTTCCCGCCCGAACCGGCACTGATCGCACGCGACGTTGTGTCACCTCAACTCAAAGAGAATGCGTGCGCAGCCGGTCGGACACCGGTGTGGAGTGGTCGAGAGTGCGCACAGCACGTGTGCGCGAGCACGTACTGCTGGGATCGCCAGAGGTCATCCCCAACCACCTCCAATCAGCATCAGACACGCCAAAGCCGCCCAAACTTAGCACATGCTTGGGGGCGGACTCCCAGGATACCCTCGGTCACAAGGGGCGATCATGCGGAACCCAACGAAATTCATGTCCCGTTTACAGCTAGATCAGCTCTTTCATCAGGATATGTCACAGAGAAGATCGACACGCGGAAGTTCGTCAACCCCGGGCGGTACGCGGTCGAACACCTTGTCCACAGCCTGTGGACAGTCGTCCCATGCCCGGCGGATAAGCTCTCCCGAGTGCGCATTCTTGTGATTGGATCCGGCGGGCGCGAGCATGCCCTGTGCCGGTCTCTGGCGACGGACCCCCAGGTCACCGAGGTCCACTGTGCTCCGGGAAACCCGGGGATCGCGCGGATCGCGACCCTCCACCCGGTCACCCCGACCGACCCCGGGGCCGTCGCCGGGCTCGCGGAGGACCTGCGGGCCGACCTGGTCGTGATCGGCCCCGAGGCGCCGCTGGTCGCCGGGGTCGCCGACGCGGTCAGGAAGGCGGGCATCCCGTGCTTCGGCCCCTCGGCCGAGGCGGCCAGGATCGAGGGTTCCAAGGCCTTCGCCAAGGACGTCATGGCCTCGGCGGGCGTGCCGACCGCGCGCTCCCACACCTGTGAGACGCCCGAGGAGGCCGCCGCGGCGCTCGACGCGTTCGGCGCGCCGTACGTGGTCAAGGACGACGGGCTCGCGGCGGGCAAGGGCGTCGTGGTCACCGACGACCGCGAGGAGGCGCTCGGGCACGCGGCGGCGTGCGGACGGGTCGTCATCGAGGAGTTCCTCGACGGCCCCGAGGTCTCGCTGTTCGCGCTCTGCGACGGCTCGACGGCCGTGCCGCTGCTGCCCGCCCAGGACCACAAGCGCGCCTACGACGGCGACAAGGGCCCCAACACCGGCGGCATGGGCGCCTACACGCCGCTGACCTGGGCACCCGCCGACCTGACCGACCGGGTGATGGCCGAGACCGTCCTGCCGACCGTGGCCGAGCTGGCCGAACGCGGCACGCCGTACACGGGGGTGCTCTTCGTCGGGCTCGCGCTCACCAAGGACGGCCCGAAGGTGATCGAGTTCAACGCGCGGTTCGGCGACCCGGAGACCCAGGTCGTGCTCGACCGGCTCGCGACGCCGCTCGCCGGCCTGCTGCTGGCCTGCGCGAACGGCACGCTCGACCGGTTCGGTCCGCTCGCCTGGCACGAGGGCGCGGCGGTGACCGTGGTCGTCGCGGCGGAGAACTACCCCGCGGACCCGGTCAAGGGCGACGTCATCGAGGGGCTCTCCGAGGTGGCGGACGACGCCTACGTGCTGCACGCCGGGACCGCCGCCGACGGCGACCGTGTCCTGTCGGCGGGCGGGCGGGTGCTCAGCGTGGTCGGCACCGGAGCCGACGTCGCCGCCGCCCGCGAGGCCGCCTACCAGGCGGTCGGCCGCATCCGGATGCGCGGCTCGCACCACCGTACGGACATCGCGGTCCAGGGCCTCTGAGCCCCGGCTCCGCGAAGGCCCGGCGTCCCGGGGCACGGGGACGTACCGTCGAATCGGCACACCCCGAGGGCCGGGAACACTCCCGGCCCGATCCCCCACGGCCCGCGCCCAACGGAGGAACGATGTCGCTCGACGCAGTCTCCCCGGAACGGATCGGCGACACCGGCGTCCTGCGCTGGCCCGGCATCTGGCGCGTGTACGTGGCGACCCGCAGCGAGGAGATCAGGGCCGACGCCGAGCGCGCGCTGACCGCGTGCGAGCGCACGGGCTCGTCCGCCTCGGCGGGCGAGGGCATCGGCACGCACCTGGCCCGCGCCGAGTCCTACGCCAGGAGCAGGCACGGCCTGCGCCGCTGGCTGACCGGTCACGCCGTCGAGGGCGCCTGGTCGAACGTCAACAGCGCGACCGTGATGCTGTACGGCGTGCTGCCGACGCCCGAGCTGTGCGGCCGGGCGACCGAGGTCCTCGCGATCGGCAGGGCCTACCTGCCCGGCGACGACCCCAGGCTGGTCCAGTTGCAGGCCAGGATCGCCGCCGGAGACCTGGGCGAGGGTGACAGGCCGCTGATGCAGTCGGTGCTGCGGGCGGCTTACACCGCGCAGGCGATGGAGAGCGGCCGGGTCCGCAGCTTCCGCAACCTGCTGCTCGGCGGGGTCCTCATGCTGTCGGTGATCGTGTTCGGCCTGGTGGCGGTCGGCGCCATCTGGCCGGACGCGGTGCCGATGTGCGGCAACCAGTCGGTGGTCCAGGCCCAGGGTCTGATGCCCGCCCAGATCTGCCCGACCGGCGGCCACCGGCCCGGTCACGGCGACGTCCCGCTCGTCGCCCTGGTCGGCGTGCTGGGCGCGGCGCTGTCCAGCGCGGCCTCGCTGTCCACCCGCGCCGACCTGTCCACGCGTTACTCGCTGGCGGTCGCCCAGACCCTGCTCAAGGCGCCCGCCGGGGTGGCGACGGCCGTGCTCGGGCTGCTGATCCTGAACTCCGGGTTCGTCCCGGGCATGTCCGGGCTCGGTTCCCAGTCGGCGATCCTGGTCTGGGCCATGGTCTTCGGGTACGGCCAGCAGGTCGTGACCCGCTTCGTGGACCAGCGGGCCGACACCCTGCTGACGGCCGCCTCCCCGCTGACCCCCTCGGGCAGGGGCACCCGTACGGCGTGAATAAACTCTGGCCGGTGACGCAGGCGTCGCACGGCCCGCCCGGCGGGGCACACGAACCGCGGGAGCTTTCACGGCCGAGTGGAAATTGTCATGTGGGAACCGTCGAGACTTTCGCGCGGAAGCTTCTGGTCAGTCCGCTGACCGGGTCCGGTTTCCCCACGAAATAGCAGGTTCAGGGGCATCCAACGGCTAGTGTTGGCCGACGCCTTCCGGCCACCGCCCCCCATGTCGTACGAATATCGTCCCCCACCCCCAAGGAGCATGAAGCATGGTCCGTTACCGCGTGCGCGGTGGCAATCCCCTCCGTGGAACCGCCTTCATCCAGGGCGCCAAGAACGCCGTGCTTCCCATGATCGGCGCGGCCCTCCTGGCGCCCAGAGGCCGTACCGTGCTGCGCAACGTCCCCATCATCGAGGACGTCCGCCGCGCGGTCGAGCTGGCCGAGGCCGTCGGCGCCAAGGTCGAGCTCCACGAGGCCGAACGCACGCTGGTGATCGACGCCTCGACGCTGAGCAGCCCCGTGCTGCCCGCCGAGATCGCCCGCCGTTTCCGCGGCTCGGTGCTGTTCGTCCCGGCGCTGCTGCACCGCCTCGGCGAGGCCGTCATCGAGGGGGTCGGCGGCTGCAACCTGGGCAGTCGCAACCTCGACTTCCACTACCTGGGCTACAAGCGGCTCGGCGCGGTCGTGGACGAGGGCGACGCCGTCATCCACGTCAAGACGGCGGGCTTCACCGGCGCCACGCTGTACCTCGACACCCCCTCGCACACCGGCACCGAGAACCTGATCATGGCGGGCGTCCTCGGGCGCGGCACGACCGTGATCGAGAACGCGGCCCTTGAGCCCGAGGTCCTCGACGTGATCGAGATGCTGACCAGGATGGGCGCGCGGATCAGCGGCGGCGGGACCGGCTTCATCACCGTCGAGGGCGTCGACGAGCTGCAGGCCGTCGAGCACACCGTGATGCCCGACCGGCTCGACGCGGGCGTGTTCGCCATGGCCGCCGCGATCACCGGCGGTGAGGTCAACCTGGTCGGCGCCGACCTGGACCACCTCGGTGTCGTCCGTTACAAGCTGGAGCAGATGGGGGTGGAGTTCGCCGACCACGGCGCCGTGCTGCACGTGCGCAGGGACCGCCCGCTGCGCCCGATCAACGTGATCACCGACACCTACCCCGGCTTCGCCACCGATCTGCAGTCGCCGATCATGACGGTCGCCTGTCTCGCGGACGGCGCGAGCTACATCCACGAACGGATTTTCGACGGCCGGTTCGCATTGGCCGCAGAACTGAACAAAATGGGCGCCGACATCGAAGTGAAGGAGAACAGCGCCGTCGTCCGGGGCGCCACTCCGCTCACCGGAACCGACGTCACCGCCCATGACCTGCGCTCCGGCATCGCCCTGGTCCTGGCCGGTCTGGCGGCCCAGGGAGAGACCGTGATCGGGTCAGGATATCTCATCGACCGGGGCCACTCTTATCTGGCCGAGCGTATGCAGGCGCTGGGCGCGGATGTCCACCGAGAGATTTCTGCCTGATAATCAACCGGTTTCAGTCTCCCAAAAAGCGCTCTGACCTGTGTAAACACTGTCAGTCAGGGTTTAGACCGTGGGTTCCTCCAAGAATTGACCTCTAAACGGGCGTGACATTACGGCCCTCGCAAGCGATCGTTCCAAAAGAGAGCCGAATCAACAGGGACGGCAGGATGGGACGAACATTGGTCGAGCGGGCCGAAGAAACTCCACGAGTGTCACGCCCGGGTGCCATGACACCGGACCTCACTATCGGTGTGGTGGGCCCCCATGACCTCGTAGAAAGAGTGATGCTTATGGGACATGCGGCGGCACCTCTGCCGTGCCGCCTGGTGGCCGCTGCGTACCGGGACGAACAGGAGGCGGCCGACAAGGTGACCCGCCTCGGGGCGGGAGTCGACGCCTGTCTGTTCGCCAGCCCGGTTCCCTACGACCTGGCCAGACGATCGGGGGTGCTGACGATGCCCGCGACGTATGTCCAGCTCGGCGGCGCGGCACTGATCGCCGCGTTGGCCAGGGCAGCGTTGGACGAGCGGATCGACCCCAGGAGGGTCAGCATCGACGTGCTCGGACGGGCCGACATCGAGGAGGCCTACGCCGACCTCGGGCTGCCCGCCGGGGACGTGCACAGCCGCGACGAGCCGGGAGCCACCGGCACGATCGCGTCCTTCCACGAGCGCCTGGCGCGCCAGGGGAACACCAGCGGGGCGCTCACCTGCCTGCCCGCCGTCGCCGACCGGCTGCAGACGGCCGGGGTTCCGGTGGTCAGGATCCGCCCCACCTCCGCCGCGGTCCGTACGGCGCTGCACACCGCGGCGCTGCTCGGGGCGCACCACAGGCTGGAGGAGTCTCAGCTCACGGTGGTGCTGGTCGAGGTTCCCACGCTCCGCGAGCCGGTCCGCAGGGCCGCGCCGCGCTACTGGCGTGACGAGCTGAGGCTGTCGCTGCACAGGCTGCTGGTGCAGGAGGCGAACCGCATCAACGCCTCGGTGACCGCGGTCGACGACCACAGCTACATGGTCACCGCGACACGCGGCTCGGTCGCCACGGCGACCGAGGGCTTCCGGGTGCTGCCCTTCGCGGCCCGGGTGCGTGACGAGCTGGGGCTGGCGGTCGAGGTCGGGGTCGGCATGGGCCGTACGACGCATGACGCCGAGTCGCACGCCAGGGCCGCCCTGGCGCGCACGCAGGCGGGCAAGCAGGCCCAGGGCTTCGCCGTCGACCGGGAGGGCAGGGCGCTCATCCCGGCGCCCAGGATGCCTCCGCAGGGCGGCGGGCCGCTGAAGCCCAAGGGCGTGGAGGTGCTGGCACGGCTGGCCGCCAAGCTGGAGGGCGGGGACACCGTGGTGGACGCGGAGGGCGCGGGCAAGATGCTCGGCGTCACCCCGCGTACGGCACGGCGGTTGCTGCGCACGCTGGTCGACGAGGGGCTCGCGTGGCCGCTTCCGCCGAACCGCACTCCGCAGCCCGGTCGTCCACGCCAGCTCTACCGGCTGATCGTGGAGAAGCTGGGAACCCGCTGAGGTCCGCCGAGACCGCCGAGGCCGCCGGGTTCGCTGCCGCGGCTGTCGAGGCTCCCTTCGACGCCTCCCACGAAGTCCCCACCGGAGTCCCTGCCAGGACTTCGGAGACCCCTGGGGCTTCCGGGGTGGAGAAGGGCTGTCCGGGCTCCGCCGAGGCCACTGAGACCGTTGAGGTCGCAGCCTCCGCCGGGGCCCCTGTCGCGGTCTGGGCCGCGACCTTCGTGTGTCCGTGGCTCCGGGGCCTGCGCCGTACTGCAGCACGGCCCATGCCCCGGGGCCGCCGCGCCGTCACCCTCCGGGTCCGCGAGGACATCCGGGGGTGACGGCGCTTGCTGTTTCCGAGGTTCGGGAGGGTCGTCTCAAGGACTGAAATCCGCGAGAGGTTTCTCCATATAAGGGGATATTGTCAGGAGCTATGGCTTATGACGCTGCTGACAGACGCACGTCTCTCCTCGTCTGGGGCGCGCTGGCGATCGTCTACGTGGTCTGGGGTTCCACCTATCTCGCCATCCGGGTGGTCATCGAGACGCTTCCCCCGCTGCTCAGCGGAGCGATGCGCTTCACCTCCGCCGCGGTGATTCTCAGCCTGGTCATTCTGCTGCTGAAGGGACCGGGCCCCTTCAGGATGACGGCCAAGCAGTTCGGCGGCGCCGCGCTGGTCGGCGTGCTGCTGCTGACCGCGGGCAACGGCCTGGTCGCGCTGGCCGAACAGCACATCTCCAGCGGCCTGGCCGCGCTGCTGGTCGCCTCCGTGCCGCTGTGGCTGGTGATCCTGCGCGTCGTCGCGCGGGACAGGCCCCGGGCGCTGACCCTGGCCGGAGTGCTCGTCGGGTTCGCCGGTGTCGCGGTGCTCTCCCTGACCGGGGCGAGCGGCGCGTCGAACGGCACGGCGATCACGATCATCCTGCTGGCCTCGATCTCGTGGTCGGTGGGCTCGTTCCTGTCCTCGCGCATCCCGATGCCCGCCGACCCCTTCGCGGCCAGCACGGTCGAGATGCTCGTGGGCGGCGTCGGACTGACGCTGGTCGGCACGGCGTCGGGCGAGCACCTGAACCTCGCGGCCGTCTCCGGGCGCTCCTGGATCGGGCTCGCCTACCTCATCGTGATGGGCTCGCTGGTCGGCTTCACCGCCTACGCGTGGCTGCTGGGCAACGCCCCCATCTCCCTCGTCTCGACCTACGCCTACGTCAACCCCGTCGTCGCGGTCGTCCTTGGCGGACTCATCCTGAGCGAGGTGGTCACCGGCTCGATGGTCGTCGCGGGCCTGGTGATCGTCGTCGGTGTGGCGCTGGTGGTCTCGACCGAACGCAGGAAGGCGCCGGTCGTGACAGAGAAGGAACCCGCCCCCGCGTAGGGACGGGTTCCTACAAAAGGGACCACAGGGGCCTGAGAGCCCCGTGGGAGCCCTGGGACACCCCAGGGGACTTTCCCCCAGGGCCCCGGGTGCGTCAGCCCTTCAGGAAGGCCTCCGCGACGGCCAGGAAGGTGTCGTTGGCCTCGGGGGAGCCGATGGAGACGCGGGCGCCCTCACCCTCGAAGGGACGTACGGCGACGCCCTCGGCCGCGCAGGCCCCGGCGAACTCAAGGGTGCGCCCGTCCAGGCGCAGCCAGACGAAGTTGGCCTCGGTGACCGGCACCGTCCACCCCTGGGAGATCAGCGTGTCACGGACCCGGTCGCGCTCCTTGACCACGGTATCGACCCGTTCGAGCAGTTCGGCCTCGGCCTCAAGCGAGGCGACCGCGGCCACCTGGGCGAGGTGGTTGACCGCGAAGGGCACCACGGTCTTGCGGACGGCCGCGGCGACGGGCTCGTTGCCGATCAGGTAGCCGACCCGCAGCCCGGCCAGGCCGTACGCCTTGGAGAAGGTGCGCAGCACGGCCACGTTGGGCCGGTCGCGGTAGATCGTGAGACCGTCGGTGACGTCGGTGTCCCTGACGTACTCGCGGTATGCCTCGTCGAGGATGACCAGCACGTCCTCGGGGACCCGGTCGAGGAAGGCCGCCAGCTCGGCCGAGCGCACGACCGTGCCGGTGGGGTTGTTCGGGTTGCAGACGAAGATCATGCGGGTCTGCGGGGTGATCGCCTCGGCCATGGCGTCGAGGTGGTGCGTCTCGTCGGCCAGCGGGACCCGCACCGAGGTGGAACCCGACAGGTCGGCCATCAGCGGGTAGGCCTCGAACGACCGCCAGGCGTAGATCACCTCGGCCCCCGGCTCGCCCACGGTCTCGAAGAGCTGCTGCAGCAGCGTCACCGAGCCTGCGCCGACCGCGACGTGCTCCGCGGGCACGTCGTAGCGCTCCGCCAGCGCGTTGGTCAGCGCGCCCACCCCGGGGTCGGGGTACAGATGAGCCTGGGCGGCCGCCTTGGAGATCGCCTCGACCACGGAGGGAAGCGGACCGTAGGGGGATTCGTTCGAGGACAGCTTGAAGGACCGGCCGTCGGCTGACACCACGGCCTTGCCCGCCCGATAGGGGGGCACGGTGTCCAGAATCGCACGGAAACGAGGCATGACCTTACTTTATGAGGAGCAGGCGGATGGGGCATCCTCCTGGAATGCCGGAGCGGAGGCCTCCGAGCAGGTCTCCGAGCCGAACGGGTGAAAGATGTCCGGCCGGCGACCGGACGTGGGATGTCCGGTCGCCGGCCGGTAGACGCCGGTTCCACCCCCCCGGGGACCCGGCGCCTGTCCATGGGCGTTTCGCGGTCAGGCGTCCCCTGAGGAGACCACCGACAGCGGGAGGATCGGCTGTTCCGTCACGGTCAGGCTGATCAGGTCGACCAGCCTCAACCCCCGTGACACCGTACGGCGGGCGGCCCAGGCCTCCAGGTCGGCGGCGAGCAGCGCCGCGACGAACCAGGCCTCGGCGGGGCCGACCGGGGAGGGCCCTCTGCGGCGCTCGCTGCTCCAGTAGGCCTGCAGGTGCCCGGGAGTGGCGGAGGCGGCCAGCCGCCTGGCCCTGACGTCGGAGTGGGTGAGGTCCTCGGGGCCCGAGGAGATGGGTTCGAGCACCGCGGTCGCGCCCTCGACCGAGCAGCGCTGCCAGGCGATCGAGCGTTCGGTGAGCAGGACGTCGGCCTTGGCCCACTCGGCGGGCGGGTGGTCGTCCTGGCACCAGCTGACGGCGGCGCAGCCGAGGGCGGCGTCCGGGGTCGGCACCCGGTGGACCTCGGCGCCGATCCGCGCGAGCAGTTCGGACAGCGCGAGCGCGATGGCTCCGCCGCCGACCACGGCGACGGGACCCGGCCAGGAGCGGGGTTCACGCTCGACCAGCAGCCCACGGTCCTCGAAGGTCCGCAGCGTTCCCGGGTCGAGCTGGTCGAGGTCTCCGCCGATCTCCTGCTGGACGGGGAGGAACTCGCCCGCGGCGGTCCGCAGCACCGTCACCTTCGCGGACTCCTCGGGTACGGCCCGGCCCGCGCGGCGTTCCGCGTGGCCGTTGCCCGCCCCGGCCCGCAGTCGCCCGCGGGGCTCGGTCTCGGAACGTCCCGTCGTGCCCGCCGCCTGCCGTACCGTCCCGGTCGTCACCGAGAAGATCTCCACGCCGGGCGCAAGTGTCCGCCGCGCCATCAGCACTCTCCTGTCTTGAGAAAAGCCTGTTCCGTGCCTGGGAAGGGCGTCACGCGTCCGGACGGTTCCCGCCCCGGCCCGGCCTCCGCCCCCACCACCTGACGGTGAGGAGGCATGGCCGTTCGCCGGGTGAGCCGTCGCCGTCCGGTGCCGGGTTCACGGTCGCCGAGACCACCAGGACAATCGTCGCGGAACAACCCCGACGACATCCTGAAATTTCAAGATTTTGCGTTCTTAACCTCTCAGTGTGGAAATAGCGTAAGCGATAACCATTTTCATGTCTATAACGAGGGAATGGTTTTCATCCCTTGAGATTCGATGCGTCGGAAGCCTTCCCCGTGGGGACTGTCTCCGGACCTACTCCTTCAGGGAGCGCAGCATCGGGGGATGCAGGAAAACCGCAGGTCCCCTGCGGTACAGCTTGGCCGGACGGCCCCCGTCACGGGTGGTCGTACGGCCCGTCGGCACCAGGAAGCCCTCCGCCTTGGTGACCTTCCGGTGAAAGTTACGCGGATCGAGCGCGCGACCCCAGACGATCTCGTAAACCCGGCGAAGATCGGCGACCGTGAACTCGGGCGGGCAGAAGGCGGCGCCCAGGGGGGTGTATTCGAGCTTTCCCCTGGCCCTTTCGATCCCGTCGACCATGATGCGCCGGTGGTCGAAGGCCATCTCCCTGAGCGAGGAGACCGGCTGCCAGCTCATGTGGGCCTCGGTCGAGGCGGGCAGGTCGGGGGCCAGGCCGAGGTAGGCCACGCTCAGGACGCGCTGGCGCGGGTCACGGTCGGGATAGCCGTAGGTCTGCAGCTGCTCCAGGTGGACCGGCGCCCCGGGCAGGCCCGCCCGCTCGGCGAGCACGCGCTCCGCGGCGGCGGGGAGGTCCTCGTCGAGGTGGATGAAGCCGCCGGACAGGGCCCAGCGCCCCTCGTAGGGCTGCTTGTCCCGCCGCCAGACGAGCGCGCTCAGCTCCTGGCACCGCACTGTGAGAACGACAAGGTCCACGCTGACGGGGATGCGCGGAACCATGTCAGGCACGTTACACCGCTCAGGGGCCCACGCGAACGTGTAAGGACTCGGCCGCCGCGCGCCCGTCGGGCGCGGTCACCTTGATCCGCACCCACGTCCCCGGCGGCACGCCGTTCCAGTTGAACGGGAACCACGCCGTCCTGACGCGTTCCGGCAGGTCGGCCGGGAGCGCTTCGAGATCGACCCCGGTGACCTTGGTGACCTCGGGGGTCTCCTGACCGGGCCAGGTGATCGTCACCGTCGAGCCGACCGGGATGTCGTAGCCGCGGATCTCGACGCCGTCCTGGATGTCACGCGGACGGTGGACGGCGTCGACCGGGATCGGCCTGCCCGCGTCCCTGGCGACCTCCTCGGACAGGGACGGCGAACCGCAGGTGAAGAAGTCGCTCCACATGTAGGAGACGATCTTCGAGACGTACCGGCCGACCTGGGTCACCGCGGTGTCGAGCCGTTTCTTGTCGGTGCGCCCCCTGGTGCCCGTCCTGGCGGCGCACGGCTCGTCCGACGACGGCTCGAACGCCTCGACGTTGGCCCAGAGCTGCACGTCGTAGCCCTGTTCGACCATCCTGGTCCTGGCCGCCGCCATCTCCCGGTAGTAGTCGCGGGTCGAGCCGTGGTAGGCGTCGCCGTTGGTCGTCTCCCCCACGACGGACCTCAGCCGCTCGTCCACCCGCTGGCCCCGCTGGTCGGGCCAGAACAGCCCCACCTTGCCCGTGCCCCGGCTGTCCTGCGGCGCGATGATGCCGACGCCGGTCCTGGCCAGCGCCTCGAAGCCCTTGGCCACCTCCTGGGGCGTCGCGCTGAACGGCAGCCGCTTGCGCGCGTCCAGGTAGGGACTGACCAGGATGGGTTTGCCCGGCATCTCCTGTTCGACGATCTGGTGCTGGGAGGCGTAGACCGCCAGCGTCGGATGCTCGGCCTTCATGTCCCGCAGTTGCAGCTCGAACGGCTGGTAGAACCCGCCGAGCGAGGTCCGGTTCGCGAAGCGGTCGCCGTAGTCCTGCAGGATGCGCCGGGTGAGCGTGGTCAGGGTGTCGGTGCCGCGCTCCGAGGCGCGGGTGCTCTGCGCCGGGTCGCGCGGGGCCAGCGGCAGCGCCGGGAAGACCTTCACCCCGAACCGGTCGCCGAGGTCGAGCAGCTCGGTGAGGCTGTCCTTCTTCGCGGCGGCCACCAGGATCAGGTGGTAGCCGCGTCCCCTGTTCCTGACGTTGTCGCAGCTGGGGTCGTCGGTGCCGTCGTCGGGCGCGAGCAGCCGGTAGAAGACCGTGTCCCCGGCGACGATCCGGCGCTCGTAGGCCGGGCAGCGGAACAGCCCGTCGCCGAACGCCTCGTCGGTCCGGTAGACGAACGTCCAGCTCACCCGGTTGCCCGGGTTGGCCGCCTTGAGGTCCCGCTCGGCCGCCTCGACGCACGGCACGCCGTCCTCGACGCAGGAGGCGTAGCGGGGGTCGGCCTTGCTCCCCTCCTTCTCCAGGACACGGCCGTCCTCGGAGGTCCTGCGGGCCTGCAGGCCCCAGCCGATCCGGATCACGGTGTCGCCGCCCACCTCGTGGATGGCCGTGAACTGCCTGCGCCAGGTGCAGTGGTCGGTCGTGGGGATCAGCCAGTAGCCGGTCAGCGCGTACGGCGACCGCACGGCCGTGTCGAACGTCCCGCACGGATCGGTGTACGGCGTGCCAGAGGGGGAGGCCGACGGGTCCGGCGGGCTCTGCGAAGAGGTGGACGGTGTGCTCTGGGCCGTGGAGGCGCTCTGGCCACGGGGCAGGACCATCACGACCGCCACGACGGCGGTTGCGAGGATCGCCAGGCCCAGGAAAGCGGTCAGCCAGCGCACTTTCAGGACACTACCGTTCTCACGATCAGGCGGACATAAACGGCTTCCCCGTGCCGGAGATCAGCTCTTGACCCCCGCCCACGCCTCAAGCTGGGAGACGAAACGACGTGCCGAGTTCGGCCAGTGATGGTTCGCACGGGCCGCCGCGTACCCCCGCGCGCCCTGGCCATGCCGCTCCTTGACGTCGTCCCGCAGGAAGACGACGGCCTGGGCCACGGCCTTGGGGTCCTGCCACGGCACGACGACACCGCTGTTGTAGCGTTCGACCAGCTCGACCGCCCGTGGCGAGGGAGTGGTGATCACCGGGATGCCGTGCGCCATGTACTCCACGATCTTCGTGGGCATGGAGTGCCGGTAGTTGGGCTCGTCACGCAGCAGCGAGAGCCCGGCCAGCGCGCCGTCGAGCCGCTTGAGCGCCTCGTCGTTCGGCATGAAGTCACGCCATTCGAGCAGGCCCTCGGCGACCGCCTCGTTCAGCATCGGGCGCGACTGCGGGTCGGCGTAGCCGATCAGCTCGACCGCGACCCGGTGCGGCCGTAGCAGCCTGGCCACCTCGATGGCCTCGCGCACCCCGCGCGCCTCCGACAACCAGCCGAGGTAGACGATCCGGTCGCCGCCCGGCGCCGTCACCTGGTCGGGGACCCACGTCTCGTTCGGCACCACCAGGTGCGTCCTGTGGAAGCGGCCCGCGTAGGCGCTCTCGGCCAGCAGCAGGTGCAGGTGGCGCTCGGCCGTACCCTCAAGCAGGCGGGCCAGGAAACGCACCGGCGGGCGCAGGAACGCGGGCAGCCAGGGCTTCAGCGACAGGGTCGCCGGGGTGTCCTCGTGGACGTCCCAGACCACCGGGGGCCGGTTGCGCACGCCGACGACCGCGAGCAGCAGCTCGGGGTCGTGCACGATCGCGAGATCCACCTGGCCACGCATGCGCTTGAAGACCTTGCGGGCGGCGCGCACGGCGGTGAGCCGCTTACGCTCGGCTGCCCTGGGGAGATCGACGCCGTTCACCCACGACCGGGCCATGACGCCCCGCGCGGTGTACGGCGCGGCATACGTGACCTCATGACCGGCGTCCACCAGCGCGCGGATCTGCCGGTGCAGAATCCGGGCGTCCTCGGGGTGATGCACCACCGTCATGACGAGCACGTGCACTGCGCGCAGCCCTTCGTTACTAGAGCCGCTCGACGCGTTCACCCTCGGCGAGAACGCCTCGGGTGTCGAGCACGAGCCTGCCGTGGTCCTCGACGATCGATAGGTCGAAGGCGGCGTGCTGCTGGAGCAGCAGCGTCACATCCGCCTCCGTGACGGCCTTCGCCAGGTCCTCCTCGCGGGGGACCTCGACGCCGTCGACCCGCCACTGTTTGACGTAGGGATCGGCGAAGACCAGGTCGGCGCCGAGCTCGACGAGCGCCCGCGCGACCGGGAGGGCCGGGGTCTCGCGCTCGTCGGCGATGTCGGGCTTGTAGGTGACGCCGAGCAGAAGCACCTTGGAGCCGTTGACGGCCTTCCTGTGCCGGTTGAGCAGCCGCTGGACGCGGGCGACCACGTAGGCCGGCATCCGCTCGTTGATCTCCTGGGCCAGCTCGACGAACCGGAAGGGGTATCCCAGCTTGCGCACCGTGTAGGAGAGGTAGGACGGGTCGACCGGGATGCAGTGGCCGCCGACGCCCGGCCCGGGCAGGAACTTCTGGAAGCCGAACGGCTTGGTCGAGGCGGCCTCGATGGCCTCCCACAGGTCCACGCCCAGCTCGTCGCAGAAGATCGCCATCTCGTTGACGAGGGCGATGTTGACGTGCCGGTAGGTGTTCTCCAGCAGCTTGGCCATCTCGGCCTCGCGGGTGCCGCTGACCGGCACGACCTGCTCGACGAAGCGGGAGTAGAACCCGACCGCGCGCTCCCGGCAGGCGAGCGTGTAACCGCCGACCACCTTGGGGGTGTTGCGCATGCCGTACTTGGCGTTGCCCGGGTCGATGCGCTCGGGCGAGAAGGCGAGGTGGAAGTCGGTGCCCGCGGCGAGGCCGGAGGCCTCAAGGATGGGGCGGGCGACCTCGTCGGTGGTGCCGGGCCAGGTGGTCGACTCAAGGACGACCAGGGTGCCCCTGGAGAGGTTACGGGCGACGGTCGCGGTCGCGCCCTCGACGGCCGACAGGTCGGGGCGGTGGTCCTCGTCGAGCGGGGTCGGCACGCAGATGACCACGGTCGCGCTCTCGGCCAGGACCGACTCGTCCAGGGTGGCGGTGAAACCACCGGCCAGCATGTGCTCCAGGTCGGCGTCCGTCAGGTCGTCGATGTAGGAGCGGCCCGCGTTGAGGGCCTCCACCTTCAGGGCGTCGACCTCGAAGCCGACGACGCGCAGTCCGGCCCCCGCGGCCTCCTTCGCCAGGGGCATGCCGACATATCCGAGACCGATGACGGCCAGGTCGTAGGTGCTCACTCGGCCTCCTTCGCCGGCCCCGCCCACGGGGGCGCCAGTGTCGCCGGCGGGCTCGTTGCGCTCGCTCACCGGGTGACCTTGGGATGCCGGAAACAACACTTCATGGTCGCAAAGGCTATCTCAAGTCCGAACGAGCCACGTCTAATGCCATTGAACGCATCACAAACCGGTTGTTTTCTGGGAGTCTTCCGAAGGTCATCAAGCGGTAAGTGATCGGTAAAGGTCACGGTACGTCTCCGCGACGCGGCTCCACGTGCGCTTGGCGGCCACCTCGGCCCGTCCCGCCTGCCCCATCTCGGCCCGCCGTTCGGGGTCGTCGCGCAGCGCGGCGAGCGCGTCGGCGAGGGCCTCGGGGTCGCCCGGGGCGACGAGAAGCCCGGCGCCGTCGGAGCCGACGAGCTCCGAGAGGGCGGGGAGATCGCTCAGCACGACCGGCTTGCCGAGCGCCATCGCCTCGACAGGTTTCAATGGTGTAACAAGTCGGCAGACCCGCAGGTCCTCGCGGGGGCAGACGAAGATGTCGATGGCCGCCTGGGCCTGCAGCGCCTCGTCGGGACCGACCCTGCCGGGCAGGATCGCCACGTCGCCGAGGCCGAGTTCCTCGACCTGTTCGAGCAGCGCGGGCCGTTCGGCGCCGTCGCCGACGAGCAGGACCTTGACGGGGGTCCCCCGGTCGCGCAGCAGCGCCGCGGCGCTCAGCATCGTCGCGAAGCCCTCGTAGGCCACGATGCTGGAGACCGAGCCCATGATGACCTCGCCGGGGGCGATGCCGTACGCGGAACGGAACGCGGCGCCGTCGTACTCGGCGGACAGCAGCGAGTCGTCGACCGCGTTCGGCGCCAGGAAGATCCTCTCCCTCGGCACGCCGCGCTCGACGATCTCGGTGGCCATGGTCTCCGCCAGCGTCACCACGGCGTCGGCCGAGCGCATGATGAACGCCTCGCGGTCGCGCTGGAGCACGTGCCGCTGGCTGCCGATCCGCTTGGGGTCGCGCGAGGCCCAGGTCTCCTCAAGGAAGCCGCGGACCTCGTAGACCATCGGCGTGCCGGTCCGCTCCCGTACGGCCAGCGCGACCGAGCCGTTGCGGTGGTCGGTCGCGGCGTGCAGGATCTGCGGCCTGAGGGTCCTGACCAGCTCGGTCACCTCACCGGCGCCCCTGATCATGCGGCCCTGGCTCTCGAAGGGCACCTCACCGCCGTCGGGGATCAGCCGGTGGTAGGGGATGCCGTCGATCTCCTCGTACGGCGTCGCGTCGGCGTGGCCCTGCATCATCGGCCAGCCCCAGCTCGTCACCACGTGCGGGTCGAGACCCGCGGCCTTCTGCGCGGTGACGATGCGGTGGGTGCGCACGGTGTAGCCGGCCTGGGTGAACGGCAGCGCGTTGGTGACGCAGTGCAGCACCCGCCCCTCGACCCGCTCCCCCACGATGACCTTGTCCTTGGGCGGGATCGGGTTGGGCTGGATGGCGCCCAGTTCACCGGCGTAGTAGGTGGCCCTGCGCTTGATGAAGGGATACCTGGTGTGCCCCTGGAGCACGGCGACGGCCTCGCTCATCCGGCCCGAGTCGAAGTGCTCCTTGGCCTCGGCCCACGGCCCCTTGACCATGCGCATGCCGAGCTTGCGGACGACCAGCCTGGCCTGTCGCGCCGCCGGCCACGCGAAGCGGCCCACGACGGGGCGCAGGCTCGGCGGGAGCGTCTCGGCGGCGGCCTGGGCCACACGCACCGGATCGGACTTGACCTTGGCCGCCACGACCCGGGAGACGATCACGGGGTGCTTGGCGAATCCCTTCAACAGGCCGCTCAGCCCGGCACGGGCCGACTTCGCGGAAACCTTTGAGGAGTCTGGCGTGCTGGCATCGGATACCACGCCGTGACCGTACCATAGGCATCGTTTGCCCCACTCCCGCATGAAAGGCGAGGTCAATGAGGGACTACGCCCCCACGGGGACGACCCCGGACCCCGACAATCCCCTCGTCCTGCACGTGCTCGGCGCGCGGCCCAACTTCGTGAAGGCGGCCCCGGTGGTGCGCGGGCTCGCGGAGCTGGGGGTGCGGCAGGGCATCATCCACACCGGTCAGCACTATGACGCGCTGATGTCGGACGTGTTCTTCGCCGACCTGGGTCTGCCCGAGCCGATCGCCAACCTCGGGGTGGGCTCCGGCTCCCACGCGAGGCAGACCGCGGCCCTGCTGACCGGCCTTGAGGACGTCGTGCTTGAGCACCGTCCCACGCTGGTCGTCGTCTACGGCGACGTGAACTCCACGCTCGCGGCGATCCTCGTGTGCTCCAAGCTGCACGTGCCGACCGCGCACGTCGAGGCGGGCCTGCGCTCCTTCGACCGGGAGATGCCCGAGGAGGTCAACCGGGTCGTCACGGACGCGCTGTCCGACATCCTGTTCGCCACCTCGCCGGACGCGCTGTCCCACCTGTCCAACGAGGGCGTCGACCCGGCGCGGGTCCACCTGGTGGGCAACCCGATGATCGACAGCCTGTTCTCCGCGCTGGACCACCTCGACCCGGCCCCGATCCGCTCCCGCCTCGGCCTGACCGGCCGGTACGGCGTGGCCACCCTGCACCGGCCCGCGAACGTGGACGACCCGGCCTCGGCCAAGGAGCTCGTCGACGCCGTCCTTGAGGTGAGCGCGCGCCTGCCGATCGTGGTGCCGATCCACCCCAGGGGCAGGCAGCGGCTGGCCGACGCGGGGCTGGTGACCGGCGGGAACCTGCTCATCGTCGATCCGCTCGGCTACGTCGACTTCCTGTCGCTGGTCCGCGGCGCCTCGCTGGTCGTCACCGACTCGGGCGGGGTGCAGGAGGAGACGACCATGCTGGGCGTGCCGTGCCTGACGGTCCGGCCGAACACCGAGCGGCCGATCACCATCACCCACGGCACGAACCGCCTGGTCACCCCGGCGCAGCTGGCCGTCGCCGCGGACCGCGCGCTGGCCGAGGGCGCCACGACGCCGTCCGGGGACCTTCCCCCGCTCTGGGACGGCAAGGCCGGTCCGAGGATCGCCCGGGTGATCGCCGCCTGGCTCAAGGGAGGCAACCTCTCCCCCGCAGGCCAGGTCATACCGCCCAATTCCCTGTAAACCGCCCTTTCGGTACGGCGCACGCCGTACGCTGGCACGACCTCGGTGTAAAGGCGATTCCCATGAGTTCCCCTGAGCAGTCTGAGCAGACCCCCGAAGAGCCGAAGTTCCAGCGTCTTGGGCCGATCAACTGGCTTCCCGAGGAGCGCAAGGTCGTCGAGCGCTTCGAGGAGCGCGTCCGCGACCTGGAACGGCGGCTGGCCATCGCCGAGGCGCGCGCCGACTACGCCCAGTGGAAGCTGGAGTCCACGAAGGTGCAGCGGCCGTACCGGGTGGCCGAGGCGCTGACCGGGGCCAAGGGGTCGGGGGTCGTCCGGCTGCCCGGCAAGCTGAAGGCGGCCATGTCCACCCGCAAGGGCCCCAAGGCGCCCAGGCCCGTGTCCGAGGTGGTCGAGGAGCTCGACCAGCAGGGGCCCGTGGTGAACGTGCCCCAGGTGAAGTGGCCCGCCGGGCCGATCAACCGGCCCGACATGAAGGTCGCGGTGATCCTGGACGACTTCTCCAGGATGGCCTTCAAGTACGAGTGGGACCAGATCGAGTTCGGGCTGCGCGACTGGCCGGAGATCTTCGCCGAGCGCAGGCCGGAGATCCTGTTCGCCGAGTCGGCCTGGCACGGCAACCAGGGCCGCTGGCGCTACCAGATGACCGGTTCCAACGCGCCCAAGCCCGAGTTGCGCGCCCTGATCGACTGGTGCAAGGCGGAGGGTGTCCCCACGGTCTTCTGGAACAAGGAGGACCCGCCGAACTTCGAGTTCTTCATCGACACGGCCAAGCTGTTCGACTACGTCTTCACCTGTGACGGGGACATGGTGCCCCGCTACCGGGAGGTCCTCGGGCACGACCGGGTGGACGTGCTGCAGTTCGCCGCCCAGCCCCGGGTGCACAACCCCATCCAGGAGCGCCAGGGCAGGCTGCACGACGTGGTGTTCGCCGGGATGTACTTCCGCGACAAGCACCCCGAGCGGCGTGAGCAGATGGAGACCGTGCTCGCCCCCGTCCGCGAACTGGGCCTGCACATCTTCGCCCGCAACGGCACCGTGGACGAGAAGTACGCCTGGCCCGCCGAGTACGTCCCGCACATCGTGGGCGAACTGCCCTACGACCAGATGCTGGCCGCGTACAAGATGTACAAGGTCTTCCTCAACGTCAACTCGGTGCTCGACTCGCCGACCATGTGCGCCCGCCGCGTCTTCGAGCTGTCGGCCTGCGCGACCTCCGTCGTCTCCGGGTGGTCGCGGGCCATCGAGGAGACCTTCGGGTCGCTGATCCCGATCGCGCGTGAGCCCGTCGAGTCCTACAACCAGGTGCTCCACCTGATCAACAGCCCCGAGCTGCGGGCCAGGCAGGGCCACATGGCGATGCGGGAGGTCTTCGACAAGCACCTGTTCACCCACCGGGTCGACCAGATCCTGCGGGTGCTCGGCAAGCCCGTCGAGACGCGGTCGCGGTCGGTCTCGGTCGTGCTGCCGACCAACAGGGCCGCGCAGATCGAACACGCCATCTCCTCGGTCGCCAAGCAGATCCACCGGCCCGTCCAGCTCGTCATGGTGCTGCACGGCCTCGACATCGACCCCGTCGTGGTGGCCGACAAGGCGCGGGTCGCCGGGATCTCCGACGTGGTCGTGCTGCCCGCCGACCCGTCGCTCTCCCTCGGCGCCTGCATGAACCTGGGCATCTCCGCCGCGGAGGGCTCGCTCATCGCCAAGATGGACGACGACAACCTGTACGGCGAGCACTACCTGTCGGACCTCGTGCGGGCCTTCGACTACTCCGACGCCGAACTCGTCGGCAAGGGCGCGCACTACGCCTACTTCGAGGGCAGCAACACCACGATGCTGCGGCTGCCGGGACTCGAACACCGCTACAGCTGGCTGGTGCAGGGCGGCACCTTCCTCGGCAAGGCCGAGATGTTCAAGCACTACGGGTTCGAGGACGTGACCCGGGGCGAGGACACCCGGCTGGTGCGGCGGCTCAAGGAGGACCGGGTCAAGATCTACTCGGCCGACCGGTTCAACTTCGTGTACTGGCGCAGCGGCGACGCGGCCATGCACACCTGGCAGGCCGACGACATCAAACTGACCCGTAACGCCCAGTTCTCCTTCGTCGGCCACCCCGAGGCCCACGTGATGATCTGAACCGGCCCGGGTTCAGGGTTGGGAGGCCGGACGCCACTCCTCCCTGAACCCGGGGCGCAGGTAGTAGCCGGCCGCGAGATACGACAGGACCTCGGACAGGGTCTCGTCCCTGATCGTGGCGCGGGTGAGCGCCAGCGTGTCCTCGGTGCTCAGGGACTCACCCGAGGCGGCCCGCCGCCGGAAGGCGACGACGACCTCACGGGTCGCCCGGTAGCGCTGGATGATGTTGAGCTTCACCTGGGAGCTGCCGGAGATGTGGTCGATGAACTTCTCCCCGCCCCCGGGGCCGAGGGTCTTCTCCCCGAGGGTCCTGAGCAGGTCACCGTCCGCCGCGAGAACCTGGGCGCCGTTCATCTCACTCTCGATGGTGGGATACAGCCAGTCGGCGATGTCGTCGGCGATGTCGGTCACACGTCCTCCTCGACTCGGCTTCCCCGATTCAGGACGGAAGGGAAGCCTCCGGATCAACCGTCCCATGATCACCTCTTCCCTCACCCGTGTCGACCGCCATGCGCTCCCCCAAGAACTCCGGCCCGTCTGGCGTGGTGCCTTCCCCCGGGGACGAAGATCGACATAATGATGAACAGCCTGGTCAGAGCGGTCTTCCCCGCTGCTCTCCGGGTGGCTCCCGGTCGTCCGTACGGCACCAGCCGAGGCGTGTTGACGTTGACGTAACGTCAACGTTTCTAATGAGGGCATGCGGATCGGTGAACTCGCCGCGCTGGCCGGGGTCTCGACCCGGACCGTGCGCCACTACCACCACCTCGGCCTCCTGCCCGAGCCGGTACGGCTGGCCAACGGCTACCGGGAGTACGGCCTGCGCGACGCGGTCGTCCTGGCCCGGGTGCGGCGGCTGACGGAGCTCGGGCTCTCGCTCGACGAGATCCGTGACGTGCTCGGCCCCGGCGACCGGGGCGGGGACCTGCGTGAGGCGCTCATGGAGCTGGACGCCGACCTCGCCAGGCAGCAGGAGGCGATCGGCGCCAGACGTGAACGGCTGGCCGCGCTGCTCGCCGAGGAGGACCTGGGGCCGGACTCCACGGTCTCCCCCGGCCTGGCGGCGGTGCTGCGCGAGCTTCCCGCCGAGGGGTCGCGCATCGCCGAACTCGACCGGGAGCTGCTGACCCTGCTCGACGGCGTCACCGATCCCGAGGCCAGGGACAGGATGCTCGGCGTGATCCGGCCGTTGACCGAGCCGGAGGCGCTGGCCCGGGGGCGGCTTCTCTACCGGCGGCTGGACGAGCTGGCCGACGCCGACCCCGGCGACCCCCGGGTGGCCGTGCTCGCCGCCGACCTGGCCGCGCACCTGCCCGGGGAGCTTGCGGGGGCCTTCGCCGGGCCGTACGCGGTCGAGGAGATGGCCGGGGCGTTGGACACGGAGATGTCGCCCGCGCAGATCGAGGTGTTCCGGCTGGTGCTGACCACGCTGAGAGGTGAGAGATGACGTTCGGATGCGCCCGTGTCGTGGTGCGGGGTGAGGGCTGATGTTCAGGGTCGCGCGGGCCGCGCTGCTTGCCGTACTTCCCGCCGAGTTGCTGCTCGTGGTTCTGACCGCGGCGGGGGTGCGGCCACCGGGGCCGGTGCTCGTGGTCGTCGAGGTGGCCGTCGTTGCGGTGCTGCTGCTGGAGGCGGTGACCCTGCTGCGGCTGTTCCGCGCGGCGCGCCGGGGCGGGGCCGGTCGGCGCGCGGCGCTGGGTACGGCCGTGCGGGAGCTGGTGCCGGTCCCGGTGCTCAGGCTCATCGGGTTCGAGGCGCGCAACGTGGCCGCTCTCCTGCTGTGGGTGACGCGCCGCCGTCACGGGGTGCCGCCGGGGGCGACCGCGGTGCCGTACGTCCGGGAGCAGTCCTCGATGTTGCTGGTGCTGCTGTTCGCGGCGGTCGTCGAGACGGTGGCGGTCGAGCTGCTGCTGGGGGCGCTCGGCGTGCCGTCCGGGGTGCGGACGGTGGTGCTGGTGCTCGACGCGTACGCGGTCGTGCTGGTGCTGGCGCTGTGGGCCGCCTGCGCGACCCGGCCGCACGTGGTGACCGAGGGGGAGCTGCGGGTGCGCTACGGCGTCCACTTCGACCTGCGCGTCCCCCGCGAGCTGATCTCCTCGGTACGGCTGGCGCGCGCCTACGACGAGCGGGGCACCGTCACCGTGACCGACGGACGGCTGGGGGTCGCGGTCTCCTCCCAGACGAACGTGGTCGTCGAACTGTCCGAACCGGTCACCGTGGTCCGGCCTCTCGGCCGCAGGGAGCGGGCCAGGGTGATCCGGCTGTTCGCCGACTCCCCCGCCCTCGTCCTCGACGCCCTGCGAACCCCGGTGCCCTGAGAGGCCTGGTGCCCGGGAGTCCAGGGGCCCGAAGCCTGGGGGCCTTGGGGGCCGGGGCCTGGGGGGCCGGGGCCTGGGGGGCCGGGGCCTGGGGGGCCGGGGCCTGGGGGGGGGCGCCCCCCGGGCCGGCGGGCGGGGGGGGGGGCCCCCCCCCCGCGCCGGGGGGGGGGGGGGGGGCCCCGCCCCGGCGGGGGGCGCGGGGGGGGGGGGGGGGGGCGGCCCCGGGGCCCCCCCGGGGGGGGCCCCGGGGGGGGGGGGCGGGGGGGGCGGGGGCGGGGGGGGCGGGGGCGGGGGGGGCGGGGGCCGGGGGGGGGCCGCCCGCGTGCCGTACGGCTTGGCGGGCGGCCCCTCCGAAGGCGCGGGTCAGGAGGTGGGCTCGACGGCCTTGCCGTTGGCCTCGGGGATGGGGACGGGAGCGGCAGCGGGAGCGCTGTTCATGTTGAGGAGGGAGCGGGCCAGGCCGAGGCCGGTCCCACCGAGGGTGAGGGCCTTGGCGAGCATCTCCTCGATGCCCTGGGCGCCGTTCAGCACGACCATGTGGTCCACGTTGCCGAAGGCCTTCGCGCCCGCCTCGACGATCTGCGGCCAGTTCTCGGCGAGCTGCTGGGCGATGACCGCCTCCTGGTTCTCGGCGAGCGCCTGGGAGCGGGCACGGATGGCCTCGGCCTCGGCCAGACCCTTGGCCTTGGCGGCTTCGGCCTCGGCGAGGCCCTTGGCCTTCGCGGCGTCGGCGGAGGCCAGACCGGTCGCCTTGGTCGCCTCGGCGGAGGCCAGACCGCGCAGCCGTACGGACTCGGCCTCGGCGGCGGCGGCCTGCTTGACCTGGGAGGCCTGCGCGGCGGCGCGCAGCTCGGTCTCGCGGGCCTCGGCCTCGGCGCGGGCGATGCGGGCGTCCCTCTCGGCCTGGGAGAGCGTGACGGTCTCGTACGCCTTGGCGTCGGCGGGCTTGCGGACCTGGGACTGCAGACGCTGCTCGGAGAGCTGCGCCTCAAGCTCGGCGGCGCGGGTCTCCTGGACCACGACCTCCTGGCGGGCGGAGGCCTCCGACAGCGGGCCCGCCTGACGGGACTTGGCCTGGGCCTCGTCGATCTCGGCCTGGTAGGCGGCCTGCTTGATCTGGGCGTCGCGCCAGGCGGCGGCCTTGTTCGCGGCGGCGATCTGCTCGGCCTCGGTGGCCTCCTGGTCGCGCTGGGCCTCGGCGATACGGGCGGTGGCGGCGATCTTGGCGGCGTGCGGCTTGCCGAGGTTGGTGATGTAACCGGTCTCGTCGTCGATCTCCTGGATCTGCAGGGAGTCGACGATCAGACCGAGCTTGATCATCTCATCGGCGGCGGAGGCGCGCGTCTCGCCGGTCAGCCGCTCACGGTTGAGGATGAGGTCCTCGACGGTCAGGTTGCCGATGATCGAGCGCAGGTGACCGGTGAACAGCTCGTGGATGGCCCCGTTCATCGAGTCCTGCTGGTCGAGGAAGCGGCGCGCGGCGTTGGCGATGGAGTGCAGGTCGTCGCCGACCTTGTAGATCACCACGCCCTTGACGACCACCGGGATGCCCTGCAGCGTGACGCAGGAGACCTGGAGGTTGGCCGCGCGGCTGTCGAGGCGCAGGCGGCGCGCGGTCTGGAAGCCGGGGAGCACGGCGGTGCCCTTACCGGTGACGATCTTGAAGCCGAGGCTGTCGCCCTCGTTCTTTCCCCGGGCGCCGAGGCCGGAGATGATCAGTGCTTCGTTGGGCTCGGCCACCCGCCAGACGGCCTTGAACAGCAGGATGATGACAAAGAGGGCGACAAGGACGCCGCCACCGATGATGAGGGACTCGGTTGGCAATGTGGCCTCCACGAGGGGGGAGAGAGCAAAAGAAAAGGGAGAGAGGTCAGACGAGCGCGCGAGCGACATAGACCGTGCGAGGCGGGTAGTACTCCACGACGACGACGATCGATCCGGGAGAGATCTCCTCGTCGGGGACGGCGGGATGGGCGTAGAAGGCCTCGACGCCGCCGCGGACGGCGATCAGCACCTCGCCGACCAGACCGGGACCGATCTTGCCGGTCACCCTGCCCTGCTTACCGACCACGCGCGGCTCCCCGTCCCGTCGCGGAGCAGATCCGTCATCCACCGAGCGAATCCGCGTCTGCGGACGCTACTCCGACATGTCCTGTTTCACCACCCTTCGTAGCACGCCCGGCGCCCCGCGGGGTCGATGACCGCTCCGCAGCCCGTCTCCCCCTCCAACGACCGGCGCCTCGAAAACGTTCACCATCGGTTGCGACAAGCCCAAACAATCTCGACGCATCCCCATATATACGACTGAGCAGGGCGTACCTCGTTTGGCAGAAGTCCGGTCCATAACACCGCGACATGGAAAAGCATTGGCTACTCGCCCCACACAATCCGGTGTCACGTTGAGTTGCGTTTCGAGTTGAGCCTGGCCGGCCCGGCTCCTGGTCCCCCTCCCCAGGGACGTCTTGAGGAGTCACACGCAGTGAAACCGAACGGCAGAACACGCGTCGCGGCGTTGCTCGCGGCGACACTGGGCGCGAGCGCGTTGTACGGCGCCGCACCCGCGACCGCCTCGCCTTCCCCCACCCCTCCCGTCAGCCCCTCCGGCCCCCAGGCCACCGGAGCCCAGGGTTCCGCCTACGCTCCCCCGGACGCCCGCGCCCGCTCCCGCGCCCTCGGCACCGCGGACAGGGCCCTCACCGTGCGCTCCCGCGAGCTGCGCACCGGTGACGGCGACACCTTCGGGAGCCCGACGGTCGTCTTCGGCTCACGCGGCCTGCAGTACCTGACCTATCCGCGCCTGCACCGGGGCCTGCCCGTCTACGGCGGTGACGTGATCGTCGCGACCGACCGCGAGGGTGGCAGGGTCACCGCGGTCACCACCGGCCAGCGGGCCAAGCTCGACGACGTCGCGACCAAGCCCGTCGTCACCGCCGAGCGGGCGCGCGCCATCGCGCGGGACCTGCTCGGCACCGTGACCAAGCAGAGCGACCCGCGCCTCGTGGTGCACGCCGCGGGCACCAAGCCCCGGCTGACCTGGGAGAGCGTCGTCACCGGGAGCTCGAAGGACGGCCCCTCCGTCCTGCACGTCTACGTCGACGCCGCCGACGGCTCGATCGCCGACCGCTGGGACGACGTACGGCGCGGCGTCGGCCACCCGTTCCACAACGGCGACCCCGTCTACATCGACACCTCGGGCTCGGCCGGCTCCTACAGCATGACCGACCCCACCCGGGCCAACCTGAGCTGCGCGTCCACCAACGGCACCGTCTACACCGGCGCCGACGACGAGTGGGGCGACGGCTCGGCCTCCGGCCTGGAGACCACCTGCGTCGACGGCATGTTCGCCGCGCAGCGCACCTGGGACATGGTGCGGGACTGGCTCGGCCGGGACGGCATCACCGGCACCGGCCGGACGTTCCCGATCAGGGTCGGCTTCAACTTCCCCAACGCCGTCTGGGCCGGTGACGGCGTGTGGCTCGGCCACAACGAGAGCGGCAGCAAGCAGATGTCCTCCATGGACGTGGTCGGCCACGAGTACGGCCACGCCATCTTCGAGAACACCAGCGGCGGCAACGGCAGCGGCAGCGAGACCAACGCCCTCAACGAGTCGACCGGCGACATCATCGGCACCCTCACCGAGCACTACGCCAACCAGCCGCCGGGGGTGGACGCGCCCGACTACCTGATCGGGGAGAAGGTGGACTTCAGCGGCCCCGGCCCGCTGCGCAACATGTACGACCCGGCCGTCTTCGGCGACCCCGGCTGTTACTCCGAGGACGTGCTCACCCAGGAGCCGCACAAGGTGGCCGGTATCCAGAACCACTGGTTCTACCTGCTGGCCGAGGGCGACCGCGTCCAGGGCAGGCCGGAGCAGAGCCCGGTCTGCGCGGGCGACGGCGTGACCGGGATCGGCCTGCGCGACGCGGGTGAGATCTACATGGGCGCGCTGAACCTCAAGACCGTGCCCTGGACCCACGCCAAGGTCCGCGCGGCGACCGTGCAGTCGGCGCTGGCCCTGTTCGGCTGCCTCCACCTCCAGCGGGTCAAGGACGCCTGGGACGCGGTCGGGGTCGCGGCCTCCCCCGACGAGCCCGGCTGCCCGGCCGATTCGCGGACCTTCACGGTGCGGACCGGCGAGCCCGACGGCATGATCGACCAGGGCACCTCGACGACCGTCGCGGTGCGGACCAGGAAGCTGAGCGGCCCGAGCCAGGACCTCGACCTGACCGCCGAGGGCGTCCCCGCCGGCACGGACGTCACCTTCACCACGCCCCGCATGCCGAGCGGCGCCTCGACCTTGATGAGGGTGACCACCTCGGCGTCGACCCCGGTCGGCACGCACACCATCGTCGTCCGCGCCACCTCGGCGGCCACCCCCACACTCTCCGAGACGACGTCCTACCGGCTGACCGTCTCCCCGGCCTCCCCGGCGAACGACTTCTCCGTCTCACTCGACCGCCACACGGTCACCGTCAAACCGGGCCAGACGGCCACGCTGACGCTCGGCACCACGACCACGGCCGGTGACCCGCAGCAGGTCGCGCTCACCGCCTTCGGCCTGCCCGACTCCTTCTCCTTCACCTTCAACCCGTCCACGATCACCACCGGGCAGACCGCCCGGGTGACCGTCCATCCGTCCGAGGCGACGCCGCCCGGCGTCTACTTCGCCACCGTCCGGGCCACGGGGGCCTCCCGCCGTACGACCACGCTGCGGCTGGAGGTGAGCGGCGGTGACTTCGACGTGCGTCTCACCCCGGCCGCGGCGACCGTCGAACCCGGGCAGACGATCTCCTCCACGCTGGAGACCACGCCCGTCTGGCTGGCCCCACAGGTGCTGCAGATCTCCGCCAGCGGCATCCCGGCGGGGGTGACCGTCTCGGCGAGCCCGTCCGCCGTCGAGCTCGGCAGCCCGAGCACGATCACGTTCGCCACCTCGGCGACGACCGTGCCGGGGACCTATCCGATCACGGTCAGCGCGACCGGCGTGGAGACGCGTTCGACGACCTTCACCCTGACCGTCACGCCGCCCCCGCTGCCCGCGTGGAAGCCGTACACCCAGTACAAGGCCGGTGACCGCGTCACCCACAACGGGGTCGTCTACCGGTGCGTGCTCGGGCACGTCTCCCTGCCCGGTTGGCAGCCGCCCAGGACTCCCGCCCTGTGGGCACGGGTCAAAAGCACGAAATAAATGACATTTCCGGCGGGTGGGTCGTAGAGCCCGCCCGCCGGAAATCACGAAAAGCCTTTCAACGCCCCGGGTAAAAAGTCCTCGTCGCCGCCCTTGGACGACCAAGTCGGGCGGCCCGATTCATGATGATCCCTCCATGACGGATCCCGGGGAGATCACTCCGCACAGGGCCGGGGAACTGGGGATGAACCGCCCCATTTCCCGCCGCGACTTCTTCGACGGCGTCGCGACGGCCGCCGGGGTCGCGGCGCTGGAGACCTTCACCGGCCGGCCGGCGTCGGCCGAACCGATGGGGACGGCACCGCGGGGAGGCCATCCGGCCGCTCTGACGGGACTGCGGGGCGACACCCCGGAGGACGTCGGGGTACCGCACGCCCTGCGCGACGGCCGGTTCTGGGCCCACGCGGGCCCCGCCGAACCGACCGGCGAACGCTACGACCTGGTGGTGGTCGGCGCCGGGATCAGCGGGATCAGCGCGGCCCACCGCTGGCTCGAACACGACCCGGACGCGCGGATCCTGATCCTGGACAACCACGACGACGTCGGCGGGCACGCCCGCCGCAACGAGTTCCACCCCACGGGCCGCCGGGGGCCGCTGGTCGGCTACGGCGGCTCCCAGGCGATCGAGGCGCCCTCCGCCTGGACCCCCGAGGGCAGACTGCTGCTCGACCGGCTCGGGGTACGGCCCGCCCGGCTCGCCGCCGTGCCGTACCCGGGCCTCGGGACGCGGGAGGGGGTCTTCTGCGACCGGGAGTCCTTCGGCGTCGACCGGCTCGTGCCGACCGGCACGGACACCCGCCGGTGGATCGCCGAGCTGCCCCTCGCCGAGCGGGCCAGAAGGGACCTGCTCACGCTCCACCTGGACCCGCCCGACTGGCTGCCCGGCCTGACGGAGCGGGCCAAGCACCGGTTCCTGGCGGGCCTGACCTACTCCGGCTTCCTCGGGGAGGTCTGCGGGGTCCACCCGGACGTGCTGCGCTTCGTGCGGACGATGCCGAGCGACGAGTGGGGGTACGGCTCCGACGCCTTCGGCGCCGTCGACGCCTGGGGGTGCGGTTACCCCGGTTTCCAGGGGCTCGGGCTCGACCGGTCGAAGCCCTCGGTCTACAACTCGCCGAGCGTGATCAGGCAGTGGGAGGCGCCCAGGGAGGTGCTGCTCTTCCCCGAGGGCAACCAGGCCCTGGTCAGGATGATGGTCGGCAGGATGGTCCCCGGGTTCGCCACCTCCGTCGACCCCGAGGGCGTCACGACCGCGCGGTTCGACTACGACCGGCTCGACCGGCCGGGCAACCGGGTCCGGGTCCGCCTGTCCAGCCCGGTGGTCTCGGTGGCCAACGACGGCGACCCGGAGACCGCGGCCACGGCGACGGTCGGCTACTTCGACGGCGACCGGGTCAGGACCGTACGGGCCGCCGGGGTGATCATGGCCTGCTGGAACATGATGATCCCCCACCTCGTCACCGGGCTGCCTCCCGAGCAGGAACGGGCGCTGCGCGCGGCCGTCAAGGTGCCGATGCTCTACGCCACGGTCCAGCTGCGCGACTGGCGGGCCTGGCGGGCGATCGGCGTCGGCCGGGTCCGTTTCACCGGGGCCTACTGGTCCGTCGCGGAGCTGGCCCCCCGGGTCGCCGTCGGCGGCTACCGGCCCCCCGAGGACCCCGGAGAGCCGGTCCTGGCCCACCTGGTACGGGCTCCCGCGGTGCCGGGCATGTCACCGGCGGACGGCTCTGCCGCGGGGCGGCGCGAACTGCTCGGCACGCCGTACTCCTATCTGGAGTTCAGCATCCGTGAGCAGCTGGTCAGGCTGCTCGGGCCCGGCGGGTTCGACCCGGTCCGCGACATCCAGGCGATCACCGTCAACCGGTGGGGGCACGGCTACGCGCCGGAGTACGCGACCCCGTGGAACCTGGACTTCTACCCCGACGGGCCCTTCCCCGCCGAGACCGCCCGCCGCAGGTGGGGCCGGATCGCGATCGCCAACTCCGACTCGGTGCCCGCCGCCTACGCCGACGCGGCGATCACCGCCGCCTACCGGGCCGTCCTCGACCTGCGGACCTGAAGGCACACGGACCTGAAGACTCGCGGACCTGCAGGCCCATGGGGCTGAAGGCTCGCGGGCTTGAAGGCTCGCGGGGCTGGGCGTTCAGGGGGACGGGCGGCGCAGCCGGGTGAAGGCCCAGCTCATCCTGGGTTCGACCGCCCAGCGGGTCAGGGCCCTGACCGGGGGCGTGCACAGCAGGGCCGCCAGCACGACGCCGAGGAGCGCCACGGCCACGACGCCGGGCACCGTCCGCGCCCAGTCGCCGTAGAAGCGCTCGGCGACCTTCACCACCAGGCCGTGCAGCAGGTAGGCGTACATGGTCGCCGCGCCGAGGCCCGAGTACCACGTCCGGCGCGAGGGGGTGATCGCGAGGAAGGCCGCGACCAGCAGCGCCCCGGCCGCCAGCATGCCGAGCCGGATCAGGCTGCCGGTGAGGTCGTCCACCCCGATCGCGTCGTTGGCGTGCCGCCAGCGGATCCACTCGGTCTTCACCGAGGTGTGCACGGCCAGCGCGAGAGCCGCCCCGGCCACCAGTGTGAGCGCCCCGGCGATCCTGACCTTCGGCCGTCTGAGCATCTCGAAGTGCTCCGGGCGCAGCATGAGGCCGAGCACGTAGAAGGGCAGCAGCCCCAGCGTGCGGTTCATCGAAAGCTCGTCGGGCAGCCTGCTCGTCCCGGACAGCAGCGACAGGCCGACCGCGACCACCAGCGGCCACCTGAGCTGCTGCCAGACGGGGGTGGACAGCCGCCACAGGAACAGCGACATCAGGAACCAGGTCAGGTAGTACGGGTCGAGCAGGCTGATGTCCAGCTTGCCGTACAGGATCAGGCGGGGCAGTGAGTAGAGCAGCTCGAAGATCACGTACGGCACGGCGAGCGTGCTGATCAGCTTGCGCGCCTTGCCGGAGGAGAAGGTGAAGTTCCGTGACAGGTAACCGCTGAGCACGATGAACAGCGGCATGTGGAACACGTAGACGAAGAAGTAGGCCGCGTGCGCCACCGCCACGTCCCGCAGGTCCTCCACCAGGTGCCCGGAGACGACCAGGGTGATCGCCAGGAACTTGGCGTTGTCGAAGAAGGGGTCCCTGCCCGCCGTGGGGACGGCGGCGACCTGGCGGGGGCTCGTGACGCTCACAGGCCACGCACCGTAGCCGCCCGTGTCCCAACGGCGGGCGAACCCGGGATGACATCCCGGGGACGGTCAGGAGACGGCCCTTTCGCTGGCCTCCCAGAGGTCGCGGGCCAGGCCGGGGTCGGTCATGCCCCTGGGAGCCCTGGCGGGGGCGCCGTTGGCGAAGTAACGCCCCGGGTGCGCGGTCCCGTCGGGGTGGGTGGCGAGGTGGACCAGGGTGCTCGCACCCTGCTCGACCGTACGGCCCACGCCCGGGATGTGGTGGGTCATCCACATCAGGAACGTTCCCGAGGCGAACCCGGTCTTGATCACGCCGGGGTGGAAACAGGTCGCGCTCACCCCGGTGCCGGACAGGCGGCGGGCCAGTTCGACGGTGAACAGCGCGTTGGCCTGCTTGGAGTCGCCGTACTGCAGCCAGCCGCTCCAGCGGCGCCGCTCACGGCTCAGGTCGGCCGGGTCGAGGTTGCCCGACCTGGCCGCCATGGACGAGGTGGTGATCACCCGCTCCCCGACCCGGTCGAGCAGCAGGGTCGTCAGCAGGAACGGCGCGAGGTGGTTGACCTGGATCATCGTCTCGTGGCCGTCCCCGGTGCGGGTCCGCTCTGTGGACATCACGCCCGCGTTGTTGACCAGGACGTCGATCCGCTCGTAGCGGGACCGAAGCTCACCGGCCAGCCGCCTGACGTCGTCGAGGGAGGTGTAGTCACAGGTCAGCGTGTCCGGGACGGACCCCGAGGCCTCCTTGACCCTGGCGGCGACCCCGGCCAGCCTTTCCTGGTTCCGGCCGACCAGAACGACCTGACGCCCGCGCCTGGCGAGTTCGACGGCAGCGGCCTCACCGATTCCGGCACTCGCCCCGGTAATCACATTAATCATCAGATCCTCCACTGCGCGGAAACCCTATCGGTGCTAGTCTCCTGTGCGATCTTCCGGAGGCATATCCATCCCCAAGGCGACGCGGGCCTCCACACACTCAGAAGTTGGGACGAGTGGGCATGGGCTCTGGAAACCGGTCAATTCGGTTCAAGATCTTCTTGCTGCTGCTCCTGCCCCTGTTGTCACTGAGTGCTCTGTGGGGTTTCGCCCTTAATCTGACGGTTGGCGACGGCGCCGCGCTGTTACGGTCGAACAACCTCTACCAAACGGTCGGCCTCACCTCCACCGAGCTTGGGCTCCAGCTTCAGGCGGAACGGACGCAGTCCTCGGTCGCGATCAGCTCCCGCGTCCTCACCAGCGGAATCGCCGACCAGCGCGCCCGCACCGACCGGGCGGCCGAGAAGTTCCGCGCCGCCGCCGCGTCCACCGGTTCCGGCAGCCCGGAACTCCGCACCGCGCTGAACGGGGTGCTCAGCCAGATCGGCAGGCTGGCGACCATCCGCGCCGGCATCGACAGCGGCCGTGACGCGCGCCTGGACGTCCTGACGAACTACAACCGGGTCCTCGACTCGGTCTTCCTCCTGTACGACCAGCTCGTCGCGGTCCCCGACCTGGGCATCTACCGGCAGGCCGCGGCCATGCAGTCCATGGGCAACGCCCGCGAGATGATCGCCAGGGAGAACGCGCTGATCAGCGGCGCGCTGATCGACTACCGCCTCACCCCGAGAGAGCGCGAGGCCTTCGGCGAGTACGTCGCCACCCGGCGCTACCTGCACGCGCGGGGCCTGTCCGCGCTGGACGCCGAGCTGGGCAGGCCGTACCGGGAGACCTTCGACTCGACGGCCTTCGAGCGGTTCACCGCCCTGGAGAGGGCCATCGCGGGGACCCAGGGGGACCGGCTGCCCATCGAGGCGCAGCGCTGGAAGCAGACCACCAACAGCGTGGCCAACTGGCTCGACCAGCTCGGCGTCTCCTCCTCCAACACCCTGTCCCAGCGGTCCAGGTCCATCGCCACCGGGATCATCGTCAGGATCGTGGTCGCCGGCGGCCTGGGACTCGTCGCGGTGATCGCCTCGATCATCCTGTCCGTCCGCTTCGGCCGCAGGCTCGCCGGTGAGCTCGCCACCCTCCGTTCGACCGCCCTCGACCTGGCCGACGTACGGCTCCCGAGCGTCGTCGAACGACTGCGGCGCGGCGAGGAGGTGGACGTCCCCGCCGAGATCCCACCGATCAAGGTGGGCGACTCCACGGAGGTCGGCGACGTCGCCCACGCCTTCGACTCGGTACGGCGCACCGCCGTCGAGGCCGCCGTCGGCCAGGCCAACCTGCGCCGCGGCGTCGGCCAGGTCTTCCTGAACCTCGCCCGGCGCAAGCAGAACCTGCTGCAGCGCCAGCTCACCCTGCTCGACGGCATGCAGCGCAGGGCGACCGACCCCGACAGCCTTGAGGACCTCTTCCGGCTCGACCACCTGACCACCCGCATGCGGCGGCACGCGGAAGGCCTGATCATCCTGTCCGGGGCGGCCCCGGGACGCGCCTGGCGCAACCCCGTGGCGGCCGTGGACATCGTCAGGGCGGCCATCGCCGAGGTCGAGGACTACACCAGGGTCAACGTCGCGCCGATGCCCGCCGCCGCGCTCGACGGCGCCGCGGTCGCCGACATCACCCACCTGATCGCCGAGCTGATCGAGAACGCCACGATCTACTCCCCCGAGCAGACCATGGTGACCGTGCGCGGAGACCTGGTCGCCAACGGCTTCGTCATCGAGGTCGAGGACCGCGGCCTGGGCCTGAGCGCCGAGGAGTACGCGGTCCTCAACGAACGGCTGGCCACCCCGCCGGAGTTCGACCTGGCCGACAGCGAGCGTCTCGGCCTGTTCGTGGTCGGGCGGCTCGCCGCCAGGCACGACATCCGCGTCATCCTGCGCGGCTCCCCCTTCGGCGGGACCACCGCCATCGTGCTCATCCCGCGCACCGTGCTGGCCGAACTGCCCGCGCAGCTCGCCCTCACCGCGGAGCGGGTGGAGGAACGGCCCGCCGAACCTCCCGCGCGTCCCTCCGGCGGCCTGTTCGAGTCGTCCATGCCGGGCGCCCTGCCCCGCAGGAGCAGGACGACGGGTGCCCCGCCCGTTCCCGAACCCTCCCTGTCCGTGGTCGCGGACGGCCCCGTCGCGGGCGGCCCGGCCCCGGGAGGCCCCAACGGCGCGGGCGGCGGGGAACCCGCGCAGGGGGCGCCACGGCCACGGGCCCTGCCCCGCCGGGTACGGCAGGCCAACCTGGCCCCGCAGCTCCGCCAGGAGCCTCCAGAGGGCTCCGAGCCCGGCCCCGCCGAGGCGCCGGAGCGCTCACCGGACGAGGCGCGGGCGTTGTTCTCCGCCTTCCAGGCGGGCGCGCGACGCGGCCGGGAGGAAGAGAAACCCGATCTCGCACACCACAGGACAGGCGACAAGGAGGACTAATGACTGGAAAAGCGTCCAGTACTGGCGAGCTCAACTGGCTCCTCGACGACCTGACCAACCGGGTGGGCGCGGTACGTCAGGCGGTGATCCTGTCGACCGACGGGCTCGCCGTCGGCTTCTCCAAGGGGCTCAACCGGGAGGAGGCCGAACACCTGTCCGCCATCGCCTCCGGGTTCCAGAGCCTGGCGCGCGGAGCGGGCCGTCACTTCAACGGTGGTGAGGTGCGCCAGACCATCGTGGAGATGGAGTCGGCGTTCCTGTTCGTCACGGCCGCCGGGCAGGGCACCTGCCTGGCCGTGCTGAGCGCCGCGGACGCCGACGTCGGCCACATCGCCTACGAGATGGCGATGCTGGTCAAGCGGGTCGGCCAGCACATCTCCGCCCGGCCGAGACAGGGCCTCACATGACCGGGCTTCCGTCGTCCTGGTTCTCGTCCCCCGGGTTCTCCCACCCCGGGGCCGAGGGCGGAGCGGACGGATGACCCGGTGGATGGACGAGGAGGCGGGACCGGTCGTCCGGCCGTTCGCGCTGATCGGAGGCCGTACCAGATCGTCCGGTGACACGCTGGACCTGGTCGCGATGATCAAGGCGACCGGTTCGGCCCCGTCCGGCGGGTTCGTCCCGGGACCCGAGCACGAACGCATTCTCTCCCTGGTCACCGTCGAGGCCACCTCGGTCGCCGACATCGCCTCCGACCTGGACCTGCCACTCGGCGTCGTCCGGGTGCTCCTCGGTGACCTCAAGGACCACAGGCTCATTTCGATCGGGCGCGCGTCGGCGAGCGAGCGCATTCTCAAGGAAGTGATCAATGGACTTCGGGCCCTCTGACGAACCTGTAGCGCTCAAGATCCTCATCGCGGGCGGATTCGGTGTCGGCAAGACCACGCTCGTCGGCTCGATCAGTGAGATCCGCCCACTGCGCACGGAGGAGGTGCTCTCCGACCGCGGTATCGGCATCGACGACGTCGAAGGCGTGGAGAACAAGACCACGACCACCGTGGCCATGGACTTCGGACGCATCACGATCCGGGAGGGGCTGGTCGTCTACCTGTTCGGCACCCCGGGTCAGGAACGGTTCTGGTTCATGTGGGACGAGCTGTCCTACGGCGCGCTCGGCGCCGTCGTGCTCGCCGACACCCGCAGGCTGACCGACTGCTTCCCGTCGATCGACTACTTCGAGCAGCGTGGCACGCCGTTCATCGTGGCGGTCAACTGCTTCGACGGGGCCGAGCAGTACGAGGCGGAGGAGGTGCGCGTCGCCCTCGACCTGGACCCGGACGTCCCGGTCCTGCTCTGCGACGTACGGCGCCGCAGCTCGGCCAAGACCGTCCTGGTGACCCTCGTGGAGCACTCCCTGCGGGTTCTCACCGCCAGCCAGCCCTGACCCCGCCGTCCGTTTTGGTGAGAGTCGTCGGGTCTGGTGGGTCATGGGAAACTTCTCCTGATGGAAGCGTCTCTTGACCAACTGGCCCGGCGGCTCGAAGAGGTCGTCGGCGAGCTGCGCGGTGTCCCCGTGGACGTCGCGCGGCTGGAGGACGGGGAACGGGTCAGGCAGGAGATCACCCGGCTGGTCGCCACCTCGCGCGAACTACGCGCCATGCAGCCGCTGGGCTCTCCTGAGCAGGGGCGCGAGGAGCAGCGCAGCCGCCGCCAGGTGCTGGACGCCCTGGCACGCGGGATGCGGATGCGGACGGTCGTCCACGCGAGCGTGCTGGACGACGAACGCAAGCTCGCCCGGCTCAGGGAACTGCACGCCGCGGGTGACCTGCACCGGGTCGTGGACGAGCCGATCCAGCAGCTACTCGTCTTCGACCGGGAGGCGGCCTTCGTCAGGATCACCCCCGTGCTCCGCTCGCCGGGCGCGCTGCTGATCCGGCAGCAGAGCCTGATCAGCGTCCTGATCGACCTGTTCGAACAGACCTGGGACAGGGCCAGGGAGGTCACCGAGCCGACGGCGCGGCTGAGCCCTCGGGAGCGGGAGGTGCTGGCACTGATCGCGGAGGGACGCTCCAACGCGGCCGTGGCGCGGGCCCTGTCGATCAGTGAGGCGGCGGTCGGCAAACACGTGGCCGGTGTGTTCGCCAAACTCGACCTGCCCTCGGGCGACGACGTCAACCGGCGGGTGCTGGCGGTGCTGGCCTACCAGCGCGGGGCCGCCAGGTAGGGGCGGCACTACGTCAGGGTAGGTCTGGCACCCGTGTCCGGCCGGCGTCCGGCGGGCTTGGATGAAACGCATGCAACGTATGAGCGGATTACTGGTCGGCGCCGTCTTCGGTGCGGTCTTCGTCTTCGTCAACGCGCGGAGTCCGCTGGGCGACGTCGTGGTCACGGTCCTGCGGGTGCTCGCGGGCCTGGCCGTCGCGGCCGTGCTGGCGCTGTGGTTCACCGGTGTGCGACGACCGGCCGCCGCCGTCTCGGGAGAGACCGCCGCCGCCTCCGGAGGGGCCGCCGCCTCCGGAGGGACCGCGAGGACGATGTTCGGGCGCGGTTACCTGATCGTGGTGGCCGTCGAGGTGCTCGCGCTGTTCGGCGGCCTCCGGCTGCTGGCCGCCCTGGGCGCGCCCACGGAGGTCAACGTGGCGTGGGTGGCGATCATCGTGGGTGTCCACTTCGTCGCCCTGGCCCCGGTGTGGAAGGACTGGACCATCGCGGTGCCCGGCGTGGCCCTGACCCTGCTCGGGATCGCCGGATTCCTCATGGCCTGGGCGGGTTCCCTGCCCTGGGTGCCGATCGTCAGCGGGGTGGCCTCCGGTGCCGTACTGCTGGCCGGATCCCTCACCGCCGGACTACGGCTCGCCAGGCCCTGAACCCCTGGCCGTACGGCCCGCTCTTGTCGGCCGCACGGTCCTCTCTCGTCGGTCACGCGATCCGCTCTCGTCGGTCACGCGGCCCGCTCTTGTCGGCCGCGCGGCCCGGCGGCCACGCCGTACGGACCGGGGTTTCAGCCCTGCAGGACCACGGACGCCGCGTCGCAGGGAGGGCAGGCGAAGACGAACGCCTCACCGCCGCCGAAGTTCATCAGCCAGTTCCTGCTGTAGCCCTCCCTCATCTGCGCGACGAAGCCCATGGGGGTGCCGCAGGTGGAACACGTGGGCGTCATGTCCGTCTCCCACCACTCCGCCTCGCCACCCAGCCAGCCGACCACCTTGAACTCCGCGACCTCGTCCGCCGTCTCCGGCTCGACCTCGCAGATGCCGATCTCGAAGCACTGGGGGAGAACGAACGCCTCCCCGGGGGACGGCAGGGGCACCGTGGCGTCTTCGGCGAACAGGTAGGCGCGGTTGCCGCCCGCCTCGGGGTTCCAGGCCTCGCACTGGCCGGGATCGTTGTCGCACATGAAGAACGACAGGAGTGCCCCGGGCCGCAGGGCCTCGGCGTGGTCGCCGAGGTCGTCCGTGATGAGCTGCAGCAGGAACCGCAACGGCCCGTCGCACACGGCGCAGCGCGGCCAGTCGAAGCCCTCCGGCGCCAACGGCAGCCCACCGATACGGCTCACCCGCGCCGCGACCTCGACATCCTTCACAAACGCCATAGATCCACTCACGGCTCGGCAGCCTATACCGGCCAGATACCGGATATGTCGGGATCAGGGGCAGGGCGGGTCGTAGGGGATGCCCTCCCCCACGAAACGGCGCCACTTCTCGGGGTCGAGGGCGCCCCTGGTGTAGGCGCAGATCCGCCGGGCGGCCTGTTCCTCGTCCAGCGTCCACAGCCAGACGGCCCCGTCGTCACTGCCGCCCGCCAGCAACCCGCCGGTCCGGTCGAAGGCGACGGGAAGGAACGCGGTGGTGTGTCTGAGCAGCGGCTGCCCGAGAGGTTTCCCTCCTGCGGGGTCGGTCATGTCCCACAGCCGGAGCACACCGTCGAAGCCGGAACTCGCCATGGTGCGCCCGTCGGGACTGAACAGCACCGAATAGGCGACACCCGTGTGGCCCGTCAACGGTCGTTCCTTGAGCGTGGCCCGCGCGGGGTCGGTGATGTCCCACCGGTACACCTTCCCGTCGGCGCTTGAGGCGGCCAGGGTGTGCCCGTCGGGACTGACGGTCACCGAGTAGAAGTTGGAGGACTCCGAACTCCTGCTCGTGGCGTCGGCCCGCAGTTCCAGCGGACGGCCCACCGGCCTGAGACGGGCGGGATCGGAGACGTCCCACAGCGTGATGGCGTTGTTCAGGTTGATACTCGCCAGGAGCCTTCCGCCCTGGCCGAACGCGATCGAGCTGAAGCGCGCCTCGTCGTCTCCGGCGGCCTTCTTCCCCGGCGACTCGGCGAGGAGCTTGCGGGCGGCGACGTCCCACAGGCGCACCGCTCCGTCGCCCGACGCGGCGGCGAGCACGTCTCCCGTGGGGTCGAAGGCCACCGCGTAGATGATCGCGGCCTTCTTCCCGGCTCTCAGCGGCTTTCCCACGGCAGTGGCCCGCGCGGGGTCCGTCACGTCCCACAGCCGGATGTCCCCGTCGGCGCCCGAGCTCACCAGCGTGTGCCCGTCGGGGCCGAAGGCCAGGGAGGCGACGGAGTTCCTGTGCCCCAGGAGCGGCCGGCCGACGCGCCTGGCCCGCAGCGGGTCGGAGACGTCCCACAGGATGATCGATCTGTCGACCCCGGCGCTCGCCAGCAGCCGCCCGCCTGGGCCGAACGCCACGGAGGTGACGGTCTCCGTGTGCCCGGGGAGGTAGGCGCTGGGCGCGTTCCACAGCCGCACCGACCCGTCCGAGGCACCGCTGGCCAGGGTCCGCCCGTCAGGGCTGAACGCGGCCGAGGTGACGAACCCCGTGTGGCCGACGAGGAAGTGACCCAGCGGCGTCATGACGGAGGGGTTGGAGACGTTCCACAGCCGGACGGTCCAGTCGGTGTACGTCGCGGCCAGGGTCCGCCCGTTAGGACTGAACGCGACCGACGTGCCGATGAAGGTACGGCTCCGCGAGGGAATGTTGAGCAGTGTGCCGTCGGTGGGGTCGGAGACGTCCCACAGCAGCACCCCCGCGTCACCGGCGCCTCCGATCGTGGCCAGCGTCCTGCCGTTCGGACTGAACGCCATCGCCTTGACCTCACCTCTGTGGATCTCCAGGAGATCGCTGAGCGGTTTGGGACGGTTGACGTCTGAGATGTCGAACAGGTGCACCTTCGCGTCGCCTGTGCCGACGGCCAGGGTCTTCCCGTCCGCGCTGACGGCGGTCGAGGAGACCGATCCGCCGTCGTCGAAGACGGAGTCGGCCATGCCCCGTCCCTCCAGCAGCGGGGAGGGAACGGTCAGGTCCCACTTCTGGACGACTCCGTCCGCCCCCGAGGTGATCATGGTGTTCCCGCCGGATGTGAACCTGATGGCCGTCACCTGGAATATGTGCCCGAGCAGCGGCTCCCCCGTCGGCTTGATGTGCGCGCGGTCGGAGAGGTCCCACAGCTGCACCCTCCCGCCGGAGTCACCGGCCGCCAGAAGATGTCCGTCAGGGCTGAACGCCACCACGGACACGCCGCTTATGGAGCCGCTCAGGGGACGGCCGAGCGGCTTCGGCAGGGCGGGGGCGGAGACGTCCCACAGCCGGACCGTGCCGCTGCCGTCGCCGCTGGCCATGATCCGCCCGTCGGGGCTGAAGACCACCGACTCGACGTAACCGACGTGTCCCGTCAGGCTCGCGGAAAGGGCGTCGCCCTGGGTGCCGAGAAGTCGTGTCCGGGTCTCCTCCCCGGGGTTCATCCGATGGGCGACCAGGGTGAGCTGGGCGGACAGGGAGATGTCGGTCTCCCTGAGCCGGTCGGCCTCGGCGACGACACGCTGGTAGACGGCCAGGTCCCGCTGGGTGATCGCCTCCCTGCCCCGTTGGAGGGCGTAGACGGCCGCGACGGAGGCGACCAGGGCGAGCACCGTCAGGGCGGCGACGGCGCCGGTCCTCAGCCGGGCCGTACGGCGTCGCTGGCGGGCCGAGGCGGCGAGGAAGTCACGTGCGACGGGAGTGAGTTCGTCCTCAGGCCTGGTCTCGGCCCACACACGTACGGCGTCAAGCCGGGTCCCCCGGTACAGCCGGGAGGAGTCGCCCCTCTCACGGCTCCACGCGGCCGCGGTGTCCTCCAGGTCCTGGTGGATGAGCCGCCCCGCCCGGTCGTCGTTGAGCCAGCCGCGCAGCCGGGGCCAGTGGCTCAGCAGGGCCTCATGAGTGATCTGTACGGCTTCGCGGTCCAGGGTGAGCAGCCGTTCCCCGGCGAAGGCGTTCACCACCGCCGCGGTCGTCCCCGGGTCCGCGTGCATGCCGACCAGATCGGTGTGGGCGACGCGCCTGCGGGTGTCCTCGGCTCCGTCCCCGAGCTTGACCAGACGGAGGAACAGCAGCCTGGCCAGCCGTTGGGCGGTGTCGTCCAGACCGGTGAAGACCTGCTCCGCGGTGGCCGCGAGCGCGCCCTCGATCCGGCCGGTGGCCTTGTACCCCTCGACGGTCAGCGTGGCGCCGTTGCGCTGCTGCCAGGTCAGACGCAGCGCGTGGGCCAGCAGCGGGAGCCGTCCCGCCTCGTACCCGCTCGTCCGCCTGTCACCCGCGGTCGCCCTCAGGTCGCCCAGGAGAAGCTCGGCCAGCCCCGGTTCGAGATCCACCCCCAGGTCCTGGGCGGGGTAGACGATCGCCTCCCTGAGGTTCGCCTCCGGCATCGGCCCGACCACCAGCGGACGGTCCTCCAGGGCGGGCTGCAGCAGGGGATGCGCGGCGCAGGCGGAGTGGAAGTCGTCGCGGACCCCGATCACCACGAGCCCGGCCTGTGTGGCGGCCAGCCGTACGAGCAGTTCGACGAACGCCTCGCGTTCCCGCTCGTCGTCGCACTCGGTGAACAGTTCCTCGAACTGGTCCACCACCACGACGATCCGCGCGGCGGCCGGGTCACCGGCCCGCTCGCGCAGCCACCTCTCCAGCGCCGAGACGTACCGCTCCGGCCCGCCTGCGATCTGTTCGGCGACGCGGTCCCGGTCGACACCGGTGAGGCGTTCCAGACTGCCGGCCATCTCCCTGACCGGTGTGGCGGTGGGGGTGAGCGTCACCTGCGGCCACCGGTTGGCGTACGGCAGGGCCGCCTGGTCGAGCGCGGGCAGCAGACCGGCGTGCAGCAGCGAGGACTTCCCCGCGCCCGAGGGGGCGATGACCACCTGAAGACCGCCCGTGCGCAGCCGCCGGTCGAGGCGGCCGACCAGCGCACCGGTCAGGTCCTTTCTGCCGAAGAACCACCTTCGCTGCTCACGGCCGAAGGCGGACAGCCCTGGATAGGGGCACTCCTCGATCACCGCCCCCGGCCGGGTCCGCTGTTCGGCGCTCAGTTTCTCGCCGTAGTGAAAGTGCTGGTCCCTGTTGGCCAGGTACACGTGGCCCTGGTCGGAGACGGACACCTCAAGGCGGACGTTGTCTCCGGTGGGCGTTTCCCGTGCCGGTGGGACCGGTTCGGGTTCCGGCTCCCGGCGGTCATTCTGAAAAGAGTCAGCCATTGACTTTCCGGCCTGGTCATACGACGTTGTGGAGCCGGACGAGGGCGGCGTCACGGCCGCCGGGGAATTCCGTTCAGCGTTCGTTGATGTGCTGGTCCCGGCCCGCCTGATAAAGGCGTCCCTGGTCTCGGACGACCGCCTTCATGACGATCGAACCGATCCGGGTCTGCTCCGTGACCGACAACAGCGGGGTCAGTTCCTCGTCGAGGAGGCGTCTCAGTTCGACGGCCGACTCGGGGGCCTCTCTCAGCAGGTGCGCCAGCCGTACCTGCCAGAGACCGGCCAGTGCCCGCTCGGTCTCGACGTCCCCCGCCTGTCGCGCCGTCAGCAGTTCGGCGTGGGCCTCGACCAGCTCACCCTCGACGACCTCGGCCTGTTCGGGGCGGAAGCGCCGCCACAGCGCGACCACCCCGGCGCGGGCGTCCTGCCAGGCGTCGGTGGCCATGGCCGTCACCAACGCCGTCCCCGCGGCCAGCACAAGCGGATCCATGTGTCGCTCCTATTGCGCCTTATTATCACTTGCCACGATAAATCAGATCCTTCCACCAAACCACCCCACAAAAAAGGGATAGCACGATGTCCCGACTTGAGCGCTTTGTGGAGCATTCGCCGCATATCTAGATCACCAAATAACCCACTTCCAGGCCAGATTGCCCCCTTCTGGAATTTCCCTCCTTCAGCGAACAATCATCCCATTCCACCCCGTACGGCACCGCACTTTCGGACACCGAATGGACATCGTTCATTCATCCTCTGTTCCCCTCGGACGTCCCGGCGCGTACGGCCGCGAGTTCCAGTCTTCATGGCCGCCCACGCCCTCCTCGCCGTGTTCCGCGGTGATGAGTTGTCGCGCCCGAACCCGTCATACCTACGACGGGACACGACGAGGCGGAAGGATGACGTGATGAGTGTGGGAACGCTGCTGGAGGAGCTGGGCGTGAGCGGTCTGGGCGAGGTCGACGAGCCCGCGTTCTCGGGACTGGCGGAGCGGCACCGGCGGGAGCTGCATGTGCACTGCTACCGGATGCTCGGGTCGTTCGAAGACGCCGAGGACACCGTGCAGGAGACGTTCCTGCGTGCCTGGCGGCGGCGGGAGACCTTCGAGGGACGGTCGACGTTCCGGGCCTGGCTGTACCGGATCGCCACCAACGCCTGCCTGGACCTGCTCGCCAGGTGCCGCCCGGAGCCCGCGACCGGTGGCGAGGCGTTGTGGCTTCAGCCCTACCCGGACCGGCTGCTCGACGAGTTGCCCGCGGGCGACGCGGACGAGCCGGAGACCGCCGCCGTCGCACGGGAGACGATCGAACTGGCGTACCTGGTCGCGATCCAGCACCTCGCGCCGCGCCCTCGGGCCGCGCTGATCCTTCGGGACGTGCTCGGCTGGCCGGCGAAGGACGTCGCGGCACTCCTCGGGGACTCCGTCAACTCCGTGAACAGCGCACTACAGCGGGCCCGCGCCGGAATGCGGGAGCACCTGCCCGCCGAGCGGCAGGACTGGACCGGCGGTGAGGAGGAGGACGCCGGGACGCGCGAGCTGGTGCGCCGCTACACCGACGCCAGCGTGGCCACGGACATCGACGGGCTCGCCGCACTGCTGCGGGACGACGTCCGCTACTCGATGCCGCCCACGCCGGGCCTGTACGTCGGCCGCGAAACGGTGGTGAACGGCTGGGCCGAGAGCGGCTTCGAGGGCATGGGGCGCCTACGTGCCGTCCCCACCTCCGTGAACCGGCAGCCCGCCGTCGCCTTCTACCTCTGGCGGGAGCGGGAGGGCGCGTACCTGCCGCTGACGATCGACGTCCTGCGCGTCACCGGCGGGGCGATCACCGAGATCTTCACGTTCCACGACGACCGGTTCCCACGACTCGGGCTGCCGGAGCGCCTTCCTGCGGACGGTACGGAGTAGCGCCCGGACCGGTTGACGATCCCACGGGGAAGGGCGCCGACGCGACCTCCGCCCTCGTTCCTCATGCGTGGGGCCACCCCCCGCGCGCGGGGGGTGGCTCTCACTCCGCCTCGTTGTGGACCGGTTGAGGGCCCGTGGTTCCCGAGAGGTCGTGCGGTGCCGTCGTGGTGGGCCTCACGAACAGGGTCGCGTCGGCGGGGGACGGCTCCGCCGGGACCGGGGTGTCGAAGATGTCGATGTCCACCTCCTCACCCCCGACCGTCAGCGTGTCCCAGGCGCCGCTGACCACCAGGGACCGTACGGTCTCGCTCCGCAGCTCGCTCAGCCGCTCCAGCAGGGCCGCGTCGTCGGGCATGCCGGGGATTCTCGGGGCCAGGCGGGACCGGATCTGGCGCAGCCGGTCCATCAGGACGTCGATGTCGGCGTTCCTGTCCGCCCCGGCGGCGCCCTCTTCGAGGCCCTGGGCGATCTTGTCCTTGATGGCCCGGGTGACCCCCTGCTCGTCGGCGGCCACCATCGCGTTCCAGGCGCGGCTCTTGTGCCGGTACTGCAGCATCGACATCGCGGCCTCGTGGCGGACGAAGTCGGCGTCGCGGAACGGCCTGCCCCGCCAGTTGCGGTTGAGCGAGCGCGCCAGCGAGATGGCCGAGGCCAGTCCGCTGTTGAGCCCGCGTCCCGGCCAGAAGTGGATCGCGTTGGCCGCGTCCCCCAGGAGGAAGCCGTACGTGCCCGGGGTGGTCGAGGTCGGGAAGAACAGCCGGGAGGTGAAGCGGGGCCGCTGCACCATGTCCAGCCGGAAGCCGGTGACGGCGCTCACGTTGTCCTCGGTGATGCCGAAGAGGGTCAGCCCCTCCTGCACCCGCCTCCACAGCGCCGAGCCCCTGATCAGGGCGGGCAGGAACAGCGTCTGGTGCGTCGAGCAGTGGAAGTCGCCGCTCTCCGTCCGCTCCATCAGGCAGGGGTTGGAGGCGATGCACTCCTCGAACACCTGCCGGATGGGGTCGATGCCGATGACCTCCTTGGCCTCGGCGTCGGTGAGGCGAACGTTCAGGAACCCCTCGCCGCGCAGCGAGTTGAGCAGGAAGCGGTTCTGGGCCACGGTCAGCAGGACGATCATGGGGTCGGGCAGGTCGGACTTCACGCGGATGCCGAGCACCACGTCCTGGACGTGGTGACCGTCCAGCGAGTAGATCGACTTGTCGGCCTGCCCGAACCTGTCGCCGAAGTGTTCGCGGGTCCGGGAACGCCCGCCTTCGCAGATGGCCAGCACGTGGTCCTGCGCGATGCCGTCGCGGTGTGCGACCGGGTCGAGGTTCTCGGGGATCAGCCGGATGCGGTCGGCCTTCTCGTTCACCATGTCGAGGAGCACGTCCTCGACGTGGGCGATCCGGATGTTGCGCGGGCTGTAGCCGCGGATCGAGTCGGGGCCCGCCGGCCACATCTCGCTGTAGGAGCCGGTGGTGAACAGCCGTTCCTGGACGTCCTCCGGCAGGTTGAGATACTGGCGGCTCTGTACGGTCACCACCTGCTGGCGCCGGTTGTTGCCCTGGGCCGCGTTCCGCCACACGATCCGCGCCCCGTCCCGGGTCCAGCGGCCGTCGTACATCGTGATGGACACCCGGTGTCCCATGAGGTGTTCGAGCAGCAGGGCGAGGCTCAGCCCGACGGGCCCGCCGCCGGAGATCGTGACGTGCAGGACCTGTCCCATCCCGACGCCGGGCACGGCCCTGACGACCGTCGGGAGCATGGAGGCGTCGACGACGGTCTCCAGGTCGTCGAACGTCTCGAAACGGAACGTCTCGCCCCCGATGGAGATCGTGTCGCCGGGCTGGAGCACGTGGGAGGTGATCTTCCTGCCGTTGACCAGCGTCCCGTTGCGGCTTCCACGGTCCTGCAGCACGTAGTCGTCACCCTGGGCGCGCACCTCGGCGTGGAAGCGCGAGGCCCGCTCGCTGGTGATCACCACGTTGTTGTCGCCCCGGCGGCCGAAGGTCACCGGCTCTTCGCCGATCAGGAACCGCTGTCCGGTGAGAGGACCTTCGTGCCCGACGATCGCATACGGCATGGGGCCGTACTCCCCTCCGTCAAAAATCTCCAGCAGAAACCGGTTTGATCGTTTATCGTGTCACGCTTCGCCACACAGGAAAAGCCACAAAAACCCGACACATCCCACCTACGGCGCCTCCTGCGAACTTTGTTTCGGACTCCCGGTAATTCCATTTTCGGACATCGAAAAAATGGCGCGGAATTTCAGGACGCGGGTCCCAGGTCCCACACCCGCACGGCCGTGTCCCTGCTGCCGCTGACCGCGACGGCCCGTCCTCCGATCCGCGTGACCGCCACGCCGTAGACGGTGCTGGTGTGCCCGGTGAACGGCTCGCCGACGGGCCTGCGCGAGGTCAGGTCCCACAGGCGGACGCTCCTGTCCCAGCTCCCGGTGACGGCGACGGTACGGCCGCCCACCTGCCCGACCGCCACCGACGTGACGTTGCCCGTGTGACCGACCATCGGCTGCCCCACGGGCTGGTGCGTGGCCAGGTCCCACACCCGGACCGTGTCGTCCTCGCTGCTGCTCACCACCACGGGACGGCCGTCGAGCCGGGTGACCGCCACGCCGTACACGTCACCGGTGTGCCCTGTGATCGGCTCCCCGACGGGACGGCGCGTGGTCAGGTCCCAGACCCGGATCGTGTCGTCCACTCCACCGGTCACCGCGACCGGGCGTCCGTTCAGCTGCCCGACGGCGACCGCCCAGACGTCCTCGGTGTGTCCCTTCATCGGCTCGCCGACGGGTTGGCGGGTGGTCAGGTCCCACACCCTGACCGTGTCGTCGCCGCTGCCCGTGACGGCCACGGGACGTCCGTCCACCTGGGTGACCGCCACCGCGTAGACGTCCTCGGTGTGCCCCCTCATCGGGTCGCCGACCGGCTGTCGCGTCACCAGGTCCCAGACCCTGACCGTGTCGTCCGCGCTGCCGGTCACCGCCACCGGACGCCCGTCCACCTGCCCGATCGCGACCGCGCTGACGTCCTCCGTGTGCCCGCGCAGCGGATCGCCGACCGGCGTGCGCGTCGTCAGGTCCCACACCTGGGCCGTGTCGTCCGCGCTGCCGGTCACCGCCACCGGACGCCCGTCCACCTGCGCGGCGGCGACGGCCCAGATGTCGTCGCTCTGGGTGCCGACCACGCCCGGCACCACCGCCGCCGTCGCCGGGGCCGCGCTCGTCACCGGCTCCCTTGAGAAGGGCCAGAAGACCACCCCGAGCACGACGGCCACGACACCGGCCGCCGCGGTGATCCACCCGGCACGGCCACGCGGAAAGGAGCGCCGTACCGGCCGGTCCCCGGTGGAGATCATGTCCCGCTCGGCCGCCGGATTCGGCGTCACCGCGCCGGAGACCGCCGGTCCGTCCGGGGCGGGGGCGGGGCTCTCGGTGACGGTCTCCATCTCGTACGGCTCCGCCGGAATGCGGCCGGTCAGCATCGCCAGCACCTCACCGATCCCGGGGCGGTCCCTGGGGTCCTTGGCCAGGCAGGCGGCCAGCAGCGCGCGCAGCGGCTCGGGCACCCCGTCCAGGTCGGGTTCGCTGTTGAGGATGGTGCCCATGATCGCCGCGGCGTGATCACCGGCGAAGGCCCGGCGGCCGGTCGCCGCGTAGACCATGGTCGCCGCCCAGGCGAACAGGTCGGAGGCCGCGCTGGCAGGCTGGTTGGCCAGTTGCTCCGGGGCCAGGTAGGCGGGGGTGCCGACCAGCGCGGAGACCGTGGTCGCGTCGGTGCCCTCCAGGATGCGGGCGATGCCGAAGTCGATGACGACCGGCCCCTCGGGACCCATGATCACGTTGGTGGGCTTGAAGTCGCGGTGCACGATCCCGGCCCGGCGGATGGCGTCGAGGGCGGTCGCGGTGGCGATCGCCAGCCGTTCCAGACCGCTCCCCGTGCGGGGGCCGTCGGTGGCGACCAGCTCCTGGAGGGAGGGGCCGGGCACGTACTCGCTGACCAGGTAGGGCCGTCCCTCGCTGAACCCGGCCTCAAGGACCGTGGCGGTGCAGAAGGCCGCCACCTGCCGCGCCAGCGCGACCTCGCGCTCGAAGCGCCGCATCTCGGTGGTGTTCTCGACCACGCGCGCGTGCAGGACCTTCACCGCCACCTGCTGCCCGGAGGGGCCCCGGCCCAGGTAGACGGTGCCCTGGCCGCCGCTGCCCAGCACTCCGAGCAGGTCGTGGACGCCGATGCGCCGGGGGTCGGTCGCCTTCAACGGTCCTGCGTCGGGCACCGCTACCGTCCTTTCCCACCGGATGCCCACGGGCGCCCGACGGAGCCATCCGGCCGCGCAGCCGGGACCCTCACAACGCGTCGATCATGCTCTGCGAAAGACACATTTGACCGACAAATCCGACGCGCATGACGACTTTCCTCGGGGCAACAATACGAGCCGGATCACATCCTCGGTACACCACGGCCACACCGGCACGCGATGTATGGACCTCGCGTCATGAGGTTTATTACTTTTTATCCTCCTAAATGGGATTTATCACCAAACCGAATTGAGAGGGGGATTTCGCGGAGACAGCCGGTCAGGAGCCCTGGGAACCGTCCAGCAGAGCCCTGATGTCGTTCTCCCGGTAGCGTCGCTGCCTGCTGGGGGTCCGCACCGAGGGGATGCGGCCGGTCAACGCCCACCGGTTGACGGTCTTGGGGTCCACGCCGAAGATCCGGGCGACCTCGCCGGGCGTGAGAAGCCGTTCGGTCGTTCCGGCCTCGGTGATAAAGGTGCCATCGGGGGCGACGGCCTTGAGGGGGGACATGGAGGGCTCCATGGGGGTCAGTAGCGGCTGCGGTGGGGGCGGGTGCCCGGCCCCGAGCCGGGGAGCATGCGGCCGGGCACCCTGGAGGAGGACCGGCCTTCCTTATAGGAAGACCGGTGCGCCAGACGGCTCCCTCTTCCCCAGCACACTCGGCGTGTGTGGGAGCCGTCTTGCGAGGGTGTGCGGCCCAGGTCCCTCCCACCTGAGCCGCACGTTCACGAGGTACGGCGAGCGGCGGGTGGGATGACTTCCTCCGCCCGCCGTACCGGCTTCTAGGAGCGCAGCAACCTGCGCAACGCCGTGGACCGACCCGGCGCGACGGCGTGAACGGCCCGGGAGATCCGGGCGGTCTGGAGGGCGTGGGCGGCTCGGGCCTGCAAGGCGCGGGCGACGGCGACGGCCTGGATACTCGGCGGCACCACCGGGGACACCTGAGCGGCCAGCTTGCGATCCAGCTCCTCGGCGGACCCGGCCCGCACCAACAACACCTCCCCGGCGTACGGCCTGCCGGGCAGAACACCTCGGTAGGCGCTCCACAGGCCGGAATGCGAACTGTGGAAGACCAACCAGTCCGGATGAGCCCGCTGCAAACTGTCACAGCTGGGATCCGCGACCCCCGGCATCATGCCGCCCTCCTCGCCGACCGCAACCGTCGCCTCCCGGCCGATCTCCGCTCCCTGAAGGTCGGCATCCGCAGGGTCAGAAGCGCCTCGGCCTCACGCATCCGCCGCTCCAACCCCTCGGCGGTGGTGTCGCTGACGATCACCGGCTGCGGAGCAGGCCACGAACACAACCCGTAGAACCGGCGCGTCCCCAGGCTGTAGAGCACCGTCCATCCGGCCCACGCCTGGTTGAGGCTCTCGGCCTCCGCGCGGGCCGGGCCGTCCCACACCCGCCGATACACCAGGCTGTACGGCCGCCCGTCACGATGCCGTCCACCCGGCCGAGATGACCCGATCACGAGGACGCCCCCTCCGCCGACGCGGCACCCTTCACCCCGGGAGCCGGGAGACGGGCCAGATGCTCGACGATCTGACGGGCGGCCTCCTCCACCTGCTCCACCGGAACCTGATGAGCCCGCTCGTTCCGGTGCTTCCAGAAGAAGTCCCGCTCCCGAAGATCGGTCCAGATCACGAACTCCATCGAGGGCACCTCCAGCAACGGAGCCCCGTCGTCACACCGGAACACCACCTCCACCCGCGACCGGCCAAGCAACCCCTGAAGCCGACGCAACTGCGGCGCCTTGGGGTCGTAGAAACCCTCACTGACCTTCCGACGCAGAGCATCGGCCATGGGCGTACCGAGTGGGAACACGAGCGGGACTCCTCACGAGGTTGTGGGCCTGGCAGGGCGATTCCCCCTCACCATCGACCTTCGCGGGCCGTGTGGGAACACCAGATCAGCGGGCAGTCAAGGGGCAGATCAGGGGCAGATCGGCGGGCGCACTTTCCTGGCCTATGCGACGATGCGGCTGCGTGTCACTCTCGGAAAGGAGCGGCTCGATGCCGGACCGTAACGATGCTTTGCGTGAGGCTCGGGAACGCCTGCTCTCCCCGGTGGCTCCTGGTCAGCCCACCAGCCGACAGGAGCTGGCCGATCTCGTCAACGCCTGGATCTACCAGAGGCACCAGCGCGTGACCTGTCTGACCGCGAACTATCTGGGGAAGCTGGAACGCGGTCTGGTGCGCTGGCCTCAGGCGGACTACCGGGAGGGGCTGCGAGCGGTCCTGGGAGTCGAGACCGACGCGGCTCTGGGGTTCTGGCGGGCGAGGAAAGTGGACATCGCGCCGGAGACAAGAGACGAGGGAGATGTGAACCGCAAGACGTTCTTTCGCACGGTGCTGGGTGCTGCTCTGTCCGTCTCGCTGACTGACCTGTCCCAGTTGGGACGTGCTGTTGAGATTCCCAACACTGTGCAGGCGGCCGACATCCACGAGCTTCGGGTTCTCGCCGGAGTGTTCTCGGCGTGGGATCACACCTATGGCGGCAGCCTCGTGCGTGAGGCCGTCAACGCTCAGCTGCGCTACTCGGTGTCGCTACTGCAATGTGCCACCTGTCCGCGTTCGCTGCGCGAGGAGCTGTACACGGCGGTCGGGTGGCTCGCCCACTCTGGAGCGGCCATGGCGTTCGATGCCTACGCTCATGACGACGCTCGCAAGATGTTCCGCTTCGCCCTGTCCTGCGCGGAGGAGGCGCAGGACTGGCATCTACGAGCCAAGGTTCTGTCGCTCATGGCCCGGCAGGCCATCTGGTGCGGCGACGCCGACGACGGGCTGACCCTCGTCGAGCTCGCCCTGGTCCGCGCCGATCGGCTTACTCCCGCCGAGCGCGCCATGCTGTACACCGCCCGTGCTCGTGCGACCGCGAAGCTCGGCATGCCGGAGGAGACGCTGAAGTCGGTAGGTCGCGCCGATGACCAGTTCTCCCAGATCCGCCCGGCGGACGAAGCGCCGTGGATGCGCTACTACGACGCCGCCCAGCACGCCGGTGACACCGGCCATGCCCTTTTCGATCTGGCCGTACAGATCGACGGCCGGTACGCGGCGGATGCCTCAACACGGCTCAGCGCCGCCGTCGAGGGACACATCGCGCCCTACGTCCGCTCCCGCGCGATCAGCGGCATCAAACTCGCCTCCCTCACCATGGCGACCGGTGACCCCGACCACGCCGCGACGATCGGCAAGGCGGCGCTCATCGACGCGGGCCGGATACGTTCACGCCGGGCACGAGACGATATGCGAGAGTTGAACCGCATCGCTCTTCCGCACCAAGCGCGAACACCCGTCGCCGAGCTTCGCCACCAGATCCGGACGGTGATCCAGGCATGACCCTCGCCCACGAGGTGGAGACCGAGGCCAGAGCCGTACTCGAAGAGGCCTGCCGTACTGCCGAGATCGACACCGTCGGGGCGGAACTGATGCGTCTGGGCGAGAACGCCCTCTACCGGCTGCCCGGCGGGATCGTCGCCCGCGTCGCGCGGGCCGGGCAGGTCGCCGCAGCCACCCGCGAGGTGCGCATCGCCCGCTGGCTGGAAACCCACCAGGTGCCCGCCGTCCACACCGTGCCCGGTCTCGACCAGCCGGTCGATGTCAACGGCCGCGCGGTCACCTGGTGGCGGGAACTACCGCCCCACCGGCACGGCACCGCCGTGGAGGTCGCCGCCGCCCTGCGCCGCCTCCACGACCTGCCGATCCCGACCGACTTCGACATCGGCAGACTGGACCCGTTCGTCCGGCTCACCGAACGGATCGACCGGGCCTTCACCCTGACCGAAGACGACCGGCAGTGGATGCGGGAGCGACTGGCCGAGCTACGCACCCGCTGGCGGACGCTCCCGGCCGGGCTGCCCGACAGCGTCGTGCACGGCGACGCCTGGATCGGCAACGTCGTGGGTACCGACGACGGCCGGGTGGTACTGCTCGACCTGGAACGTTGCTCGGCCGGACCACCCGAATGGGACCTGACCTCCACCGCCGTCAAGACCTTCACCCTGGCCGGAATCAGCGGTGAGGACTACCGCAGGTTCGTCGCCTCCTACGGACACGACGTCGTCACCTGGCCGGGCTTCGAGACCCTGCGCGACATCCGCGAGTTCCGCATGACATGCATGGCCGCCCAGGTCGCCGGGGAGAACCCGGCCCGTCACCCGGAGATCGCCCACAGACTCGCCTGCCTGCGAGGAGAACGTGGCCCCCGCCCCTGGACCTGGGAACCGGTACCGTAACCCGACCCAGGAGAACACCCACTTGCCCCGTCCCCGGCGACCGGTCATCCCGATCGCTGTTTCCCGCTCCGTAGGGCTACGCTACGGAAACGTTGATGGACTCGACCAAGCGCAAAGATGATCAACGCTCTGACCTGCACCGCTGCACTACCGCCGGACCGCCGCAGAAACCACGTATCCCGCTTCCACAGCGCCCGGCCTGACCTGGGACTTTACCCTCGGGTCGCTCATCACCCTGAAGGGTTCGCAACCCTGGATCGACGGCCACGCCTGACGGACGTAAGCGGTCGCTCATCACCCTGAAGGGTTCGCAACAACCGCAGGCGCGTGTTCTCGACGACCTGGTCACGTCACTCATCACCCTGAAGAGTTCACGGTTCCCCGCGTTGTGGGCGGTTACCGGTTGGGGTCGGAGGGTCGGCCGCGGCGCGGGTCTCTGTCCTGGCGCGGCCGAGTCCCTGCGGATAGGCGTCAGCCTTCGGTGGGACAGCCTGGCCACGAGGACGGCCGCTGTGATGTTCACCAGGACGAACAGAGAGACCGTCACCCGCACTGCGGGGAACCCTCCAGGGGGCCGTCAATCAGGGTCGCCGGCCGGTACGACATACGTGGTGTGTGTGGCCTCCAGCCATTCTCTGTCGATGCGGTGGCCGACCATTCGGCCGATCGCGGTCAGGGCGGATGTGAGGCTTTCACCGGGCTCGACGGCGGGTTCTCCTGGGATGTCGTCGTCGATGTTGAAACGGAGACCGTAGAGGTACGGGTCGAGGGCGTTCGGATCGGTGCCGGACCGTTCGCCGGTGTCGAAGATGTCAATGACCGTGATCAGCTTCCCGTCTTCGGCGAATTTCAATGTGTTCTCACCATGAAGATCCCAGCGGATGGCCAGAGCGCGCCTGCCACATCGTGACAGCGCGAGCAGCGCTTCATCCTCCGTGGAACGGTGGTCACCGATGACCAGAATCCAGTCACCGACCTGCCCTGCCAGCAGACCTGCCGCCTCTTCGCCTCCTCCGTCGGAACCCGTCCCCCACCCGAGAAAACCGTCCCGCGTCCCGGAGGCCGGATCGCCGTTCAAAATGACGACCGCTTCCTCGACAGGGATGGACTCCACCCAGACGGCGTGGAACTGCTGCATCGAAACGTCACTGGGATCGTACGAGCGGAGCAATTGATACAGGTCGTCTGCCGTCACGGATTCAGCCTCCTCCGCGAATCATTCTGCCCGGCCTTTCAGGGTCGTACGGCCCGCGTACGGCGCACCCGGCCAAACGCGTGAGACCTTCCCGGAACTCCGGCCCGGTCGCCGACGACTCCTGAGGTAAAGACAGGAGGGCCGAGTATGGGCGGACGGGTGTGGGTGAAGGCCGGGTGGGCGCTCTACGTCGTGGTGGTCATGGTGGCGATGTCGTACGCCATCGGGGCCGTGGCGCGGGCCGGGTTGCTCGTGGTGGCGGCGGCGCCGTTGGGGGTGGTGCTCGTCCTGGCGCTGTGCCGGTTGCCCGGCAGGACCGAACTGGCGGCCTGGAGCGCCGTCACCGTGGGGATTCTCGCGCCGACCTACCTGGCCGGTGGCGGGGTGGAGTACGCGGCGTCCGGGGTGGTGGTGGCACTGGCCCTGCTGGGGGTGTTCCGGTCGCCGTGGTTCCTGGTGGCCGCCTGGGTGCTGCACCCGGTGTGGGACGTCGTGGTGCCCCGTCATCTTGAGCCGCCGCTGACCGACCTTCCGACGGCCTGCGTGCTGTACGACCTGTTGGTCGCCGGTTACCTGGCCTACCGCGCCCACCGTGGCGGTTTCGCGAAGGGCGTCAGGTCACCCGAGGAGGCGGGAACCCGGGGCTGAGGCCGTCGCGTTCTCCAAGAGTCGTCTCTTCGAGGAAGCGGACTGTGACCGGAGGAAGCCTGTCACTCAGGGCGCGTTAGTCGTCCCGGTGTGACCATCTGTATCGACGGGGTGGGCTGACCACCCTGGTCTGCGCGTTCAGGGCGTAGCCCGAAAAGACCTGAGAAGCCGGGAGGAGCTTTCCCCGTGCCCTCCGACGGTGCACGGGGCCTCCGAAGTCGTCCTGGGTCGTACGGCCGGCCACCCCACCCCCGCCGGGCCGTACGGGAAGGACGTTACAAGGCCCGCAGGCCGCTGATCACCTCTCGCAGCAGCCCCTCCGCGGGAGAGGTGTTGGCGGGAAGCGGGGAGCGCACGAGGATCAACCCCTGGTCGAGCAGGTCGCCGAGGAGGACCTTGATCACGCCGATCGGCAGGCCCGACTCAGAGGCGACCTCGACGATGGGCCTGGTGCGCTTCATCAGGCCGAGCAACCGCCGGTGCTCCGAGCCCAGGTGTGAGCCCGCGGAGATCACCGAGCCGTTGGCGACCACCATGGACAGCAGGTCGAACGCGGACGAGGACGTCGAGGTCGCGGTCCGGCCGCCGGTCAGCGCGTAGGGACGGACGACGGGCCCGGCCTCCTCGTCGACCCACTCGACGTCGTCGCTCATTGGCCCGCCACCCGGGGTGCGGTGGCCAGATGCTGGCCGACACGGGTCACGAGGCGGGCCATCTCGTAGGCGATGAGGCCCACGTCCGCGGCGCCGCTGGTCATGACGGCGAGGCAGCTGCCCTGGCCCGCCGAGGTGACGAAGAGGAACGCCGAGTCCATCTCCACCATGGTCTGCCGTACGGCGCCGCCGCCGAACTGCATGCTTGTCCCCTTGGCGAGGCTCTGGAAGCCGGAGGCGACGGCCGACAGGTGGTCGGCGTCCTCCTTGCTCAGACCTCGGGAGGAGGCCATCATCAACCCGTCGTTCGACAGGATCAGCGCGTGGGAGACGTCCGCCACACTCGTGACGAAGTCATCCAGAAGCCAATAAAGCTCACCCGGCACGTGCTCAAACCCCTTCCCCTGTGACGATCACACTCGGTGCGATCCTCGGTTCACTACCCCAGCTCATCATTCGGCACCGCCGTCCTCGCTCTCGGCGCGTCCGCGCCGCCATCCCGACTGGAAGGAGTTCAGCAGCGCCCGAGCCTCCTCGGGCGAGCGCTCGGTGGCGCCTGAGGTCTGGTCGTTCTCCTGGCGCTGGTCGTCCTGGCGCAGGCCCGGTGAGAGGTTCGCCTGGCGGACCCTGCGGGGCAGCCCGGTGCCGCGCCGTACCGACGACTTCCACAGGTCCGCGGGGACCGGCAGCACCGGTTCGGTGAACCGGTGCTCCGCGGACACCGGGGGCAGCGCGGCGACCGGCGGCATGTGCTCGGCCCTGAGCGGCACGACCGGCTCGACGGGCTCCGGGTCTCCCAGGAGGTGCTCGGGAAGCAGGATGACCACCCCGGTCCCGCCGTACGGCGAGGGCCGCAGCGTCACGTTGACCCCGTAGCGGGCGGCGAGCAGGCCGACGACCGCGAACCCGAGGCGGTCGGTCTCCGACGGGTCGAACTCGGGCGGGCTGGCCAGGCGCTCGTTGATGGAGGCCCGCTTCTCGGCGGTCATGCCCAGGCCCCGGTCCTCGATCTCGATCGCGAACCCGCGGCCGACCAGCTCACCGCGGATCGACACCTCCCCTCCCGGAGGGGAGAAGACGGTGGCGTTCTCGATGATCTCGGCGAACAGGTGCATCATGTCCGCGACCGCGCTGCCGATCAGGGTGGTGCCCGACATGGGGTAGACCCGCACCCGGGCGTAGTCCTCGACCTGGGCGGCGGCGCCGCGCAGCACGTCCTCCATCAGGACGGAGGAGCGCCACTTACGGCCGGAGGCCCCGCCGGACAGGATGACCAGGCCCTCGGCGTGGCGGCGCATGCGGGTGGTCAGGTGGTCGAGCAGGAAGAGGTTCTCCAGGGCGGCGGGGTCCTCGGCCTGCTTCTGCATCCCGTCGAGCAGTTTGAGCTGACGCTGCAGCAGGGACTGGCTGCGCCTGGCGAGGTTGCGGAAGGACTGGGCGACGCCCTCTCGCAGCTTGGCCTGGTCGACGGCCGACTGCATGGCGCGCTGCTGGACGCTGTCGAAGGCGGCGGCCACGTCGTGGACCTCCGCCGTGCTGCCCAGCGGTTCGAGCGGCGGCGCCTCGACACCGACGTCCACCGGCTCGCCCCTGCGGAGCTTCTCCATGACGCGGGGCAGGCGCACCTCGGCCACCTCCATGGCGGCCCTGCGCACCCCGGCGAGCTCGCGGGTGAGCCCGCTGCCGACCCGGTAGGAGACCAGCAGCGAGGCGACGACGGCGACGAGGCCGAGCGCGCCCGCGATTCCCGCCCTGGTGAACGTCGTCGCGGCGGACGGGGCCGCCCGGTCGGCCAGGGAGAGGGTGACGGCGGTCAGCGCCCGCTCGTAGACGGCCTCCAGGTCGTCACCCGCCGAGCGCCACTCGGTGGCGGGGATGAGCTCCCCCTCCTGGATGGTCTCCTCGAAGCCGGTGTACCTGGTGTAGATCGTCGAGGTCATCATCCCGGCGAACGGCAGGCGCAGCCTCGGCTCCAGGTCGGGCAGGGCCTGTTCGAGAAGGAAGACCCGGTTGGTGGCGAGCTGGTTGAACAGCTGCAGCTCACTCGGCGACATCGGGCGGCCCAGGCCCAGCACCCCGGCGGCCAGCGCCCGCTCGCGGCTCATCAGGTCCTTGGCGTAGCTGACCATGCCGAGGCTTCGTGACTGCTGGAAGAGCGGCAGGTCGTTGTTGAGGCTCATGATGCTCGACAGCCGGTTCAGCGCGTCGGGCACCAGGGAGAAGTCCCTGGAGAGGCCGACGAGGCCGATCCTGCCGCCGTCCACCTTGACGCGGGTCCCGTCGAGGGCGTTGATCCGGGTCATCACCTCGTTGAACCGGATGCGCATGTCGGGGGTCATCGCGGACTTGGCCGACTCGGTGTTCGTCCGCTCGCGGAAGCGCTGGCGTGCCTGGTTGGTGATGTTCCGCTGTACGGCCAGGGCCGACCTGGCCGAGTCCGTGCGGGAGGCGAGGTACTCGGCCGAGAGCAGGTGTTCGTGCTGCAGGGCGTTGTTCAGCTCGTCACCGGGTTTGCCGACCGTGTCGTACAGGGTGGAGACCGTGAGCAGGCTCATCGAGTCGCCGACCGTCACGGTGGCCGCGAATCCCCACAGGGCGAGCAGCGAGATGATCGGGATCGCCAGGAGTGCCGAGATCTTGAACCTGATGGGTCTGCTCGATGCCATGTCACCTCATCGGTTCGGTCCCGGAGCGCCGAAGTGGGGGGCTCCGGACGACCTCTAGATCGCCGACGAGGATAGCACTGACAAGCCTGTGTATTCGTATCCTATTTGTGACATGTCATGAATTAGTAAAGCAAAGTGACAAGTCAGCCGAGCGCGGCCTGGGACGCGCGGGCGGTCCTCCCGGCCCGGCTCAGGTGCGCCAGCCGTACGGCGAGCACCGCGACCAGGGCGATCTCGGCGGCGAGCAGCACCCACTCGGCCAGCCCGATGAAGACGCGGTCGCCGGGGAGCGCCACGTAGGTGACCGCGACCAGCCCGAAACCGCAGGCCAGCGCCAGCCACTCGACCGGCCTGGCCACCGCCTTCCACCGCTCGTCCTCCCCGAGGCGCGTGACCATCAGCGCGCCCGCGACGGGCAGCGCGACGAACGCCACCGCCGAGGCGTAGCCGTGCACCTGGTCCCGCATCCAGTCGTCCAGGGCGCCCGCCGAGCCGGGAACGCCCGCGGGCACGAACGCCATGACGGTCAGGGCGCCGCTCCACACCGCGAGCAGACGTTCGACCGCCGTCCCCAGCGGGGCCCTGGCCGCCCGCAGTCCCGCGACCAGCGCGAGGGAGGCGACCGCCAGTGAGATCATGGCCAGCTCGGTCGTCCCGTTGCCCTCGACCGCGGCGTACTCGCCGATCGTCAGGGCGAACGGGTCGGAGTGGGTGGTCGCGACGACCTGTCCCACGACCATGGACCCGACGGCCACCGCGATTCCGGCGCAGGCGACCAGCGGGTAGAGCCTTCTCAACGCGAGCATGCCCCAAGACTGTCCCGGAAGGGGCCCCTGACACATCCGGCGCCGCCCCTGATCCGACCCTGAGCCGCCCCTGATCCCGGCCCGTTGTGCACAGGCTGTGGACAACCACTCCGCACACCCTGTGGAAACCCCGTGCCAGCTGGGGAAAGTCATCCACAGGCCTGTGGACGGAAAGGGCCGCCCCGTGCCGCCTGTGGGCGGAGGCGGGACGGCCCACCCTGGTCTACAGCCCGGACGGGTCCCGGCCGACGCTGATCTCCTCCGCGATCCTGCGGATGCCGTGGTCGTCCATCCCCGGCACCCCGGCGAGCCTGCCGCGCAGGACGGCGATCACCTGGGAGACGTCGGCCCCCGCGTACCGGACCGCCACCTCGTGGACGGTTCCGAAGAGCGCGCGGTTCGCCTCGTGCTCACCGTTCGCCCGCCTCAGAGAACTCTCCGCCATCTCCGCATCCCCCTGTTGAGCCGATCGGTCGGGGGAAACGGTACGACGGACGGCCCCGGGACGGGGACGGACCCGGCTGGATTCTCCTTCTGTTCCCCGCCCCTTCCAGCGCCTCGACCGGACCGGGCCGTACGGCACGGCGGGCGTGTCGCCGGACCGGCGAGGAGGTTCACCCCCGGTCGTCGAGCACCGCGGAGCAGATCTCCATGAGCCGCTTGACCTGCTCGGAGTCGACCCGGTCGAACAGCACGCGCCGTACGGCCTCGACGTGGCCGGGGGCGGCGGCGGTGAGCGCGGCGAACCCCCCATCGGTGAGCTCGGCCCAGCTGACGCGGCGGTCGGCGGCGCAGGGCACGCGCCGTACCCAGCCCCTCTCCTCAAGACGGGACACCGCGTGTGAGAGCCTGCTCTGCGAGGAGTTGAGCTCGGTGGCCAGATCGCTCATCCGCATCCTGCGATCCTTCGCCTCGGACAACTTCACCAGGATGATGTAGTAGGTGTGCGGCATACTTGAGTCGCGTTGCAGCTGGCGGTCCAGTTCCTCGTGGATGAACTGTGAGGCCCCCATGAAAGCGCGCCACGCGCGTTGCTCTTCGTCGTCAAGCCATCTGGTCACGAGGCCCACTTTACTTGAACTTTCAAGCATACGGGGATAGTGTACTTGAGAGTTAAAGTTTTTCGGGGAGGAAACATGCCGGTCCAGCGGCTCAACCACGCCGTCCTGTTCGTTCGCGACGTCGAGCGCAGCGTCGCCTTCTACCGGGAGGCCCTCGACTTCCGGGTCGTCATGGGCGGCCGGGGCTCGGCGTTCCTGCAGGCCCCCGGATCGAGCAACGACCACGACCTCGGCCTGTTCGAGATCGGCGCCCAGGCGGGCCCCTCCGGCGCCGGGCGGACGACCGTCGGGCTCTACCACCTCGCCTGGGAGGTCGACACCCTCCAGGAGCTTGAGCGCATCGCGGTCAAGCTCACCGAGATGAACTCCCTCGTGGGCGCCTCCGACCACTCGACCACCAAGGCCCTGTACGCCAAGGACCCCGACGGGATCGAGTTCGAGGTGTCCTGGCTCGTGCCCGCCGACCTGATCACCGAGGAGACGATGCAGGGCCGCAGCCACATCAGGCCCCTCGACCTCGCCAGGGAGAAGGAGCGCTACGGCGCGCAGACCCGGGGCGGCCTCGGGGTCTCCATCCCCGTCTGAGACACGGAGGGCCCGGCCGACCCAGGGGATCGGGCCGCCCTCGGGGCCGGTCCGGCACCCGGGACCGACCGCCCTCCAGGGCCCCGGCCACCCGCCGTGGTCCGGCCGGACCCTCAGAGGGCCCGGCCGACGTCCGGGGCCGGGTTCCGGCGCTGCCGGCATGCCCCGGTCCGTCAGGGAACCCGGCACGGAAAGCGCGGTGACGGCGCGCCCGGCACCCGTCCCTCAGGCCGTCTGCCGCCGCGGGACCTCGGCCCCCTGGGACTCCAGGAGGGTGGCGAGGCTGACGCTGTCCACCACGGCCCCGATGGAGGCCTCGACGTCCAGCCAGACGGCGCGCAGCGGCACCGCCTCGCCGAAGTAGACGATGTCGGCCGTCGAGAAGCCCCGCACCGAGGTGAAGCCTCCGCCGACCGCCCGAAGGATGTCGCCGACGAAGACGGCCTCCGCCCTCCTGGCCAGCGTGAACCCACCCTCGTTGCCCCGCTGGGCGAAGACGAGGTTGGCCCGCCGCAGGTCGGTCAGGATGCCCCTCAGGAAGCTCGGCGGGATCTTCTGAGCCCGGGCCAGCGTCTCCGCGGTGACCGAGGCCGGGTCATGGGCCGCGATCACCAGCATCGCGCGTATGGCGTAGTCACTGCGGGCCGTGACATGCATCCGAAGATCCTCCCGATGACGTGAACCGATGATCGGCGACCTCTGGGCGGGGCTCAATAAATCTACTATCTCTATGGGTTAACCATGAATTATCGCCACAGTCAGAAATGGAGATCATCACCGGGAAAACCCATAGATCACGGACACTTCGCCACGCACAATGAACCGCATGACAGGGGAGCGACTGGTGACGGCCGCGGCGACCGGGGACGCCGAGACGGTCGGGCGGCTACTCGACGACGGCCTGGCCCCGGACACACCCGATCCGTACGGCTCCACGGCCCTCTACCGCGCCGCCGTACACGGGGACGCGGGCATCACGCGGCGGCTCCTGGCGGCCGGAGCCGACCCCGGCCTTGAGAGCGGGGGCGAGCACGAGGGGCTCCCGCTGTGCGCCGCCGCGTCCTGGGGACACGCCGAGACGGTGACCGCGCTGCTCGACGGCGGCGCCGACCCCGACCAGCGGGAGCACGCCGAGGAGAACGCGATGACGGCCCTGCACTGGGCCGTGGCCGGTGGGCACCTGGCCGTCGTCGAGGCCCTGCTCGCCCGGGGCGCCGATTCCGCCGTCCGCGACTCCGCGGGCGGCACCGCCCTCTGCCGTGCCGTGACGTACGGCGCGGCGGCCGTCGTCAGGGCGCTGCTCGACGGCGGCGCCGATCCGGAGCTGCCCGACGGTCAGGGGCGGCGCCCTGTCGAACTCGCCGAACTGCGCGCCGGGCACGACGTCGAGGCCGAGGCCCTCGCGCGGGCCACGGAACACGCCCCTCCCGGGGCGCGGATCACCGTCCGCCGGGAGGAGGCCGAGGGAGGGGACGCGCTGCTCGTGGTCGAGGTGCGCGACGCCACCGGCGCCCCGCGCTCGGAGTCACGCACGGGCACCGGCCAGGCCGAGATCCTCGACCTCCTGCGAACCCGTACGGCCTCATGACCCGCCGGCCGTACGGGCTTCATCCCGGCGAAGAACGCGAGGGGCTCCGGCGGGACATCGAGTGGGCAGCGGTTCGGCCGCGCCGCGCGCCGGGCGTCTCGTCTCACGCACCGTTCACGCGCCATGAGGATCCTGACGGTGCGGGCGGAGTCCACCGCCCTGGTGAACTCCGCCCGCACCGCCACTCCGAGAACACAGACGGTCACGACCGCCGCGTCGGACTATCTTGCGTCCGGCCGCTTCCGCCCTGCGAGGAGACCGGCAGATCTAGGGGCATTCGCCGCCCCACCGCTGGTCGGACAGGATTTGGTAGAGGGATGAGCGCAAATACACCCACGACCCCTGGTTGAGGGTCGTCCCCACGTTGAAGTGCAGGCACTTGGTCTTCCCCGCGTGTTCGAAGTAGTAGTGGTCGAGTCCGCGCTTCGCGTTTCCGTTGTTGACGACGTAGTAGGACGTGTTCGCTTTCAATCCGTAGTGGCTCAGCGTGCCGTAGGACGAGTCGACCATGTCGTTGTCCGCCAGGCTGCCCTCATAGAGGCAGACCTGCCCGGAAAGGCATCGAGCCAGGTTGTCTCCGGCCAGTGCGGTGCCCTGCGTGACCGTGAGCGCGAGTACTCCCGCCACGAGGGTGACGAACGCGACGCGGAAAGGTCCGGCACCGAAGAACCTGCGCCCCGACCGGATTCCGGATTCGACGTTCACGGCCGCGGCGCCCGTCGTCGGCGCGTCCACGATGGTTGGTTTTCTCATCAGGATGTCTCCTGTCGGTCGCCTGGAAAGGTCGGCCCGCCGGGCGGATAACGGCAGGCAGGGGCCAGTGTCAGCGGCCGACGGATTGTCTGGAACCCCGATTCGCCACCTGGACAAAACCAATCGCGGTACTGACGGGCGCGGAGTCGGCCCATTCCACCGGGCCCGGGATCGTCACCCGGTTCCGGCCTGAACGGGGGCACGCGCGTCGACGGCCGTCACTTGGTGTGAGGGCCGAAGGGGTCACCGGCCTTCGGTCAGGGTCTCCGCGGCCTGGACCGTGTGAGCCAGCAGGAGGGCGGTGGTCACCGGTCCCACGCCTCCCGGCACGGGTGTCAGCGCCGAGGCCCTGGTCGCCACGGCGGGGTCGACGTCGCCCGCGAGGCCGCCGTCCTCGGTCTGGTTCGTGCCCACGTCCACGACCACCGCGCCGGGCCGTACGTGGTCGGGGGTGACGAGCCCGATCCGGCCGACGGCCGCGACCAGGACGTCGGCCGCCGAGGTGACCGCGGCCAGGTCGGCGGTCCGCGAGTGGCACACGGTCACCGTGGCGTCGCGGTCGAGCAGCAGGTGGGCGGCGGGCTTGCCGACCACCGTCGAGCGGCCGACCACGACCGCGTGCCGGCCCGCGAGCGGGACGCCGTGGTGGTCGAGGAGCCTGACCACCGCCTCGGCGGTCGCGGGCGCGAAGGCGGGCAGTCCGGCGGCCAGGCGACCGAGGGAGAGCGGGTTGGCGCCGTCGACGTCCTTGGCGGGGACGATGGCCGAGGCCAGGTCCTCCAGTTTCGTCCCCTTCGGCAGCGGGGTCTGCAGGATGATCCCGCTCACCCACTCGTCGGCGCTCAGCGCCTCAAGACGGTCGCGGATCTCGCCCGCCCCGGCCCTCGGACCGAGATCGGCGACCTCGCACTCGATGCCCACCTTGCGTGCGGCGTTCACGATGGAGCGCACGTACCAGGCGCTGGCCTCGTCGTCGGTGGCCGTGACGACGGCCAGGCGCGCCGGGCGTCCCCGGGCGACGAGGGCCGCCGCCCGCTCCGTCGCGTCGGTCCGGATGGCCGTGGCGAGCCCCCGCCCGGACAGTTCCCGCGCCGAACTCGCCGAACTCCCCGCACCTGTCACGTTCTCGACGCTCCCCCGGCTCTCGACGCCCGGCACGTTCCCCGCACCCGACAGACCCTCAGTACTCATCGGCTGATCTCCTCGCGGACGGTCGCGGTGACCCGGTCGGCGTCGGCGGCCAGGGCGTCGACCCCGGCGATCCTTCCGGCCAGTTCGGCGCGGACCGCCTCGTCCCGGATGCCCCCGAGGTTGATCTCGACGTTGACCCTGGCCGTGGTCGCGGCGGCCCTGGCCGCCTCGGCGGCGGCGGCCACGTCGGTGATGACGTTGCGGTTGCCGACGGGCAGCAGTTCCCCGGCCAGCTCGACCAGGCGGCGAGCGACGTCCACGGTCTCCGCGGGTGGCCCGGCCGCGGCGGCCAGCGCTCCGGCGATCGCCGCCGAGCGGGCCGTACGCTCCTGGTCGGTCTCCTTCGGCAGCCGGTAGGCGTCGGTGACCGCGGTGAACGCCGCCGCGTCCTCCTCGGCGAGTTCGAGCGCGCGTTCCCGCAGCGTGTCGGCCTCCGTCAGGATCCGCCCGATCAGCCGCTCGTGCCCGGCCTGCTTGGGGCCGTCGCTGTAGCGGGCGACCATGCCCAGCAGCGCGGCGGCCTGCGCGGCGTGCAGGGCCGCGCCGGCTCCCCCGCCGGGGGCGGGTACCCGGGCCGCCAGGCTCCGCAGAAAGTCACCGATCGTCTGGTCTCGCATCCGCGCCTCCCGAGTCACCCGGGGCGGGTGCGCCCCCCGTCCCCGTGGATCACGCAACGGGCTGACACGTTACCGGGACCGTACCGCCCGCACCGAGGACGGGGTGGTGGCACGCGGGCCGCCGCGGGAGACGGCGACGCCCGCCAGGCACAGCAGGCCGCCGGCCAGGGTCAGCCAGCCGGGCACCTCGCCGAGCACCGCCCAGGCCATCAGGACCACCAGGGCGGGGACGATGTAGGTGGTCGCGCCCATCTTCCCCGCGGTGGTGCGGGCCAGCGCGTAGGCCCAGGTGGTGAAGGCCAGGGCCGTCGGGAAGACGCCCAGGTAGACGACGTTCAGCGTGGCGGCCGGTGGGGCGGCGGCGACCTGCTCGACCAGCTGCCCGGCGAACGGCAGGCAGACCACGGTGCCGACGAGACAGCCGAAGGTGGTGACCTGAATGGCGGAGCCGTGCCTGAGGGCCGGCTTCTGGCAGACCACCCCGGCGGCGTACGTCACGGCGGCGAGCAGGCACAGCAGGACGCCCAGGATCGAGGCGCGGCCCGCGCCCGACATGGAGACCCCGACCACGGCGGCCCCCGCGAAGGAGACCGCCATCCCGGCCAGCAGGCGGCGCGGGAAGCCCTCCCGCAGCATCCAGCCGCCGAGGAGCGCGATCAGGATGGGGCCGATGTTGACGAGCATGGCCGCGGTTCCGGCGTCCACCTCGTGCTCGCCCCAGTTCAGGGCGACCATGTAGAGGCCGAACCACAGCACGCCCGAGCCCAGGATGCCGGGCCAGGCACCCCGGGACGGCAGTCCCCCGCCGCGCGCAAGCCAGATGACGAGGAGTACGGCCGAGCCCGCGAGCAGGCGACCGAGGGCCAGGGCTCCGGGGCCGAAGTACTGGGCGGCGTCGCGGATGGCGACGAAGGCGGAGGCCCACAGCAGTACGGTGACCCCCGCCGCGGCCAGTGCCCGGCGGTCGATCCGGTCGTCCGATGTAGTGATTTGCCCCGTACCCGAACCAGCGGTCTGTTCCATACCCGAACCCTAGGATGTGGACATTTCACTCCACATCTAAGTTTCCCTGCTCAAAGTCTGGCGAACCAGTCGCGCACCGCGTCGACGCCGCCCGTTCCTAGGGCGACCATCAGCGCGACGCGCGCCTTGGCCGGGCTGAGGCCGTACGCGCCGACCGCGCCCACCTTGGCGGCCAGGACGGCGCCCAGGCCCAGTTCGTCGAGGGGCGCCCTGCGGGTGCGGGCGCGGGAGGTGACGACCACCGGGATGCCCCACCCGGTCAGCTCGTCGATCGCGGTGAGCAGGCTGACCGGTATGTTCCCCGCACCGGTTCCCTCGATCACGACGCCCCTGACGCCCGCGTCCACGAGGGCGGTGAGCGCCGCGGTGTCCATGCCCGGGTAGGTCTTGACCAGGGCGACGTCCGTCTCCGGGTCGCCCGCGACCGTCGGCGGCCTGCCCGGTGGGAGCGTGGAGATCACGGCCCGTCCCCCGTGCACGTGGCCGAGCACCGGTTCGGGGGCGGAGGACATGGCGCACACGCCCGTCGCGTCGGTCATGGTGACCCAGCGGGCGGCGTGCAGTTCGTCGTTGACGCACACGACGGCGCCCACGCCGCACAACGCCGGGTCGGCCGCGGCGGCCAGGGAGGAGGCCAGGTTGCGCGGGCCGTCCGGCGACAGGGCGTCGAAGGGTCGCGTCGCGCCGGTCAGGACGATCGCGCCGTGGTGCGCGGCCCGCCCGGCGAGCAGGTCGGTGAGGAAGGCCGTCTCCTCGACGGTGTCGAGACCGTGGGTGATCACGACACCGTCGAAGCCCCGGTCGAGAACGGCCTCCCGGGCCTTGCGGGCGAGCAGCAGCATGGTCGAGGGGGACATGTCCCAGCTCGGCTCCGCCTGGACGTCCTCGGCCACCACCTCGGCCGTGAGCGTGCCGGGCGGCAGTGTTTCGAGGAGCCGCGCGCCCGAGGCCACCCCTGGGCTGCGGGGATCGGTCGAGTAGGCGATGGTGTCGCCGGTCGCCAGCAGCAGCACACGCCCCACCGCACGGTCCCTTCGGTTCTCCGAACTGTCCACAGCCTTTATAGCCCATAGATAACCCCATATGGGGTTATCTATGGGGTCATTCGGTTTCTACCAGGCGACCGGCAGCCGGTGCACGCCGTAGATGGCCATGTCGGAGCGCATCGGCACCTCCTCGGCCGGTACGGCGAGGCGCAGGCCGGGCAGCCGTTCGAGCAGGGCCGGGATGGCGATGCGCATCTCGTTGCGGGCGAGCTGCTGGCCCAGGCACTGGTGGATGCCGTGGCCGAAGGACAGGTGTCCGCCCGACTGCCGGAAGACGTCGAAGTCGTCCGGCCGCTCGAAGCGCTCGGGGTCGCGGTTGGCCGCGGGCAGCGAGACCGTCACCGTCTCACCAGCCCTGATCGTCTGCCCCTCGATCTCCACGTCCTCGACGGCGCCCCTGACCGTGAAGTCGATGATGCTCAGATAGCGCAGCAGTTCCTCGGCGGCCCCCGCCGCCAGGGAGGGGTCGGCACGCAGCGCCGCCAGCTGCGGGGGGTTGCACAGCAGCGTGTAGGTACCGAGCGCGATCATGTTCGCCGTCGTCTCGTGCCCGGCGACCAGCAGGAGCAGGGCGATCCCGGTGATCTCGTCGTCCGTCAGCTCGTCGCTCTCCGCCAGGCCGCCGAGCAGGTCGTCGGTCGGCTTCGCGCGCTTGCTGAGCACCAGTTCGTGCAGGAAGGTCAGCAGGTCGGTCACCGCCGCCAGCTTGCTCTCCTTCGACTCCTCCCGGCTGACGATCACCGCCGAGTCGTGCTGGAAGCGGTCGTGGTCGGTGTAGGGGACACCGAGCAGCTCGCAGATCACCAGCGAGGGGATGGGCAGCGCGAACGCGCTCACCAGGTCGGCGGGCGCCCCCTGACGCTCCATCTCGTCCAGCCGCGCGGCGACGATCTTCTCGATCCTCGGTTCGAGCTGCCGCATCCTGCGCACGGTGAACTGGCCGGTCAGCAGCCGCCGCAGGCGGGTGTGGTCCGGCGGGTCCATCCGCAGGAAGAAACCGGCGGGCATCGGAAGCTGCCGCTGTTCGACCATGTGCGGCAGCGCCGGGTGCTGGGCCTCGACCCGGCTGCTGAAGCGGTTGTCGGCCAGGATCGCGCGGACGGCCGAGTGGCTCGTCGCCAGCCAGCCGATGTGGCCGTCGGCGTAGGTCATGCGGCGGATCGGGGCCTCCTGGCGCCAGACAGCCAGCTCAGGAGGTGGATCGAAGGTGTCGTGACGAGCCACGGAGAGGGTCACGGGGCCGAGATCGGCTTTGTGCACAGCGTGCTCCTTCGAAGTGGGACGCGCATGTTCGCCTCCACAAAACCTCACTGAGAGAAAAATTGCAACCCATGAAGATAAGCGTTCGATGCAGTATTTTTTCACCCGGCGTCGCCCGCCCCGGGACCGGTGGGACGCCTGACCATTGCGCACACAGGTTTGACCACCCCAAAACCGGCGCTTAGCTACGTCCACCTGCGACAACGACTTGAATCGAACCATGACTTCTGCGGATGAGCAGCAGAGCGAGGCGGTCATAGAGTTCGCGACCCGGCTTTTCGCCGCGTTCGGGTATGACGGCACCACCCTGCAGGGACTGGCAGAGGCCATGGGCTTCGACCTCGAATGGCTGCACGAGACGTTCGGCGACAAACGCGCGCTCTACCTCGCCGTCATCGAGCGGACGAGCCGGGCCCAGCGGACCGTCGTCGAGGGGGCGCTGGCGTCGTTGCCCGCCCGCGACGCCGCCGGGGTCGCCGAGGCCATGCACGCCCTCGTGGACGACTACCTGGAGCTGTGCCTGTCCAACCCGCAGATCCCGGCGCTGTGGATGCACCGCTGGCTCGGCGACGCCGCCGACATCCCCGACCTGGAACAGCGGTACGCCATTCCGATCATCAACCTCACCCGGGACGCGCTGCGTACCGCCGTCAGGGACGGGCTCATCGAGGGGGACACCGACCTGGACCTGCTGGTGCGGACGCTGGCCTGGAGCATGTACGGCTTCCTGCACGGCGAGGCCCTGGCCCCGCCCGATCCGCCCGATCCGGACAACCCCAGGACGAAGCCCCGCCTGCGGGCCCATCTCCACCAGTTGGTCGACCGCATGCTGCGGCTCCCCGAATCCTGAGAACGTTTCACCAACGGACGGGAAATTTCAGGAACGTCCCGAAATAACGGTGTAACACCTGGGCGTGCCGGGGAACCGTACAGCCTGGACCGCACCCTCTTCGGTGCCTTCTTGCGCGTTCCTCCGGCGCTCCCCCGCGGCCCCCGCGGGGAGGTGTCGGACCGGCCGTGGACGGGAACCCTCATCCTCGCAGTCGGTGGCGCCTCGGGGGCGCCGGACGGTCCAGGCACCTTCTCGTGTCCACGGGCACGAGAGCGGCGTCCCAGACGCCCGACCGCAAGGAGGCGATCGTGGAGTCCTTCACGGGCAGCAGGCTCCCCCCGGATGACGTCGTCGTCGCGGCGCTGCGCGCCGGGGACGAGGCGATGTTCGCGGCCCTGCTGGACACCTGGTCGAGGGGCATGCTCTGGCTCGCCCGCTCCCACGTGTCGACCAACGACTCCGCGGAGGAGGTCGTGCAGGACACCTGGCTGGCGGTGATCAGGGGCATCGACGGCTTCGAGGGTCGCTCCTCCGTGAAGACCTGGGTCTACCGCATCCTGGTCAACACCGCCAGGAAACGAGGGCTGCGCGAGAACCGCACGGTACCGTGGAGCAGCGCCTTCGAACATCGGGAGGAGCCGGTCGCCGACCGGTCGCTCTTCCAGGGGCCCGACGACCCGTTCCCCGGGCACTGGAAGAACGTCCCCTCGGCCTGGTCCACCCCCGAGGGCGAGGTGCTGGCCGCCGAGGTGCGCGACCTGATCGCGGCGGCCCTGGCTGAGCTTCCCCCACGGCAGCGCGCCGTCATCACACTTCGCGACGTCGAGGGGTGCACCTCGGAGGAGGTCTGCGAGATCCTGGAGATCTCCGCGGCCAACCAGCGGGTTCTGCTGCACCGCGCCCGCGTGGCGGTGCGCGGACGCCTGGAGGATTATTTCGAGACGGCGAGGCGGTCGGCGTAGTGAAATCGGTTCGGTTCAGAGACGGTAAGGCGTTTCACGTCGTGAAGCGGTTCAGTTGCGACGAGTGGGTCGAGCTCGTCACCTCCTACCTGGAGGGCGGCCTCGACGAGTCCACCCGGCACGTGTTCGAGGAGCACCTCGCCGCCTGCGAGTGTTGCGGACACTACCTGCACCAGTTCCGCGTGACGGTCACCGCTCTGGGCGCCCTGCGACCCGAGCCGCTGCCAGGTCAGGCGCGTGAGCGGCTACTGGCCGCCTTCCGCGACCGGCGGGACTCCAGGGTCGAGGAGCCGCGGAGCTCCTGAGGACGGCACCGGGAAGAGCCGCCCCCGCGACGGGCTTTCGGGTGGGCCGAAGACGTCGCACAACCGGGTGAGCACCTCCTGCGGGATGTCCTCCCCGCCGAAGGCCCGCAGCACCTCGACCGTCACCCGGACCCGCTCAAGAAGGTCCGGGCACAGAGCGCATCCGGCCAGGTGCTCCTCGAAGCGCCGCCGCGTCCCGGCGGGCAGGGCCTCCTCCAGATAGGCCGTGACGAGGCCCCCGGCCTCCCGGCAGCCCAGGCTCGCCCGTCTCATCGCAGCCCCCCGTTCCATACGGGACAGTCCCCCGGGGCCGTCGAACCGTTACACACACCCCGAAAGTCCCCCTGTAACGCCTGCACGCCTCACGGGTCTATAGACCGTACACATCAGGCGAAAAGGGGGGACGATGGCCAGTCTTGTGGCCGAGGACACGCCGATCCGGAATGCCTCCGATGTGGAGGCCTTCGCGCAGGACTGCTTCCTCGGCGCCGCCGGGGACGAGGTGGGGGTCGAGCTGGAGTTCCTGGTCTTCGACCGTACGGCCACCGGCGACCAGGTTCCACTGGACAGGACAGCCGACGTTCTGCCGTCGATGGACGGCGGAAGCCGGGTGACGTTCGAGCCCGGCGGGCAGCTCGAACTGTCGGGACCCGCGGGCCCGCTGCCCGAGGCGATCGCCCGGATGCGCGCCGACGTCGACGCGACCCGCCGGGCGCTGAACAGGACCGGTCTGGCCCTGGCCGGGGTCGGTCTCGACCCCGTACGGCCCGCCAGACGGCAGTTACACCTGCCCCGCTACGACGCGATGGCCGAGTTCCTCGGCCTGCCGTACGGGGCGTTGATGATGTGCTCGACCGCGTCGATCCAGGTCAACCTCGACCTGGGCGACAGACCCTCGGCGCGCTGGGAACGCGCCCACCGGCTCGGCCCCGTCCTCCTGGCCGCCTTCGCCAACTCCTCACTGCGCGAGGGACGGCCGTGCGGGTGGATGTCCGGCCGTCAGGAGGTGTGGGAGAACCTCGACCGCACCAGGACCGCCCCCGTCCAGACCACCGGCGACCCCGTCGCCGACTGGGCCGCCTACCTCCTCGACGCCCGGCTGATGCTGGTGCGCGAGGACGACGACCACTACCGCACGATCCGCGACGGCTCGACCTTCCGCGACTGGCTCGACGCGCCCGTGCCCCCGCCGACCCTGGCCGACCTGGCCTACCACGCCACGACGATCTTCCCTCCGGTACGGCCCCGCGGCTGGCTGGAGATCCGCTACCTCGACGCCCAGCACCCGGCGAACTGGCCGGTGTGCGTGGCCGTCACCCACGCCCTGGTGATGGACGACCGGGCGGCCGACACGGCGCTGGCGGCGGCGGAGCCGTACGCGGGGATGTGGCGTGAGGCGGCCCGCTGCGGCCTCACCGACCCCCGGCTGCGCCAGGCGGCCGAGGAGTGCTTCCGCGCCGCCTGCGAGGCGCTGCCCAGGCTCGGTGTGGACGGCGCGCTGGCCGCTCAGGTGGCCGCCTACACCGACCGCCACGTGACGACCGGGCGGCCCCCCGCCCTCGACCTGCTGGACATGGCCGCAGAACCGGGACCGCGCCTGTCGGCCTGGTTGACCGAGGAAGGACAGGCATGAACGACTTCAAGGAGCGCATCGCCGCCGAACTGACCGCGGTGCGCGGCCGGTCGCTGGCCTACACCGACGCCGAGGACGACCTGCTGGTCAGGCAGCACTCACCGCTGATGTCGCCGCTGGTGTGGGACCTGGCGCACGTCGGCAACTACGAGGAGCTGTGGGTGCTGCGGGAGGCCGGGGGCATCACCCCGCTGCGCCCCGAGATCGACGACCTGTACGACGCGTTCAAACACCCCAGGAAGAACCGGCCGAGCCTGCCCATCCTGGGACCCGCCGAGGCGCGGCGCTACATCGAGGGGGTACGGGGACGGGTGCTCGACGTCCTTGACCGGCTCGACCCGGAGAGCCCCGACCCGCTGCACCGGGACGCCTTCGTCTTCGGCCTGGTGATTCAGCACGAGCACCAGCACGACGAGACCATGCTCGCCACCTGGCAGCTCTCCGGGACCGCGGGCCTGATCCGCGACGGCGAGCTGCCGTCCGGCAAGCCGTACGGCCCCGAGGAGGTGTTCGTGCCCGCCGGGCCGTTCACGATGGGGACGGACACGTTGCCGTGGGCCTACGACAACGAGCGTTCCGCGCACCGGGTCGACCTGCCCGCCTACTGGATCGACCGGCTGCCGGTCGGCAACCGCGCCTACGCCGACTTCGTCGAGGACGGCGGCTACGACGACCCGCGCTGGTGGAACCCCCAGGGATGGGCCTGGCGGCGGGAGACGGGCGCCTTCGCCCCGCTGTTCTGGACCAGGGACGGCGACACCTGGTGGCGGACCCGGTTCGGCAGGCCGGAACCGGTGCCCATGGACGAACCCGTACAGCACGTGAGCTGGCACGAGGCCGACGCCTACGCCCGCTGGGCGGGCAAACGGCTGCCGACCGAGGCCGAGTGGGAGAAGGCCTGCGGCTGGAACCCGGAGGCCGAACGAGCCAGGAAGTACCCGTGGGGGGACGACGACCCGGACCCCGGACTGGCCAACCTCGGGCACCGCGCGGCACGTCCCGCCCCCCTCGGCGCCTACCCCGCCGGGGCGAGTTTCTACGGCGTCGAGCAGATGATCGGGGACGTGTGGGAGTGGACCTCCTCGGAGTTCCTGCCCTACCCGGGCTTCCGCAGCTTCCCCTACCGCGAGTACAGCGAGGTCTTCTTCGGCGGCGACTACCGGGTGCTGCGCGGCGGCTCGTGGGCGGCCGACCCGGCCGCGGTCCGCACGACGTTCAGGAACTGGGACCACCCCATCCGCAGGCAGATCTTCACGGGCTTCCGCTGTGCCCGGTCCGTGTCCGCCGAGCGTCCGGAGCACCGCTAGATGTGCCGCCACGCCGCCTGGCTCGGCGCTCCCCGGTCCGTCGCCTCACTGGTCAGTGAACCGGAGCACGGCCTGCTGCGGCAGTCCTACGCCCCGCGCATGCAACGCCACGGCCTCATCAACGCCGACGGCTTCGGCATCGGCTGGTACGACGCCGACCGCGCGGAACCGGTCCGTTACCGCCGTTCGGTCCCCATGTGGGCCGACGCCAACCTGCCCGCCCTGGCCGAGGTCGCCCGCTCAAGCTGCCTGCTGGCGGCCGTACGGTCGGCCAGCGAGGGCATGCCGATCGAGGAGAGCGCCACCGCGCCCTTCGCCGACGGGGCGTGGCTGCTCAGCCACAACGGCCGCGTCGCCCGAGGCCCCGTCAGGGAGCTGGCGGGCGACGCGGGAGCGGAGAGCACCTGCGACGCCGCCTGGGTCGCCGCCGCCGTCTTCGTACGGCGCCGCGCCGGACTCACCCTCGGCGACGCCCTGTCCGAGGTCGTCGTCACCGCCGGGGCCAAGGACCCCGCCGGGCGGCTGAACCTCCTCGCCTGCGACGGCTCCTCCCTCGCCGCGACCACCTGGGGGGACACGCTCTTCCTCAACCTCGAAGACGGCGTGCTCGTGGCGAGCGAACCGCTCGACGACCGGTCCGGCTGGCAGGCCGTACCGGATCGGAGTCTGGTCCTCGCGTCCATCGACGGCGTGCGCGTCCAGCCGCTGTGACCTGCGACATCCAAGGAGTCATCATGCCCGTCAGCCAGTCCGACGTACGCCTGACCAACCATCTCGGTGACGACTACCTCAGCCAGGCCCTTGAGCACGACGTCCGCGCCGGGCTGACGTCCGACCCCAAGTGGCTGCCGCCCAAGTGGTTCTACGACGAGACGGGCAGTGAGCTGTTCTCCCAGATCACCCGGCTGCCCGAGTACTACCCGACCCGCAGGGAGCTGTCCATCCTGCGCAGGCACTCGACCGACATCGCCGCCGACAGCGGGGCGGACACGCTGGTCGAACTGGGCTCGGGGACCAGCGAGAAGACCGTGCTGCTGCTCGACGCCCTGGCCTCGGCGGGGACGCTGCGCGCCTACACCCCGGTCGACGTGGACGCCGTCACCCTCGGCGACGCCGCGCGGCGCCTCGCCGCCCGCTACCCGGGGATGGCGGTGCACGCGGTCTGCGCCGACTTCGAACGCCACCTGGCGCTGTTGCCCAAGCGGGGACGGCGGATGGTGGCCTTCCTCGGCGGCACCATCGGCAACCTCGACCCCGAGGCCAGGGCCGTGTTCCTCAAGGAGCTGCGCGCCACCCTCTCCCCCGGCGACTCCTTCCTGCTGGGGGCCGACCTGGTGAAGGACACCGGGCGGCTGGTCGCGGCCTACGACGACGCGGCCGGGGTGACGGCGGCCTTCAACAGGAACGTCCTGCACGTGCTCAACCACCGGCTCGACGCCGACTTCGAGCCGGACGCCTTCGAACACGTCGCGCTGTACGACCAGCGCAACGACTGGATCGAGATGCGGCTGCGCGCGAGCCGCGCCATGACCGTGCGGATCGCCGCCCTCGACCTGTCGGTCTCCTTCGAGGCGGGAGAGGAGACCCGCACCGAGATCAGCGCCAAGTTCCGTCAGGAGGGACTCCGCCGGGAACTGGTCGCGGCCGGATTCACCCCGAGCCGGACCTACACCGACCCGACGGGGGACTTCACCCTCGTCCTCGCCCACGCGTGACGGATTCACCCGCCCGTGGTCCGTCCACACGCGACCGGGTTCATCATCGTGCGGTTCGTCCACCGTGACGGAGTCAATCGTGTGATTCGTCCGCTCGTGGTGGATTCGCCTGCCCGTGGCCTGTTCGCGCATGGTTCGTTCGCGTGTGGTTCCTTTCGCACGTGACCAGGTTCGTCATCATGTGCTTCCTCCGCCCGTGACGGGTGACGGAAGCGCCGGGGCGGGGGACGATGAGGCGGTGGATCTGGACTCCCTCCTCGTGACGGCACGGCGGCTGCTCGCCGTGCCGTCGACCGCCGACCGCCCCGGCGACCTGCGTGAGGCGCTCGAACTCGTGCTCGGCCTCCTCGCCGACGACTCGTTCACGGTCGAACGGTTCGTCTCGAACGGCAAGCCGAGCGCGCTCGTCTACCCCGGTCCCCGCAGGCCCCGGTTCCGGGTCATCCTCAACGCCCACCTCGACGTGGTGCCCGCGCCGCCGCACCAGTTCAGGCCCCGCCTCGAAGGCACCCGCCTGTACGGCAGGGGCGCCCACGACATGAAGGTGTCCGCGCTGGTCGAGACACTCGTCTTCCGCGAACTCGCCGGGGCGCTGCCGTACCCGATCGGGCTGCAGCTCGTCACCGACGAGGAGGTCGGCGGCCTGGACGGCACGGCCCACCAGATCGACCAGGGCGTGACCGCCGACTTCGTCGTCATCGGCGAACAGAGCGGGCTGCGGGTCGTGACCGACTCCAAGGGCATGGTGTCCGCGAACCTGCGGGCGAACGGACTCGGCGCGCACAGCGCCTACCAGTGGCTCGGCGACAACGCGCTGCTCAAGCTGAACCGCAGCCTGGGGGCCCTGCTTGAGCGCTACCCCGTGGCGACCGAGGAGGCCTGGCGGACCACGGTGAACGTCGCCAGGATCGAGACCTCCAACACGGCCCGCAACCAGGTGCCCGACCAGGCGGAGGCGTGGCTGGACATCCGCTTCCCCGCCGGTGACCCCGACCTGGACGGCAGGACCGAGGAGGAGGTCACCGCGCACCTGGCGGCCTTCTGCGCGCCGGGCGTCGTGCCCGTCGTCACCCACGTCGCCCCGCCGCACCACGCCGACCCCGAACGGCCCGAGGTGCTCGGGCTGCGGCGGGCGGCGCGCAACCAGGGCTACGACGGCGCCCTGCTGCGCAAGCACGGCGCCGCCGACGGCCGCTTCTACTACCGCCGGGGCATCGACGCCGTCATCTTCGGCATCGGCGGGGACGGGCAGCACGGCCCCGAGGAGTACGCCGACATCACCACGATCGAGCCCTACCGCAGGGCCCTGCGCGAGTTCCTCACCGACCTCGGGACGTGAGTCCCCGGGCGTGAGCCCTCTGGGCACGGACCTCACGACATGGACCTCAGGGCACGGATCCCCTGGCGTCGGCCTCTGGACGCGGGCCTCGCCGCCTGCCCCGGGAGGTCCCCATGGGAGTCGGCCCAGAGGGTTCTCTCCGGGAAGCTCACCCCGGAGGCTCGTCCGGGAGACTCCCCGGAGTTCCCGAGGGAGTTCCCTCCCGGGAGGGAGGGCGGCCTCAGTCGGGCGAGGGAGGCGTGTCCCGGTGGGGGGCGCATAGCCTTACAGGACTCCTCAATGGTCGGCGGCCTGGCCGTCGAACGGGGCGGGGGTCCAACGGCGCATAGCCTTACAGGGCTCCTCAATGGGGCTTTCGACCCGGACGGTGACACCAGTGGACTCCCTACGCGCGCCGAACCTCCTGCGCGTGCCCCGGGCCGACGTCGCGATCGCCGCCGTCGTCACGGCCGCGACGGTGGTACCGGTCCTGCTGCCTCGCCTCCAGCCGTGGTGGGTCGTGGTCCTGGCCCTGCTGTCCTCGGCGCCGGTCCTGTGGCGGCGGACGCTGCTGATCGCGGCGAGCCTGGTCGCGGGCCTGGCGATGACGGCGCTGGTGCTGATGCAGGACGCGCTCACGCATCCGCCGTTCCTGCTCATGCCGTACGGCCCGCTGGTGTGCACCTACACCATCGCGGCCCTCGCCCCGCCGACGCTGCGGATGATCGGCGTCGGGCTGCTGGCCGTCGGAGTGCTGACCTCCCTGATCCTGCCGCACGAGGACTTCGACACCTTCCGCTACGTGGTGACGGCCTACGTCGCCGCCTACGCGCTGGGGGTCGGCGCCAGGGCCGGACGCGCGCAGCGCGGGATGGTCGAGGAACGCGCGCGGCGGCTGCGTGAGGAACGGGCGGCGGCGGTCGCCGAGGAACGCACCCGCATCGCCCGCGACATGCACGACATCGTGACCCACTCGGTCGGGCTCATGGTCGTGCAGGCCGAGGCGGGGCCCCTGGTCGTGCGGGACGACCCGGCGCGGGCGGAGATGGTGTTCGAGGCGATCGCGACGGCCGGGCGGGACGCCGTCGGCCAGCTCCGCCTGATCCTCGGGACACTGCGGGACGGCCCGGTCCGCGAACCGCAGCCCGGCCTCGAAACCCTGGCCGACCTGGTCGAACGCACCCGTGGGGCCGGTCTCGACGTGGTCGTCGAGGAGCACGGGACCCGGTCGCCGGTCCCGGCGGCGGTGGACATCGCCGCCTACCGGATCGTCCAGGAGTGCCTGACGAACGTCCTGCGGCACGCGGCCGTACGCACCGCGCGGCTGCGCCTGACCTGGTCGGGACGGGCGCTGACGATCGAGGTCACCGACGGGGGCGGCGGCACGGCCGAGTTCCGCGAGGGGCACGGCGTCGTCGGGATGCGCGAACGCGCGGCCTCCTGCGGGGGCGGCCTCACCGTCGATCCCCGGGGGTTCACCGTCACCGCCGTCCTCCCCCTCGGCTCTCTCTGACAGGGGCTCCCATGCGTGTGCTCGTCGCCGACGACCAGGACCTGTTCCGCGCCGGTTTCTCGCTGATCCTCAACGCCCACCCCGACATCACGGTCGTCGGGGAGGCCGCCGACGGGGCCGAGGCCGTCGCCAGGACCGTCGAGCTCCAGCCCGACCTGGTCCTCATGGACATCCGCATGCCCCGGATGGACGGCGTCGCGGCCACGGCGGAGATCTGCCGCCGCACCTCGGCGAAGGTGCTGGTCCTGACGATGTACGACGTCGACGAGTACGTCTACGACGCGCTGCGCGCCGGGGCCGGGGGCTTCCTGCTCAAGGACGCGCGGCGGGAGGAACTCGTGCGCGCGGTCCTGCTCGTCGCCTCGGGGGAGGCGCTGCTCGCCCCGGCCGTGACCCGCAGGCTGATCGAGGACGTCGTACGGCGCGGCACCGCCAGGCCGGAGCTGCGCAGACGGCTCGGCGAGCTGACCGACCGGGAGACCGACACGTTGCGGCTGATCGCCCGGGGGCTGTCCAACACCGAGATCGCCGCCGAACTGGTGGTCAGCGAGCACACGGTCAAGACGCACGTAAGCAACCTGCTGACCAAACTCGGCCTGCGGGACCGGGCCCAGGCCGTCGTGTTCGCCTACGAGTCAGGCCTGACCGTCCCCGGCTCCGCGTAGCCCCGGTCCTCTGCTTTCCGTACGGCTCCCGTAGGTCCTCTTGTCCCCGTGTGGTGCCCCAGCCCCCGCCCGGCAGGCACTTTTGGTCCCTGCGCGGTTCCCGGCTCTGTCGGCCTTTCGCCTCGGAGCGGTTCCCCGCTCTCTGGTTCCTGGTTCTCGCGGGTGATTCCGGGTTCGCTCGGCAGGCCGATCCGCGACGGTGCCCTCCGCCGCGAGGCTCTCCTCGATCCACACAGCCCGAGGAGGTCTCGATGTTCCGTTCGCTCCGCCTGCCCATCTCCCTGCCCGCCGCCCTGGCCGTCGCGGGGGCGGCCATGACGCCGGCCGTACCCGCCACCGCGTCCACCGCGTCCACCGCGTCCACCGCCGGCGCAGCCGGGGGTACGGCCTGCGTGACCCGGACCTCGCTCGGCGTCGTCTCGGGGACGGCCACGGACGGCCTGTGCGCCTTCCGCGGCGTCCCGTACGCGCAACCACCCGTCGGGAGGCTCCGGTTCAGGCCACCGCGCCCGGTGTCCCCGTGGCGGGGCACGCTCAAGGCCGTCGACGGCACCAGGGTCTGCCCCCAGGGCCGCGACCAGATGTCGGAGGACTATCCCGACGACAGGAAGGTCTACACCGACGAGGACTGCCTCCACCTGAACGTGTGGACGCCGAAGCCTGACCGCTCGAAACGACCGGTGATCGTCTTCATCCACGGCGGCGCCGCCGCGTACGGCACCGGCAACGAGCCCCGCTACGAAGGGACGAACCTGGCCACCAAGGGGGACGCGGTGGTCGTCTCGCTCAACTACCGGCTCGGGCTGCTCGGCTGGGCCGAACTCGGCGGCCTCGACCCTGCCTATCGGGGCTCGGGCAACAACGGGCTGCGCGACCAGATCGCGGCGCTGGGCTGGGTGCGCGACCACGTGGCCGACTTCGGCGGCGACCCGGCCAACGTCACCGTGGTCGGGGAGTCCGCGGGCGCGTTCTCGATCAGCGCGATGCTCGCCACCGACCACCCCGAACGGTTGTTCCGCAGGGCCGTACTGCAGAGCGGCAGCGGGGCCCTGGTGCACACCGCGGCGTTCGAGCGGAAGCTGGCCTCGACCCTGCCGGTGCGCGACCTCGCCGCGCTGCGGACGATGCCCGTGGCCGAGCTTCTCAGGGTCCAGGAGAAGGCCGTGGCCGCCTTTCCCGGCGCGGCCGGGCACGCGCTCTACTTCGGCCCGTACGTCGACGGGACGCTGGTCCGCGACACGGTGACCAAACGGGTGAAGGCGGGCAACGCCCGGGGGATCGACCTGCTGCTCGGCACCGACCGGGACGAGATGAACTTCTTCGGCCAGTACTCCAAGGACGGGCTGGGAACCCTCGCCGAGCAGTACGACGCGTTCTTCCCGAAGGAGCTGGCCGCCCGGCGCGCCCGGATGACCGAGGTCTACCGCAGGGACAGGACGAAGCAGGCCGCGGCCCTGGCGATGTTCACCGACCAGGGCATGCGGGTGCCCGCCCTGAGGCTCGCCGAGGCGCAGAGCCGCTGGCGGCCGACCTACGTGTACCAGTTCGACTGGGCGCCGCCGAAGGGCGTCGGGGCGGTGCACACGATCGAACTGCCGTTCATGTTCGGCACGCTGCGCTTCGTCGGCGTCCAGGGTGGCCCCGAGGCGCTGCGGACCGACCGGGCGCGGCTGACGACCCTGTCGGCCCAGATGATCGACGCCTGGGCCTCCTTCGCCCGCACGGGCGACCCGGACGCGCGCCGTACGGTCCCGCGTCCCGCCTGGCCCGCCTACCGGGTGCCGCGGCGCGCCACGATGATCTGGGACCTCCCCCCCAGGGTGACCGACGACCCCAGGGGGCACGAGCGCGCCCTGTGGGACGGCGTCCCCTTCGACGGCGCCTACCTGTGACCGGCCGACGCCCCTCACCGGGGCGAGGGCGTCGGCCGGACCGGCACCAAGCCCCACAGGAACGACCAGACTCGAACGGCCATCGCCAGCCGGTCAGGATAAAGTGACAATCCAATGACAGATTGTCACTCCAGGAGGACGACCGGGTCGCCGACGCGGATCGTGCCCGGGGTGTGGGGCAGGCCGGACTTGCCGAAGACGACGCGTGGCTTGTCCGTCCTGACGGTCCGGTATCCGGCGAGTGTGCGCAGCGGCTCCCGGCCCCTGGCCCCCGTCGCCTGGTCCACGTTGACGATCACGCAGCGCCCGCAGGGTTTGACCAGCTCGACCTCGATCTCGCCGATCCGCAGCCGCCGCACCCCGTCCTCCTCGAACGGCTCGCGCCAGCCGGAGACGACGATGTTCGGGCGGAAGCGGTTCATCGGCACCGGCTCCGCCAGCCGCGTGTTCAGCTCGGCCAGCGACTCGGCCGAGATGACCAGCAGCGGGAGGGCGTCGGCGTAGCGGAGTTCCCCGACGGCGTGCTTCGGGTTGATCCTGCGGACGTGGTCGTCGGGGAAACACACCAGGCGGCAGGGGGCGCCGAGCACCGTGGAGAACCAGTCGGCCGCCTCCTCCCCCTGGTCAACGCCCCGGTGCGGGGCGTTGAAGAGGGTGATGTCCCGCGCGGGCAGGTCACGCCGTACCTCGTGGGTGAGCGGGGCCGTCGCGGACGGGTCGGGGGGCTCGACCCTGAGCTTGTCGCCGTCGTAGACCGGCCGCAGCAGCGCCATCCCCGGCACCTCCCGCTGGGACAGGTGCGTGCCGTCCGGCGAGACGAGCATCAGCTCGCGGTCGTGCCGTATCCCCCTGGGCGTGATCTCCGCCTCCCGCAGCGCGGTGCCCGCGCAGCTCTTGAGCGGATAGACGTTCAGCTCCGTCACGATCACATGGATCTCCGTGCCGTCATGGCCGCGACCCTACGCGTCCACGGGAACGATCAGAAGGCTTCCCCGGCGAATCTCACAACAAAATGTCAACCTTGCTGAAGGCCGAGGGTGTTCAGCTCCGTGACCTCCCGCTCGTCCAGCACGAGGTCGGCGGCGGCCATGTTCTCGGCGAGGTGCGCGAGCGAGGAGGTCCCCGGGATGGCCAGCGTGACCGGGGAACGGGCGAGCAGCCAGGCCAGCATGACCTGCGCGACCGTGGCCCCGTGCCGGTCGGCGATCCGCCTGATCCGCCCGTCGTCCGGCAGCCCGAACCCGCCGAGCGGGAAGAACGGCACGTACGCGATCCCCTCCCGCTCGCACTCGGCGAGCAGGTCAAGGTCGTCCTGCCGGGTCAGGTGGAAGTGGTTCTGCACCGCGACGACCGGCGCGATGTCCCGTGCCTCCGCGAACTGCTTCGCCGTCACGTTGCTGAGCCCGAGGTGCCGGATGAGCCCCTCCTCCCGCAGCGCGGCCAGTACGGCGAAGCGCTCCCCGATCGGCTCCTCCGACGTCCCCATCAGGCCGACCCGCAGGTACACCAGGTCGAGGTGGTCCCGCCCCAGCCCGGTGAGGTTCTCCTCGACGGCGGCGCGCAGGTCGCCGGGACCGGCCTCGGGCAGCCACCCGCCGGGACCGCGCCGGGGGCCGACCTTGGTGGCGATCACCAGGTCCTCGGGGTAGGGACGCAGCGCCGTCCTGATCAGCTCGTTGGACGAGAGATCCTCGTAGGAGTAGAACGCGGCGGTGTCGATGTGGTCCACGCCGAGTTCGACCGCCCGGCGCAGCACCGCGAGCGCGCTCTCCCTGTCGCCTCTGGGGCCGTCCCAGCCGCGTGCGGGCAACCGCATCGCCCCGAACCCGAGACGTGAGATCCGCCTGTCACCACCGAGCGTCACGTGTTTCGTCATGTCTCGACCCTGCCGTCTCCGCCCCGCCCCACGCGAGGCGATGGCAGCAAGCTGCCACCCGCCCTGACCTGTATGGGTTTGTCCCGCACGGCGCGGCACCGCAGACTTGGGGTGTGGACCAGGATCGGAACGTGACCCTGCGCGGAGAGCGGGAGCTGACCGCGCGGGTGGGGCACCTGCTGCTCGGCGCGCGGCGGGAGTTCTCCTGCGCGGCCGGTGACCTGGAGACCTGGAGCATGCCCGGCATGCGCGCCCGGATCGTGAAGGACCGTCCCCTGACCGTCCGCAAGCTCTTCGACGCCCGGCTCCTCGCCGACGAGGAGGGACGGCGCCATCTCGACGAGGCCGCCCGCAGGGGCGCCCTGGTACGGATCTCCACGACGGGCCTGCCGTACGAGACGATCATCGTCGACGGGCTCCTCGCGGTCCTGGCCGGGCCGCCCGGTCCCGGCGAGCGTTCCTACACCGTGGTCCGCTCCCCCGACGTGGTCGCGAACGTCAACGCGCTGTTCCTCACCGCGTGGAACGCCGCCGCCGACCTGGCCGAGTTCCGCCGTTCGGCGCCGCCCATACTCGACCAGGAGAGCCTGCGGGTGCTGTCCATGCTCGGCAGCGGGCGCAAGGACGAGAGCGCGGCGCGTGAGCTGGGCCTGTCGCTGCGCACCTACCGTCGCCGGGTGGCCGCCCTGATGAAGGCACTCGGCGCCGACTCCCGCTTCGAGGCCGGCCTGCGCGCCAGGGACCTCGGCTGAACCGGTTCCTTCCACATTTCGGTGCGGATGCGAACATGGTCGCAGAAATGTGGTCCGCTGAACGCCTGGAGCGTCCTTCGCGCAGGTCAACTCGTCAGGGCGATCCGCACACCCGACTCCGTGAAGCGGGATGAGAAGCCTCACTGAAACCAGTTTCCTCGACCGGCTCGAAAAGCCGGATAAAAAAGACACCCGACGACGTCATCCATCGCGCAAAGAGGGTATTGTCTTGGTTTTCCCATGATTACGGCCGGGGTCGCAGCGGGATAAAAGCCTGGGAACACTGTGGAGGAGGCGGCCGTGGCGCGACACGAATTTCGTGTGGTGCTCGACTTCGAGCTCGACGAGAGCGTGATCGGCAGGATCGACCAAGCCGTGCAGAAAGCGGTGGCCATCGAACTCGCGAGCGTCGACCTCAGCGACAGGGCATGGATCAACAACCCCATCCTGGCCGCGCGGGCAGGGGGCGACGGCGGGAGGACACGGGGAATCTGGGCGGTCGAGATCTCCGGCGAGCAGATCGCGGCCACCGGGCTCAGGAAGCCGGACTTCGGGAGCTGACGTGGTGGGCGTCCACGGGGAGAAGGCGGCGGAGATCCTCTGCCCGAGCGCCCGGTGCGAGAGGGACGCGATCCTGCTGGGGGTCTTCGACGCCACCGGTCGACTCGGATACATACGTCCGGCTCTCAGGATCGATGACGAATTCGTGGCCGACGCCACCAAAGGGCGGGTTCCCGAGGAGCGTTTCCGATTCGCCCAGCCCTGCGTCGAGAACGGCTGCAGGAACTGGACCGGCGAGCGGTGCTCCGTGATCGACGACGCCCTGGAACTCGGGACCGCCACCGAATCCCTGCCGGCCTGTTCGATCCGGAGGGCATGCCGCTGGTTCACGCAGGCCGGGCCAGGTGCCTGTGCGGTGTGCCCCCTGATCGCAAGAAACACGAGAAAGGCCGATCCGGCCACGGATTGACATGAAAGGAGATCGCGTCATGCCGGATGCGAATGAAGAGAAAGTATCGGAAGGCCGATCGACGCTTTCCGTCGAAGGTCGTAAAATCCTCGGGGAAAGCATCCTGAACGGAATCATCGCGCCGGGTGAGGTAATCGCGGGTTCCCTCGACTACAACCAGCACGGCGGTAATTACTCGCAGCGGGGCGGCGGCAACTACAGCCAGAGCGGCGGCGGGAATTACGACCAGGCCCCGCTGCAGAAGTAGACCCACACAGTGGTGGACAGGGTGGTCCGGCCGACATGGAACCCGACGGAGCCGGACTCCATCGGGGCGCTCCAGGTCGTCTACAAGGTGGCCGAACGATGCAACATCAACTGCACGTACTGCTACTACTTCAACATGGGCGAGGAGACGGCGCTCGACAGGCCTTCACTCGCCTCCGTCGACGTCACGGAGGCACTGGCCCGCTGGATCGCCCAAGGCTGTGAGGAGCTGCGCATTCCGTGCGCGAAGATCGCCTTCCACGGCGGCGAACCGACCCTCATCGGGGTCAGAAGGTTCGCTGAGGCGTGCCGGCTCCTCCGGGAGGTCATCGAACCGGTCGCGACCGTCCTGCTGAGCATCCAGACGAACGGCACGCTGCTCGATGACCAGTGGATCGCGGCCTTCGCCGAGCACGGCGTCGCCGTGGGCGTCAGCATCGACGGGCCGCGGGCGGTCAACGACCGCTTCCGCCTTGACCGGCATGGCCGTTCGAGCTTCAGCCGGACGGAGGACGCGATCCGGCGGCTCGTCGAGGCCCATGGGCCCGGGAGTCCGCTGCCGTCGACCGTCAGCGTCATGCACAGCGGGAACGACTACCGCGAGGTCTACCGCTACCTGCGGGCACTGGGCGTGCGGAACATGACCTTCCTGCTTCCCGACAGGAACGCCGATGACGTCGAGTTCGTCTCCTCGGGTGCGGCGAAGCAGTACGGTTCGTGCCTCTCGGATCTCTTCCACGAATGGTTCAGCGAAGACAACACGGACGTGCACATCCGCTTCGTCGACCAGTTGCTCGACCACTTCCGGCCGGACGTGACCCCCGGCCAGGCGTTCTGCCGGCCGCGCAAGGAGAACCAGGTCGTCATCGCGCGCAGCGACGGCACCGTCGCGATCGACGACACGTTCATCCCGGCACTGGGCTGGTACACCGGGACGCCGGTGTACTCCACCGCAGAAACCAGCCTGCGCGAATTTCTCGCCGAACCGGTCTTCCTGGAGGTCGAGGAGACCTTCAACACCTTGCCCGAAGGATGTGCCGGGTGCCGGTGGCGTCATGTCTGCCGCGGTGGCGACCTGGAGAACCGCTTCTCGAAGCGGAACGGGTTCGACAATCCGTCGGTGTACTGCGACGCCTACAAGGTGATGTACCAGTACGTGTGCGACGAGCTGGTGCGCAACGGCTATCCCGGTGAACTGATCACGGCGAAGTTTGGGAACGCATGACCGTCGAATTCACGCTGGCCCGGTTGCTCCAGCCGCTCACGGTGGAGACCTTCCTGCAGAAGGTGTGGGGCATCACGCACTACCACGTCGAACGCGACCGCGAAGACTACTTCGACAGCCTGTTCGACCCGGCAGCCGTCGAGGACGTCCTGGAGATCGTCCGGCCGGAACCGTCGACTGTGACGGTCGTGCGGGAGAACGACCGCAGGAGCCCCGACTCCTACAGGTTCGCCGACGGCACCATTGACCTCGTCCGGATCCGCAACGACTTCGCAGACGGCCACACGATCGTCATCAACGGCGTCGAGCGTCACGTGCCCACCGTCGCCTCACTGGCCCACAGTCTTGAGGTCGAGCTGAACTTCGAGACACAGGTCAACGCCTACATCACGCCGCCCGGATCGCGAGGCTTCCTCCCTCATTACGACGACCACGACGTGCTGGTCCTCCAGGTCCAGGGATCCAAAACCTGGCACGTCCACGACGACGCCGACGTGCCGCCGCACAAGATGCGACGCCGGGAGAAGGTCGTCGTGTCCGACCTCCCGGCGCCGGCCGTCCTGCGGCTGAACGCGGGGGACGCGCTGTACCTCCCGCGCGGCCGCGTCCACGCCGCCACAGCCAACGCCGAGCCGTCCATCCACCTGACCGTCGGGATCCACGCACCGACCGTGCTGAAGCTCGTCACCGAGGCACTTGAGGCGCTGAGTTACCGGGACGACCGCGTCCTCGCCCAGTTGCCACCGCGGCACGTTGACGACGTGGGCGTCCGTGCGAGCCTCGACGACCTCCTGCGCGACGTGGCCAGGGCCATCGAGGACCCGGCCGTCATGGCCGAAGGTTTCGGGGCTCTGGGGGACGCCCTGGTTCGGCGTGGCCGATGCCGGCCCGTCGGGCAGTTGGTCCCCAACGCCGTCGAGGCTCCCCGGATCGACGGACGGACCCGTTTGGTCAGATATCAGCCGCTCTACTCACGTGTACTGATGATGGCGGACGGCGTCGCGCTACAGTTCGCGCAGTCGCTGGTGAGCGCCGACGCGGACCATCGGGCCGCGATGCTGTTCCTGTCGAGGAGCACCGAGCCGTTCGAGGTGCGCGATCTGCCGGAGCTGTCCGAGGCGAAGCAGATCGAGTTGGCCCGCACGCTCGTCGTGGACGGGTTCCTCGTGCGGCTGTGACCGTCAGGTCTCGCGGGCGCGGCGGGTGTTCTCCCGGTCGCGGCCGATGCCATCGCAGATGACCGGCCACTGTTTGCGATGGCCTCCCCCGATCGTCTCCACCGCTGATTTCCGCACTCAGACCTCTCTCGGTCCGGCATACGCGGATTCGCGTACGGCGAAGCCTCCGGTGGGCGGATGCCCGGCCGAGGGCCCCGGAGGAAGACTCGGCGCATGCCGACCCTCCTCATCCGAGCCTTCCGTGTGCCGGAACTCAGGAAGAAGATCCTGTTCACGCTGGCGATCATCGCGCTGTTCCGGTTCGGGCAGATCCTCCCGGCGCCGGGGGTGGACGTGGACGCGGTGCGCTCCTGCCTGAGCGGTGCCCGGGGCGGGATCCTGGACGCGGTGCAGCTGTTCAGCGGCGGGGCGATGCTGAAGCTGTCGGTCTTCGCGCTGGGAATCATGCCGTCGATCGTCGCCGCGATCGTGATCCAGCTGCTCACGCTGACGGTTCCCCGGCTGCAGGCGCTCAAGAAGGAGGGGCAGCAGGGGCAGACGAAGATCACCCAGTACACCCGGTACCTGACGATCGCGCTCGCCGTACTGGACGCCTCGACCGTCGTCTCGCTGGCCCGTACGGGCCGGATCTTCCCCACCTGCGGGCGGCAGCTCCTGCGGGACCAGGGGATGCTGACAACGATGGTGATCGTGGTCACGCTGGTCGCGGGGGCGTCCATGATCATGTGGCTGGGTGAGCTGGTCACCGAACGGGGGATCGGGAACGGCATGTCCATCCTGATCTTCACGCAGGTGGTCGCCGTCTTCCCGTCCTACCTGTCGAACATCTTCGTGCTCAACCCGTTCGCGCTGGTCACGATGCTGGCCGCCGGGATCGTCCTGGTCGCCGCCGTGGTGTTCGTCGAGCAGGCGCAGCGGCGCGTCCCGGTCCAGTACGCCAAGCGGGCGGTCGGCCGCAGGATGTACGGCGGGACCTTGACCTACCTGCCGCTCAAGGTCAACCAGGCCGGGATCACCCCCGTCATCTTCACCTCGTCGCTGCTGTTCCTGCCGCAGCTGGTGGCGCAGTTCACCGGCGGCACGGGGCCCGTCGCGGCCTGGATCGAGCGCTATCTCACCTCCGGCGACCACCCCGTCTACGTGACGGCCTACCTGCTGCTGACCGTGGCCTTCACCTACTTCTACGTCGCGGTCACCTTCGACCCGGTCGAGGTGGCCGACAACATGAAGCGTTACTCCGGGTTCGTGCCCGGCATCCGTCCCGGACGGCCGACCGCGGACTATCTGGCGTTCGTGCTGTCGCGGCTGACCACGCCCGGCGCCGCCTACCTGGCCGTGCTGTCGCTGATCCCGATCGTCGCGTTCGTACTGCTGCGCGACCCGGGGACCCAGCAGAACTTCCCGTTCGGCGGGACGACCCTGCTCATCATGGTCGGTGTCGGCCTTGAGACGGTCAAACAGATCGAGGCGCAGCTCGAACAGCGCGCCTACCGGGGCTTCCTCAAGGACCTCAGGGGGACGCCAGTCCGGACCTGACCGCGAAGACGACGAGCTGCGCGCGGTCCCTGGCGCGCAGCTTGACCATGGCGCGGCTGACATGGGTGCGGACGGTCTCCGGGCTGATGACCAGTTCGGCGGCGATCTCGTCGTTCGACCGGCCGGTGGCGACCCAGGCGACCATCTCGCGTTCCCTCGGGGTGAGGGTGTCGATCCCCTCGACCGGGGCGGCGTCGTGCCGGCCGAACAGGCCGATGACCTTCCTGGTGACCGAGGGGGACAGCAGGGCCTCTCCCGAGGCGACGACCCTGATGGCGCGGGTCAGCTCCTCGGGCGCGCTGTCCTTGAGGACGAACCCGCTGGCACCCGCCTGGAGCGCGGCGAAGACGTAGGTGTCGACCTCGAAGGTCGTGACGACGACCACCCTGGTAGCGGCCAGCCCGGGGTCGGCGGCGATGGCCCGCAGCGTTTCGAGGCCGTCCATGCCCGGCATCCGGATGTCCAGCAGGAGCACGTCGGGACGCGTCTCACCGAGCAGCCGCAGCGCCCCGGCGCCGTCGGCGGCCTCCCCGGCGAACTCCAGGTCGGGTTCGCGCTCGACGAGCGCCCGCAGCCCCATCCGTACGACGGCCTGGTCGTCGGCGAGCGCCACCCGGATCGGCGCCGTGCCCACGCGCTCGTTCATACGACCCTGGGCGGGAGGCCGGTCGCGGACGGGAGATCGCCCTCGGGCGAAAGGCCGACTCCAGATGGAAGACCGGCTTCGGACGAAAGACCGGCTTCGGATGGGAAGTCGGCTTTGGAGGTGTTCGCCTCCACCGGGAAGTCGGCCTTGGTGGCGTCCGTCCCCTGCGGGAAGTGGGCCGTGACGTGGAAGCCGCCGTCCTCCCGGGGGCCGGCCTCGAACGAGCCACCGGCCCGGACCACCCTGGCCCGCATCCCGGTCAGCCCGCGCCCCTCGACGGGCGTGCCCGCCGTACCGGAACCCCGGTCGAGGACCTCGACGCGCAGGCCGTCCCGGTCGTGCGCGATCCTGACGACGGCCTGGGTGGGACCGGCGTGGCGCAGCACGTTGGTCAGCGACTCACGCACCACCCGGTAGACCACGTCCTCAAGCTGCGGCGGGACGTACGGCCTGGCGGGCTCGACCGTGACGGCGAGCCCCGCGGCCCGCACCCCGGCGAACAACTCCGACAGGTCGTGACCGGAGGGCCCCGACTCGACGAGGTCGAGTGCGGAGCGGAGCTGTCCGAGCGCCCGTGTGCTGGTCGCGCGGATCGCCTCAAGCGACTCGCGGACCTGGTCGGGGTGTTCGTCGAACATCAGCAGGGCGAGCCCGGCCTGCATGGCGATGGTCGCCAGGCCGTGCCCCGCCGCGTCGTGCACCTCTCCGGCGATGCGTGCCCGCTCCCCGGCGATCAGCCGGGCCAGGTCTCCCTCGGCCCCGGGCTCCTCGGCGCAGGGCGGGACCGGTGACGGTGGTTTGACCAGCGTCGGCGGAGGCGCGGCGGGCGCGGCGGCGAGGGTCCACGCCGTCCCCGCGGCTGCGGGCCGTACGGCGGGGGCGGCGGGGGCGTCCATGTCCTGGACGCCGGTGGTCAGGCCCCTGGCCTGGGTCAGGCCGCTGGACGGCCACGGGATGGCCAGCCAGCCGACCCACGCCAGTGTGAGGATGACCGGCAGGTCACGCAGCCGCCCCAGCCGGGACAGCGCCGCCGCGGCGGCCACGAAAGAGCCACGTGGACGGTGTTCCTGAGGCGTGTGCTCGGTCACCGTCCCCCCTCGGGTCTCCCCCAGCACAGGGCATATCCCTCTGATCCTAACCATTACCGGCCCGGGGTGTGGGGTTCAAAGTGTGGCCGTGACGACGGTCAGGACGCCGCTCAGCACCGAGACGGCCAGGCACCACAGGGCGAGCTGGATCAACCGGTACTTCGTGGAGACGATATGGCTGATCGTGTGGATCTGGTCGGTGAGCCGTCCCAGCTCGTCGGGGGACGGCCCTTCGAGCGAGGCGCGCAGAGCCTCGGGGCCGGAGTGCGCGACCACGTCCCCGAAGTAGGCGTTGACGAACGGGCGGCGCAACCCGATCCGCCTCGGATACAGGGCCATCAACAGCATCGTGACCGACAGGAAGGCCGCCCCCGCCGCGGTCCAGCGCAACCACGGCCAGGAGGCCCCCCACGACCCGTTCACGACGCCGTTCACCATGTCGCCGACCACACCGCTGACCGCGATACCGATGGCCCCCAGCAGAATCGACGCCTTGGTGTCGGCCCTGTTCACCTCAATGTCGTTTAGATAGTCACTGAAGCTTTTTCATCCCCTGGCGGCGGGCTGCTGGTCACAGCATGATCGCGTGTCTGCTGTTCGTCTGACGACGTAAGAAACCCCTGGTAGATGGATTGATCACCACAACCAGATCCATCACAACCAGGGGCTCCGGATGCTTTTCTATCGTGCCGCCGTCGATTTGTCGTCTCAGACGCTGAAGTACGTCGCCGGGGTGACCCGCCAGCACCGTAAGGCGATCGGATCGGCCTGGCGGCTGCTCAACCCAGGGCAGCAGGCGCTGCTGGTGCTGGTCTACTGCGCAAGGGCGAGACGTTCACCGAGCTCGGAGCCGGTTTCGGGGTGTCGACGGCGACCGCGTGGCGGTATGTGGAGGAGACGGTGGCACTGCT
>NZ_JBITMT010000002.1:810229-920545 GCF_044466505.1 Streptosporangium sp. NPDC049376 | reverse complement strand
GGCGACATCCTGGTCGGCAAGGTCACCCCGAAGGGGGAGACCGAGCTGACGCCGGAGGAGCGGCTGCTGCGGGCGATCTTCGGGGAGAAGGCCCGTGAGGTGCGTGACACCTCGCTGAAGGTCCCGCACGGCGAGCAGGGCAAGGTCATCGGCGTGCGTGTCTTCTCCCGTGAGGAGGGCGACGAGCTGCCGCCGGGCGTCAACGAGCTGGTGCGCGTGTACGTGGCGCAGAAGCGCAAGATCACCGACGGTGACAAGCTCGCCGGCCGTCACGGCAACAAGGGCGTCATCTCCAAGATCCTGCCGGTGGAGGACATGCCGTTCCTGGAGGACGGCACCCCGGTCGACATCATCCTCAACCCGCTCGGCGTGCCGGGCCGGATGAACGTCGGCCAGGTGCTGGAGACCCATCTGGGGTGGATCGCCGCCCGCGGCTGGGACATCTCCGGCGTGCAGGAGGCCTGGGCCGAGCGGCTGCGTGACAAGGGCTTCGCCGAGGTCGAGCCCCGCACCAACATGGCCACCCCGGTCTTCGACGGCGCCCACGAGGAAGAGATCGTCGGCCTGCTCGACAACACCCTGGTCAACAGGGACGGCGGCCGTATGGTCGGCCCGAACGGCAAGGCCCGCCTGTTCGACGGGCGTTCGGGGGAGCCGTTCCCGCACCCGATCTCGGTGGGTTACATCTACATCCTGAAGCTGCTGCACCTGGTCGACGACAAGATCCACGCTCGGTCGACGGGCCCGTACTCGATGATCACGCAGCAGCCGCTGGGTGGTAAGGCGCAGTTCGGCGGTCAGCGGTTCGGTGAGATGGAGGTGTGGGCGCTGGAGGCCTACGGCGCCGCCTACGCCCTCCAGGAGCTGCTGACGATCAAGTCGGACGACGTGCTGGGCCGGGTGAAGGTCTACGAGGCGATCGTCAAGGGCGAGAACATCCCCGAGCCGGGCATCCCGGAGTCCTTCAAGGTCCTCATCAAGGAAATGCAGTCGCTGTGCCTGAACGTCGAGGTGCTCTCCAGCGACGGCATGTCCATCGAGATGCGCGACACCGACGAGGACGTCTTCCGCGCCGCCGAAGAGCTCGGCATCGACCTGTCCCGGCGCGAGCCGAGCAGCGTCGAAGAGGTCTGATCTAGAAGCTGAGGAGGGGAACAACACATGCTGGACGTCAACTTCTTCGACGAGCTTCGGATCGGCCTCGCGACGGCTGACGACATCCGCCAGTGGTCGCACGGTGAGGTCAAGAAGCCCGAGACCATCAACTACCGGACCCTCAAGCCCGAGAAGGACGGACTCTTCTGCGAGAAGATCTTCGGTCCGACCCGGGACTGGGAGTGCTACTGCGGCAAGTACAAGCGCGTGCGCTTCAAGGGCATCATCTGTGAGCGGTGTGGCGTCGAGGTCACCCGTGCCAAGGTGCGTCGTGAGCGGATGGGCCACATCGAGCTGGCCGCGCCCGTCACGCACATCTGGTACTTCAAGGGCGTCCCGTCCCGTCTGGGATACCTGCTCGACCTGGCCCCGAAGGACCTGGAGAAGGTCATCTACTTCGCGGCCTACATGATCACGCATGTCGACAAGGAGATGCGCGACCGCGACCTGCCGTCGCTGGAGGCGAAGATCTCGGTCGAGCGCCAGCACGTCGAGCAGCGTCGTGACGCCGACGTCGAGGCCAGGCAGAAGAAGCTCGAAGGCGACCTGACCGAGCTTGAGGCCGCGGGCGCCAAGGGCGACCAGCGCCGCAAGGTCCGTGAGGGCGCCGAGCGCGAGATGCGCCAGCTTCGCGACCGGGCCCAGCGTGAGCTGGACCGTCTCGACGAGGTCTGGAGCCGCTTCAAGAACCTCAAGGTCCAGGACCTTGAGGGCGACGAGCTGCTCTACCGCGAGATGCGCGACCGTTTCGGCCGCTACTTCCGCGGTGGCATGGGCGCCCAGGCCATCCAGGAGCGCCTGACCAACTTCGACCTCGAACTTGAGGCCGAGAACCTCCGCGAGACGATCCGCAGCGGCAAGGGCCAGAAGAAGGCCCGCGCGCTCAAGCGCCTCAAGGTCGTCTCCGCGTTCCTGAACACCCGCAACTCGCCCAACGGCATGGTGCTGGACTGCATCCCGGTCATCCCGCCGGACCTGCGCCCCATGGTGCAGCTCGACGGTGGCCGGTTCGCGACCTCGGACCTGAACGACCTGTACCGCCGTGTGATCAACCGGAACAACCGCCTCAAGCGTCTTCTTGACCTCGGCGCCCCCGAGATCATCGTGAACAACGAGAAGCGGATGCTCCAGGAGGCCGTCGACGCGCTGTTCGACAACGGCCGTCGCGGCCGTCCGGTCACCGGTCCCGGCAACCGCCCGCTGAAGTCCCTCAGTGACATGCTGAAGGGCAAGCAGGGTCGTTTCCGTCAGAACCTGCTGGGCAAGCGTGTCGACTACTCCGGCCGTTCGGTCATCGTCGTCGGTCCGCAGCTGAAGCTGCACCAGTGCGGTCTGCCCAAGCAGATGGCGCTGGAGCTGTTCAAGCCGTTCGTGATGAAGCGTCTGGTCGACCTGAACCACGCGCAGAACATCAAGTCAGCCAAGCGGATGGTCGAGCGTGCGCGCCCGGTCGTGTGGGACGTCCTCGAAGAGGTCATCACCGAGCACCCCGTGCTGCTCAACCGCGCGCCGACGCTGCACCGCCTGGGCATCCAGGCCTTCGAGCCGCAGCTGGTCGAGGGCAAGGCCATCCAGATCCACCCGCTCGTCTGCACCGCGTTCAACGCGGACTTCGACGGTGACCAGATGGCCGTGCACCTGCCGCTGTCCGCGGAGGCGCAGGCAGAGGCCCGCATCCTGATGCTGTCCACCAACAACATCCTGAAGCCGGCCGACGGCAAGCCGGTGACCATGCCCACCCAGGACATGATCATCGGTCTGTACTCCCTGACCACCATCAAGGACGACGACGAGGACGCTCCGGGACACGGCCGGGTCTTCGGCTCGGTCTCCGAGGCGCTCATGGCCTTCGACCGGCGCGAGCTGGACATCCAGGCCAAGATCCAGATCCGGATGAAGGGTGACGTCCCGCCGCCTCGCGGTTGGGCCGCCCCCGAGGGCTGGGAGCCGAACGAGCCGTACCGGCTGGAGACCACGCTGGGCCGCTGCCTGTTCAACCAGACGCTGCCCGCGAACTACCCTTACGTCAACTCGCAGGTCGGCAAGAAGCAGCTGTCCGCGATCGTCAACGAGCTGGCGGAGAAGTACCCGAAGGTCGAGGTCGCCGCGGCGCTCGACGCGCTCAAGGACGCGGGCTTCTACTGGGCGACCAGGGCCGGTGTGACGATCTCCATCGAGGACGTCATCGCGCCGCCGAACAAGTCCACGATCATGGAGACGTACGAGCGCAGGGCCGACAAGGTCCAGCGTGAGTACGAGCGCGGTCTCATCACCGACGAGGAGCGCCGTCAGGAGCTCATCGAGATCTGGACGCACGCGACCAGTGACGTGACCGACGACATGCAGAAGGCGTTCCCGAAGACCAACCCGGTCTGGATGATGGTCCAGTCGGGCGCCCGAGGAAACCTGATGCAGGTCCGTCAGATCTCCGGCATCCGTGGTCTGGTGTCCAACACCAAGGGTGAGACGATCCCGCGTCCGATCAAGGCCTCCTTCCGTGAGGGCCTGTCGGTGCTGGAGTACTTCATCTCCACCCACGGACAGCGAAAGGGTCTGGCCGACACCGCGCTGCGGACCGCCGACTCGGGTTACCTGACCCGTCGTCTGGTGGACGTCGCGCAGGACGTCATCGTTCGCGAGATCGACTGCGGCACCGACCGCGCGGTCCCGCTGAACGTCGGCGAGCGCGACGCCCAGGGCAACCTGGTCAAGGCTGAGAACGCCGAGAGCAACGTGCACGGCCGCATCCTGGCCGAGGACGTCGAGGTGGACGGCAAGATCATCGCGAACGCGGGCGTCGACATCGGCGACGCCCAGGTCAGCGCGCTGGTCGAGGCCGGTATCGAGACCGTCAGGACCCGCAGCGCTCTCGTCTGCGAGGCCAAGATCGGTGTCTGCGCCACCTGCTACGGCCGTTCGCTGGCCACCGGCAAGCTCGTGGACGTCGGCGAGGCGGTCGGCATCATCGCCGCCCAGTCGATCGGTGAGCCCGGCACCCAGCTGACGATGCGTACCTTCCACACCGGTGGTGTGGCCGGTGCGGACATCACCCACGGTCTGCCCCGTGTCCAGGAGCTCTTCGAGGCGCGCGTCCCCAAGGGCGTCGCCCCGATCAGCGAGGCCGAGGGTCGGGTCCGCATCGACGAGACCGACAAGACCCGGAAGATCGTGATCGTCCCGGACGACGGTTCGGACGAGATCGCCTACCCGGTGTCGATGCGCTCGCGCATGCTGGTCTCCGAGGGACAGCACGTCAAGGTCGGCCAGCAGCTGATCGCCGGTGCCGTCAACCCCAACGAGGTGCTGCGCATCCTCGGCCCCCGGGCCGTGCAGCTGCACCTGGTGGCCGAGGTCCAGCAGGTGTACCGCTCGCAGGGTGTGTCGATCCACGACAAGCACATCGAGATCATCGTCAGGCAGATGCTCAAGCGCGTGAACGTGCTTGAGTCGGGTGACTCCGACATGCTGCCCGGCGAGCTCGTCGAGCGGCCGCGCTTCGAGCGGGTCAACCGCGAGTGCGTCGCCGAGGGCGGTACCCCGGCCTCCGGTCGTCCGGTGCTGATGGGTATCACCAAGGCGTCGCTGGCCACCGAGTCCTGGCTGTCGGCGGCGTCCTTCCAGGAGACGACGCGAGTGCTCACCGACGCGGCGATCCACGCCAAGTCGGACTCGCTGCTCGGCCTCAAGGAGAACGTCATCATCGGAAAGCTCATCCCGGCCGGTACCGGCATGCCGCAGTACCGCAACATCCGGGTCGAGCCGACCGAGGAGGCCAAGGCCGCGATGTACACCGTCGGCGGTTACGACGGCTCCGCGGCCGACTACACCTTCGGCTCCGGCTCGGGTGAGGCCGTACCGCTGGAGGAGTACGACTTCGGTCAGTACAACCGCTAGCCGGTAGGCAACGGATCGACGACGGCGCCCGGTTCTCCGAAAGGGGGACCGGGCGCCGTCGCGTCCGGATGCTTTTTGACCGGAACGTTGCCCGGAAAGCCACGAGCTCGTAACCGGAACGGCCGGAGGAGTCCTTGAAGGTGGGTAAACTGTGGCCTGGACCCGACAGCGGCCGGCTGGAAATCGGCTGCGGAGTCGCGACACGAACACGGGCGCTCGCAACGGCGACCGGAGGGCGCAACCGTTTTGACGTGTTGCGTTGGACTAGGTAGTCTTTCCGTTCGTGCCCGTGGCTTCATGGGCTCTCATGCGTGCGCGTCGATAGGTCTCCCGTCTGGGAGTTGACAGAGGCGCCGTATGGCTTCCTCCACCGGAGCGGCCCTCCTCGGGAAGTGGCGCGACAAGTGCGCGACACGCCCGAGCGCGTGGGTCGGAGTGGATGGAAAAACCGCAGGTCATGACACCGGCAGTGCCTGCAAAAGCAACGACATTCGAATCACCGGCAAGCACGAACGGAGACGCGGTGCCTACGATTCAGCAGCTGGTCCGCAAGGGCCGCCAGGACAAGGTCACCAAGACCAAGACCCCGGCGCTCAAGGCCAGCCCTCAGCGACGCGGCACCTGCATGCGCGTTTACACCACGACCCCCAAGAAGCCGAACTCGGCGCTCCGTAAGGTCGCGCGTGTCCGGCTCACCAACGGCATCGAGGTCACGGCCTACATCCCCGGTGTGGGACACAACCTTCAGGAGCACTCCATCGTGCTCGTGCGTGGCGGTCGTGTGAAGGACCTGCCGGGTGTTCGCTACAAGATCATCCGTGGTTCGCTGGACACCCAGGGTGTTCGTAACCGTAAGCAGGCCCGTAGCCGTTACGGCGCGAAGAAGGAGAAGTAAGAATGCCTCGCAAGGGTTCTCCTGGCCGTCGTCAGCTCATGGCTGACCCGGTCCACAACTCGCCCCTGGTCACCGCCCTCATCAACAAGGTGCTCCTGGACGGCAAGCGCTCCATCGCTCAGTCCATCGTGTACGGCGCCCTTGAGGGTGCCAGGGAGAAGACGGGCAACGACCCGGTCGTCACCCTGAAGCGGGCTCTGGACAACGTCAAGCCGACCCTTGAGGTCCGCAGCCGCCGTGTCGGTGGCGCGACCTACCAGGTTCCGGTCGAGGTGCGCGCCGCGCGCAGCACCACCCTGGCCCTGCGCTGGCTGGTGCAGTACTCCCGCGCCCGCCGCGAGAAGACCATGACCGAGCGCCTCATGAACGAGCTGCTCGACGCCAGCAACGGCCTCGGCGCCAGCGTCAAGAAGCGCGAGGACACCCACAAGATGGCCGAGTCCAACAAGGCCTTCGCCCACTACCGCTGGTAACAGCGGGTTCGACGAGACGACGAGGACGCGAGAGAAGTGGCCACCACGACCGCTCTTGACCTGGCCAAGGTCCGAAACATCGGCATCATGGCCCACATCGACGCGGGCAAGACCACGACGACCGAGCGCATCCTGTTCTACACCGGCATCAACTACAAGCTCGGTGAGGTCCACGAGGGCGCAGCCACGATGGACTGGATGGAGCAGGAGCAGGAGCGTGGTATCACCATCACCTCCGCTGCTACGACCTGCGAGTGGCTCGGCCACACGATCAACATCATCGACACCCCGGGTCACGTGGACTTCACGATCGAGGTGGAGCGCTCGCTCCGCGTCCTCGACGGTGCCGTCGCCGTGTTCGACGGCGTCGCCGGTGTGGAGCCCCAGTCCGAGACGGTCTGGCGTCAGGCCGACCGTTACGGCGTGCCCCGCATCTGCTTCGTCAACAAGATGGACCGTGTCGGCGCGGAGTTCCACCGCTGCGTCGACATGATGGTCAGCCGTCTGCACGCGACCCCCGCGGTCGTCCAGCTTCCCTGGGGCGTCGAGGCCGACTTCAAGGGCGTCATCGACCTGGTGAAGATGAAGGGCCTGCTCTGGAGCGCCGAGGCGGCCAAGGGCGAGATGTACGAGATCGTGGACATCCCGGCCGAGCACGCCGAGGCGGCCCGCGAGTGGCGTGACAAGCTCGTCGAGACCGTCGCCGAGAACGACGACGAGCTGATGGAGCTCTTCCTTGAGGGCGTCGAGCCCACCGAGGAGCAGCTGGTCGCGGCCATCCGCCGCGCGACGCTGGCCAGCGCCATCAACCCGGTTCTGACCGGCACCGCGTTCAAGAACAAGGGCGTTCAGCCCCTCCTCGACGCGATCGTCGCCTACCTCCCCGCCCCGACCGACATCCCGGCCTTCAAGGGCCACGCGGTCGGCAACGAGGAAGAGGTCGTCGAGCGCCACGCGGATGTGAACGAGCCGTTCGCCGCGCTGGCCTTCAAGATCATGAGCGACCAGCACCTGGGCCGTCTCACCTACATCCGCATCTACTCGGGCACGCTCGAGACCGGCACCGCGGTGGTCAACTCGGTGAAGGGCCGCAAGGAGCGGATCGGCAAGATCTACCAGATGCACGCCAACAAGCGCGAGGAGCGCTCGTCGGCGCACGCCGGTCAGATCGTCGCCGTCATGGGTCTGAAGGACACCACCACCGGTGACACCCTGGCCGACCCGGCCAAGCCGGTCGTCCTGGAGTCGATGAACTTCCCGGCTCCGGTCATCAACGTCGCGATCGAGCCCAAGACCAAGGGCGACCAGGAGAAGCTGGGCACCGCGATCCAGCGTCTGGCCGAGGAGGACCCGTCCTTCCAGGTCCGTCGTGACGAGGAGACCGGCCAGACGGTCATCTGGGGTATGGGCGAGCTCCACCTGGAGATCCTCGTCGACCGGATGCGCCGTGAGTTCAAGGTCGAGGCCAACGTCGGTCGCCCGCAGGTGGCCTACCGCGAGACCATCCGCCGCAAGGTGGAGAAGGTCGACTACGTCCACAAGAAGCAGACCGGTGGATCGGGTCAGTTCGCGAAGGTCATCATCGACATCGAGCCGCTGGGCGAGGGCAACGACGGCTACGAGTTCGAGAACAAGGTCTCCGGTGGCCGTATCCCGAGGGAGTACATCCCCTCGGTCGACGCGGGCGCCCAGGAGGCCGCCGAGTTCGGTGTTCTCGCCGGCTACCCCATGGTCGGGGTCAAGGTCACCCTGCAGGACGGTGCCTACCACGAGGTTGACTCGTCCGAAATGGCCTTCAAGATCGCCGGCTCGATGGCCTTCAAGGAGGCCGCGCGCAAGGCGGACGCCGTAATCCTGGAGCCGATGATGGCCGTTGAGGTCACCACGCCCGAGGACTACATGGGTGACGTCATCGGTGACCTCAACGGTCGCCGCGGGCAGATCCAGGCGATGGACGAGCGCGGTGGCAACCGTGTCGTCAGCGCGCTCGTGCCGCTCTCTGAGATGTTCGGCTACGTGGGTGACCTCCGTAGCAAGACGCAGGGACGCGCGAGCTACAGCATGCAGTTCGACTCCTATGCGGAAGTGCCTGCGCACATCGCCAAGGAGATCGTCGCGAAGGTACGGGGCGAGTAAGCCCGGTATCCGCCGTCGGTGACGGAGGGCGAGAGGATCGCCAACCGCCACCGGGGCGTGCGGGCGAGGTTCTCATCGGCGGGTCCCCTCGGGGACGCGCCACCCGAACCCGAGTGAAAAGACGCAAGTCAAGTCAGAATCTCTAAGGAGACAGAGCAGTGGCCAAGGCCAAGTTCGAGCGGACCAAGCCGCACGTAAACATCGGCACCATTGGGCACATCGACCACGGCAAGACCACTCTGACCGCGGCGATCACCAAGGTGCTCCACGAGCGTTACCCGAACCTCAACGAGGCGACCCCGTTCGACAAGATCGACAAGGCGCCGGAGGAGAAGGCTCGTGGTATCACGATCTCCATCGCGCACGTCGAGTACCAGACCGAGCAGCGTCACTACGCCCACGTGGACTGCCCCGGTCACGCCGACTACGTGAAGAACATGATCACCGGTGCGGCTCAGATGGACGGCGCGATCCTCGTGGTCGCCGCCACCGACGGTCCGATGCCGCAGACGAAGGAGCACGTCCTCCTGGCCCGCCAGGTCGGCGTTCCCTACATCGTTGTCGCCCTGAACAAGGCCGACATGGTGGACGACGAGGAGATCCTGGAGCTCGTCGAGCTTGAGGTCCGTGAGCTTCTCTCGGCCCAGGAGTTCCCCGGCGACGACCTGCCGGTCGTTCGCGTCTCCGCGCTCAAGGCGCTGGAGGGCGACGAGAAGTGGGGCGACAGCATCATCGAGCTCATGACCGCGGTGGACGAGAACGTCCCGCAGCCGCAGCGTGAGACCGACAAGCCGTTCCTCATGCCGATCGAGGACGTCTTCTCGATCACCGGTCGCGGCACCGTCGTCACCGGCCGTATCGAGCGCGGCATCATCAAGGTCAACGAGACCGTTGACATCATCGGCATCAAGGACACCAAGACCACCACCACGGTCACCGGTGTCGAGATGTTCCGCAAGCTCCTCGACGAGGGCCAGGCCGGTGACAACGTCGGTCTGCTCCTGCGTGGCATCAAGCGCGAGGACGTTGAGCGCGGCCAGTGCATCATCAAGCCGGGCACCACGACCCCGCACACCGAGTTCGAGGCCCAGGTCTACATCCTGAGCAAGGACGAGGGCGGCCGCCACACGCCGTTCTTCAACAACTACCGTCCGCAGTTCTACTTCCGTACGACTGACGTGACCGGTGTTGTCAACCTGCCCGAGGGCACCGAGATGGTCATGCCTGGCGACAACACTGAGATGAGCGTCCAGCTCATCCAGCCCATCGCCATGGAGGACGGTCTCAAGTTCGCCATCCGCGAGGGTGGCCGCACCGTCGGTGCGGGTCGCGTTACCAAGATCATCAAGTAGTTCGATCGCGGAGTGGCGGTCGGCCCTCATCCCAGGGTCGGCCGCCGCGCCACGAGGAGGCTCGTGCCGTACGGCCCGCGTCTCACGCCCCACGAGAACCGTGATCTCGCAGTTGGTTCGGCCGCACCGTGACCGAACTAACCGCCAGATCACGGAAGAAAGCGCAGATCATCTGCGTCTGCTCCGTGGGACACATTTAGCGGCAACAGGCCGCACGCAACTTTTTCAGACGACAGCGAAGGACACCGAGGCCATTATGGCGGGACAGAAGATCCGCATTCGGCTCAAGGCCTATGACCACGAGGTCATCGACAGCTCGGCCAAGAAGATCGTCGAGACGGTCACGCGGACTGGCGCTAAGGTCGCGGGCCCGGTGCCGCTGCCGACCGAGAAGAACGTGTACTGCGTCATCCGCTCGCCGCACAAGTACAAGGACAGCCGCGAGCACTTTGAGATGCGTACGCACAAGCGGCTGATTGACATCATCGACCCGACGCCGAAGACGGTCGACTCGCTCATGCGACTCGACCTCCCCGCCGGCGTTGACATCTCGATCAAGCTCTGAGGGAACGCACTGACATGGCTAAGCAGATCAAGGGCGTCCTGGGCAAGAAGCTCGGCATGACCCAGGTCTTCGACGCGGACAACCGGATGGTCCCGGTGACCGTCGTTGAGGCCGGTCCGTGCGTCGTGACCCGTGTCCGCACGCCCGAGAAGGACGGCTACTCCGCCGTACAGCTCGGTTTCGGGCAGGTCGACCCGCGGAAGGTCAACAAGCCGCTCGGCGACTACCTGCGCAAGCACGACATCACCCCGCGTCGTTACTTCACGGAGATCCGTACCGACGACGCGAGTGACTACACCCTGGGCCAGGAGGTTCTGGCCGACACCTTCGAGGCGGGCCAGTTCGTCGATGTGACGGGCAAGAGCAAGGGTAAGGGCTACGCCGGTGTCATGAAGCGTCACGGCTTCAAGGGTCTGGGCGCCTCGCACGGTACCCAGCGCAAGCACCGTTCGCCGGGTTCCATCGGCGGCTGCGCCACCCCGGGCCGCGTTTTCAAGGGCCTGCGCATGGCCGGTCGGATGGGTAACGTCCGCACCACCATCCAGAGCCTCAAGGTTCACGCCGTGGACGCCGAGAAGGGCCTCATCCTGATCAAGGGTGCGATCCCCGGCGCCAACGGCAGCCTGGTTCTCCTCCGCACCGCTGCCAAGAAGGGGGCTGCCAAGTGAGCACCATTGACGTCCTCGACGCGAGCGGCGCGAAGTCCGGTACGGTCGACCTCCCCGGCGACGTCTTCGGCGCCAAGGTCAACGTTCCGCTGATCCACCAGGTCGTCGTGGCCCAGCTCGCCGCTCGCCGGCAGGGCACGCACAAGGCCAAGACCCGTGGTGAGGTCAGCGGTGGCGGCAAGAAGCCGTACCGTCAGAAGGGCACCGGCCGCGCCCGTCAGGGTTCGACCCGCGCTCCGCAGTTCACCGGCGGTGGCACCGTCCACGGTCCGGTCCCGAGGGACTACAGCCAGCGGACGCCCAAGAAGATGAAGGCCGCCGCCCTGCGTGGCGCCCTGTCCGACCGGGCCACCGGCGGTCGTGTCCACGTGGTCAGCTCGCTGGTCACCGGGGAGACCCCCAAGACCAAGGTGGCGCTTGAGGCGCTGCGCAAGGTCACGCAGGCCCGCAGCGTCCTGGTCGTCGTCGACGAGGGCGACGAGCTCACCTGGCTGAGCCTGCGCAACGCTCCGGAGGTCCACCTGCTGGACGCCGGGCAGCTGAACACCTACGACGTGCTCTGCTACGACGACGTCGTCTTCACTCAGGAGGCGTACGACCAGGTCGTCGCGCGCCTGAGCCAGAGCGGGAAGGAAGACGCCTGATGGAGAAGATCGCCGACCCGCGTGACATCATCATCAAGCCGATCGTCTCCGAGAAGAGCTACGGCCTGATCGACGAGAACAACAAGTACACGTTCCTGGTGCGGAAGACCGCCAACAAGACGCAGGTGAAGATCGCCATTGAGCAGATCTTCGGCGTCAAGGTGGTCAGTGTGAACACCATCAACCGCCAGGGCAAGCGCAAGCGGACCAAGTTCGGTTACGGCCAGCGCCCCAGCACCAAGCGCGCGATCGTGAGCCTGGTCGAGGGTGACCGTATCGACATCTTCGGCCAGGTCGGCTGACCCGCTCGCTGAAGTAAGGAACAGGGAGAATGCCCCCCGTCTACAGCGGGGGGCATTCGACCGGATTAACCGACGAAGGATGAACGAAAAAGATGGGCATCCGTAAACTCAAGCCGACGACCCCGGGTCGCCGCGGCGCCAGTGTCTCGGACTTCGCCGAGATCACGCGCAGCACGCCCGAGAAGTCGCTGCTTGCCCCCTTGCACAGCAAGGGAGGGCGCAACGTCCACGGCCGGGTGACCGCTCGTCACCAGGGTGGTGGCCACAAGCGCGCCTACCGGATCATCGACTTCCGGCGCCATGACAAGGACGGGATCCCGGCCAAGGTCGCTCACATCGAGTACGACCCCAACCGCACCTCCCGGATCGCGCTGCTGCACTACGCCGACGGGGAGAAGCGCTACATCCTCTGCCCGACCGGTCTGAAGCAGGGCGACAAGATCGAGAACGGCCCCACGGCCGACATCAAGCCCGGCAACTGCCTGCCGCTGCGCAACATCCCGACCGGTACCTTCATCCACGCGGTGGAGCTCCGTCCGGGCGGCGGCGCCAAGCTGGGCCGGTCCGCCGGCGCGCAGATCCAGCTCCTCGCCAAGGAGGGGCAGTACGCCACGCTGCGTATGCCCTCCGGCGAAATGCGCCAGGTCGACGTCCGCTGCCGGGCCTCCATCGGCCAGGTCGGCAACGCCGAGCAGGCGAACATCAACTGGGGTAAGGCCGGCCGCATGCGGTGGAAGGGCAAGCGCCCCACCGTCCGCGGTGTCGCGATGAACCCGGTCGACCACCCGCACGGTGGTGGTGAGGGTAAGACCTCTGGTGGTCGTCACCCCGTGAACCCGAAGGGCAAGCCCGAGGGTCGTACCCGTGCGGCGAACAAGGCCAGCGACCGGCTGATCATCCGTCGTCGGACCAAGCGGAAGAAGCGGTAGGAGCAGCCAAAATGCCACGTAGCCTTAAGAAGGGTCCCTTCGTGGACGACCACCTTCAGAAGAAGGTGGATGCCCAGAACGAGAAGGGCACCAAGAACGTCATCAAGACGTGGTCGCGGCGCTCCATGATCGTTCCCGACATGATCGGGCACACGATCGCCGTTCACGACGGCCGCAAGCACGTCCCGGTCTTCGTGACCGAGGCGATGATCGGCCACAAGCTCGGTGAGTTCGCGCCCACGCGGACCTTCCGCAGCCACGTCAAGGAAGACCGCCGCAGCCGGCGGTAAGCGCCTCACAGGACGGCAGGTCATGCCGGCCGTCCCACACGAAGCAGAAGGTTAAGAGGAGTAAGCGATGGAAGCCAGGGCTCAGGTGCGGTTCGCGCGCCACACGCCCATGAAGGCCCGCCGTGTGGTGGACCTCATTCGCGGGCTGCCCGCTTCGGAGGCGCAGGCCGTGCTGCAGTTCGCTCCCCAGGCGGCGAGCGAGACCGTGTACAAGGTGCTGTCCAGCGCCATTGCGAACGCGGAGCACAACTTCAAGCTCGACCGCGACACGCTCTTCGTGAGCCGTGCGTGGGTCGACGAGGGCCCGACGCTGAAGCGGTTCCGTCCCCGCGCTCAGGGTCGTGCCTATCGGATCAACAAGCGGACGAGCCACATCACCGTGATCGTGGAGTCCCGCGAGCCGAAGGGGAGGACCCGCTAGTGGGTCAGAAGGTCAACCCGCACGGGTTCCGCCTCGGCATCACGACCGACTTCAAGAGCCGGTGGTATGCCGACAAGCTCTACAAGTCGTACGTCGCCGAGGACGTGGCGATCCGCCGCATGCTCAAGAAGGGCATGGAGCGGGCCGGCATCTCCAAGGTGGAGATCGAGCGGACCACCGACCGGGTTCAGGTCGACATTCACACCGCCCGTCCGGGCATCGTCATCGGCCGCCGCGGCGCCGAGGCGGACCGGATTCGCGGTGACCTTGAGAAGCTGACCAAGAAGCAGGTCCAGCTGAACATCCTTGAGGTCAAGAACCCCGAGATCGACGCTCAGCTCGTCGCCCAGGGCGTCGCCGAGCAGCTGTCCAGCCGTGTCTCCTTCCGCCGCGCCATGCGCAAGGCGATGCAGTCGGCCATGAAGAGCGGCGCCAAGGGCATCCGGGTGCAGTGCTCCGGTCGTCTCGGCGGCGCTGAGATGTCGCGTTCGGAGTTCTACCGTGAGGGCCGCGTGCCCCTGCACACGCTCCGCGCCGACATCGACTACGGCCTCTACGAGGCCCGCACCACCTTCGGCCGCATCGGCGTGAAGGTGTGGATCTACAAGGGTGAGGCTCCGACCAGCCGCGCCGAGCGCGAGGCGGCCGCCGCCGGTGCCCGTGCGGGGCAGCGTCGCGACCGTGACGACCGTCGTGGTGGTCCCGGTGGGGACCGTCCGCGTCGTGGCGGCGCCGGTGGCGACCGTCCGCGTCGTGGTGGCGCCGGCCGCGGTGACCGTGGCCCCAGGAACGAGGCGGCCTCCCAGGCCACCCCCGAGACCGGCCCGGCTGCGCAGCCGGGTGCTGAAGGGAGCTGACCATGCTGATCCCGCGCAGGGTCAAGCACCGCAAGCAGCACCGGCCCGACCGTCACGGCGCCGCCAAGGGTGGCACCAGGGTCGTGTTCGGCGAGTACGGCATCCAGGCGATTGAGCACTCCTACGTGACCAACCGCCAGATCGAGTCGGCTCGTATCGCCATGACCCGTCACATCAAGCGTGGCGGAAAGGTCTGGATCAACATCTTCCCGGACCGTCCCCTCACCAAGAAGCCCGCTGAGACCCGCATGGGTTCCGGTAAGGGTTCGCCGGAGTGGTGGATCGCCAACGTCAAGCCCGGTCGCGTCATGTTCGAGCTGTCGGGTGTCGCCGAGCCCGTGGCCCGCGAGGCCATGCGTCGCGCGATGCACAAGCTCCCGATGAAGTGCCGGTTCGTCAAGCGTGAAGTGGGTGAGGCGTGATGGCTAAGGGCCTGACCGCCGGTGAGCTGCGAGCGGAGGACCAGGACACCCTGGTTCAGAAGCTGAAGGAAGCCAAGGAGGAGCTGTTCAACCTCCGCTTCCAGGCCGCGACCGGCCAGTTGGAGAGCCACGGGCGGCTGCGCGCCGTCCGCCGCGAGATCGCCCGTATCTACACCGTGATGCGCGAGCGGGAGCTTGGCATCGTGACGGTCGAGAAGGAGTCGGTCGATGGCTGAGACAACTGAGAACACGAACGAGGCGCGTAACTACCGCAAGACCCGCGAGGGTCTGGTGGTCAGTGACAAGATGGACAAGACTGTCGTCGTCGCTGTCGAGGACCGCGTCAAGCACCCCCTGTACGGCAAGGTCATCCGTAGGACGACCAAGTACAAGGCGCACGACGAGGCCAACTCGTGCGGCGTCGGCGACCGCGTTCTCCTGATGGAGACCCGGCCGCTGTCCGCCAGCAAGCGCTGGCGGGTCGTCGAGATCCTCGAACGCGCCAAGTAACAAGACGCGCCTCGTGGGGGGTGACCTGATCACCCCCCATGACGGTGTCCAAGGGAACGGGGACGATCCTCGTTCCGCCTGCGGCGGCGGTGGTGCGGACACGGACGCTCATCCGGGCACGGGAAGTGCCCGGCGGGTGGCCGGCCGTACGGCTGTCGCCGGGGGAAAAAGACCACAGCAGTTCCGCAAGGCTTGCCCGGCACACGGGTGAGAACCGGCGAGACAAACAGGAGTTATAGGTGATTCAGCAGGAGTCGCGACTCAAGGTCGCCGACAACACGGGTGCGAAGGAAGTCCTTTGCATTCGTGTGCTCGGTGGCTCGGGTCGGCGCTACGCGGGAATCGGCGACATCATCGTCGCCACGGTCAAGGACGCCATTCCTGGCGGCACCGTGAAGAAGGGCGACGTCGTCAAGGCGGTCATCGTCCGTACTGTCAAGGAGCGCCGCCGGCCCGACGGCTCCTACATCCGCTTCGACGAGAACGCCGCCGTGATCATCAAGGACAGCGGCGACCCTCGTGGGACGCGTATCTTCGGCCCCGTCGGACGCGAGCTGCGCGACAAGAAGTTCATGCGCATCATCTCGCTCGCCCCGGAGGTGTTGTAATGCCGAATCTGCATGTCAAGAAGGGCGACCTGGTCCTCGTCATCGCCGGCAAGGACAAGGGCGCCAAGGGTCGTGTGATCGCCGCCTACCCGCGCGAGGACCGCGTGGTCGTCGAGGGCGTCAACATGATCAAGAAGCACTCCAAGGAGACCCACCAGGGCCCGCGTGGCGCCAAGAGCGGCGGCGTGCAGACCATGGAGGCTCCCATCCACGTGAGCAACGTCAAGAAGCTCAAGGGTGACGAGAAGCCCGCCAAGAAGGAGTCGGCGAAGGCGGACTCCGACGAGTCGGGTGAGGACAACTGATGACCGCCAACACCACCGAGGCCGTCGCGACGAGGCCCCTCCCGCGCCTCAAGCAGCGTTACCGCGAGGAGATCATCGCGAAGCTGCAGGAGCAGTTCGGGTACGAGAACGTCATGCTGATCCCCACGATCACCAAGATCAAGGTGAACATGGGTGTCGGCGAGGCCGCGCGTGACTCGAAGCTCATCGACGGCGCCGTTCGTGACCTGACCTCCATCACCGGCCAGAAGCCGGCCGTCGTGCGGGCCCGCAAGTCCATCGCCCAGTTCAAGCTGCGCGAGGGCATGCCGATCGGCGCCCACGTGACGCTGCGCGGCGACCGCATGTGGGAGTTCCTCGACCGTCTGCTGTCGCTGGCGCTGCCCCGCATCCGTGACTTCCGCGGTCTGTCGCCGAAGCAGTTCGACGGCAACGGCAACTACACCTTCGGTCTGACCGAGCAGGTCATGTTCCACGAGATCGACCAGGACAAGGTCGACCGTCAGCGTGGTATGGACATCACGGTCGTGACCACCGCTAAGACCGACGACCAGGGCCGGGCGCTGCTGAAGCTTCTCGGTTTCCCCTTCAAGGAGGCCTGATCATGGCGAAGACGTCGCTGAAGGTCAAGGCTGCTCGCAAGGCCAAGTTCGAGGTCCGGGCGTACACTCGGTGCTCGCGCTGTGGTCGTCCCCGCGCCGTCTACAGGAAGTTCGGCCTGTGCCGCATCTGCTTCCGCGAGATGGCGCACCGGGGCGAGCTGCCCGGCATCACCAAGTCGAGCTGGTAGTCTCCGCGCGGCCCGGTGGGTCTCTCACCGGGCCCCCGCGGTGCCAGCCGTACAAGTAAGTCGATATTCACCGGGCGCTGTCTCAAGCGCCCATGACCGCACCGAAGGTCCCCTGGGGAAACCGCGGTGAGGAAGGCCACCGGCCATGACGATGACCGACCCGATCGCAGACATGCTCACGCGTCTGCGAAACGCGAACTCGGCGTACCACGACACCGTGGCCATGCCGTACTCGAAGATCAAGGCGCACATCGCCGAGATCCTCCAGCAGGAGGGTTACATCCAGTCCTGGAGCGTCGAGGACGCCAAGGTCGGAAAGAACCTCGTGGTGGAGCTCAAGTTCGGGCCGAGCCGTGAGCGTTCGCTGACGGGCCTGCGCCGGGTTTCCAAGCCCGGCCTGCGGGTCTACGCGAAGAAGGACAACCTGCCCCGGGTCCTGGGAGGACTGGGCGTCGCGATCATCTCGACGTCCGGTGGCCTCATGACCGACAAGCAGGCCGGCAAGCGTGGAGTGGGCGGGGAAGTCCTCGCCTTCGTTTGGTAGAAGGGAGAAATCACAGCATGTCGCGAATCGGACGGCTGCCCATCCCTGTACCGAACGGCGTGGACGTCGCCATCGACGGCCGGGAAGTCACGGTCAAGGGCCCCAAGGGCACGCTCTCACACAAGGTCGCTGAGCCGATCGACGTCGCCAAGGGAGACGACGGTGCTGTCACCGTCAGCCGCCCCAACGACGAGAACAAGGTCCGTGCGCTGCACGGCCTGTCCCGCACGCTGATCGCCAACATGGTGACCGGTGTGACCCAGGGTTACTCCAAGACCCTGGAAATCGTGGGTGTCGGTTACCGCGTGCAGGCCAAGGGCCCGACTCAGCTTGAGTTCGCCCTCGGCTTCAGCCACCCGGTGATCGTGGACGCCCCCGAGGGTGTCACCTTCCGCGTCGAGAAGCCGACCCTGTTCCACGTGGACGGCATCGACAAGCAGAAGGTCGGCGAGGTCGCCGCGAACATCCGTAAGCTGCGCAAGCCCGACCCGTACAAGGGCAAGGGTGTGCGCTACCAGGGCGAGGTTGTCCGCCGCAAGGTCGGAAAGGCTGGTAAGTAGGCATGGCTGGCAAGACTGCGTTCGGCAAGCACACGGCCGCCCGCGCCGTCTCGCGGGCCCGCCGTCACGGCCGAGTCCGCAAGAAGGTGGTCGGTACGGCCGCGCGTCCGCGCCTGGTCGTCAACCGCTCGACGCGGCACCTGTTCGTGCAGATCGTCGACGACTCACAGGGCCACACGCTGGTGAGCGCCTCCACCATGGACGCCACCCTGCGCACGGTGACCGGTGACAAGACCGAGAAGGCGAAGCAGGTCGGCGAGCTTCTCGCTCAGCGGGCCAAGGCTGCCGGGATCACCGCGGTCGTCTTCGACCGTGGTGGAAACCGTTACGCGGGCCGCCTGGCGGCTCTCGCGGACAGCGCCCGCGAAGCCGGGCTGGAGTTCTGATGGCCCGTACTGACAAGAGCAACGAGAAGAGGAACCACTGATGGCTGGAGCTCCGCGTCGCGGTGGCGCCGCCGGTGGCGAGCGGCGTGACGGTCGTCGTGACGATCGCCGCGGTGGCAGCGCTGACAAGGGCGTCTCGTACATCGAGCGCGTAGTGAAGATCAACCGAGTGGCCAAGGTCGTGAAGGGTGGTCGTCGCTTCAGCTTCACCGCCCTCGTCATCGTCGGTGACGGCAACGGCATGGTCGGCGTCGGCTACGGCAAGGCCAAGGAAGTCCCCGCGGCCATCGCCAAGGGCGTCGAAGAGGCCAAGAAGCACTTCTTCCGGGTGCCGCGCATCCAGGGCACCATCCCGCACATCGTGCAGGGTGAGGAGGCCGCCGGCGTGGTCTTCCTGCGCCCGGCCTCGCCCGGTACCGGTGTCATCGCCGGTGGTCCGGTGCGCGCCGTACTGGAGTGCGCGGGCATCCACGACGTGCTGTCCAAGTCGCTCGGCTCGGACAACCCGATCAACATCGTGCACGCCACCGTGGCCGCTCTGAAGGGCCTCAGCCGCCCCGAGGAGATCGCGGCCCGCCGTGGCCTGCCCCTGGAGGACGTCGCTCCCAAGGCGATGCTCAAGGCTCGCGCCGAGGGTCTCGCTGAGGCCGCGGCGGCCAAGGCGGTGAGCTAACCGATGGCACGTCTGAAGATCACTCAGGTCCGCTCGAAGATCGGCGGCAAGCAGAATCAGCGTGATTCGCTGCGTTCGCTCGGTCTCAAGCGAATCGGCGACGTCGTCGTCAAGGAGGACCGCCCGGAGATCCGCGGCATGGTCTCCGTGGTGACGCACCTGGTCACCGTGGAAGAGGTCGACTAGACATGGCAGAGAACACTCCGCTCCGTATCCACCACCTGCGTCCGGCTCCTGGCGCCAACAAGGCCAAGGTCCGCAAGGGTCGTGGTGAGGGCTCCAAGGGCAAGACCGCCGGTCGTGGCACCAAGGGCACGCACGCGAGGACCGGGGTTCCCCTCGGTTTCGAGGGTGGCCAGGTTCCGCTGCAGCGTCGCCTGCCCAAGCTGAAGGGCTTCTCCAACGCCCTGTTCAAGACGACCTACCAGGTCGTCAACCTGGACAGGCTCGGCGAGTTGTTCCCCGAAGGTGGCGAGGTCACCGTCGAGGCCCTGGTCGCCAAGGGCGCGGTTCGCAAGAACCAGCTCGTGAAGGTCCTGGGCACCGGTGACATCTCCGTGGCGCTGAACGTGCAGGTGCACGCCTTCTCCGCCAGTGCCAAGGAGAAGATCGCCGCGGCCGGGGGCTCTGTCTCCGAGCTGTAGGACATGGAATTTCACGCATGAAAACGAGGCGCGGGGGCTCATTATGGGCCCCCGCGCCCGTAGTGCGTTAGAGTTCGCTGGACAGCGAGACTCAACTCGTTTCCGTGAGCTCGTTGACACGAGATAGCAAAGATGGACCACCCCCGCACCATCGCTGACCGACATCGCCTTTCAGGCGCGCAGGAGGGCCCGTGCTGACCGCGTTTACCCGAGCGTTCCGTACGCCGGACCTGCGCAATAAGTTGCTCTTCACCTTGGGCATCATCGCGCTGTTCCGGCTGGGTTCGGTGCTTCCGACCCCGGGTGTGAATACGGAGAACATCAGCCGCTGTCTCAGCCAGGCTCAGGCTGGGGATGCGGGCAACATCTACGGAATGGTACAGCTCTTCAGCGGTGGCGCCCTGCTGAAGCTGTCGGTGTTCGCGCTCGGCATCATGCCGTACATCACCGCGAGCATCATTCTGCAGCTCTTGGTCGTGGTGATCCCGCGCCTCGAAGCCCTCAAGAAGGAGGGCCAGGCGGGCCAGACCAAGATCACCCAGTATACGCGGTACCTCACGGTCGGTCTGGCTATTCTCCAGTCGACCGCCTTCATCGCCCTCGCGCGCACCGGCCAGCTGTTCCCGCAGTGCCGTGAGGAGATCCTGCTCGACAAGAACAACATCTTCTCGATCGTCACCATGGTGATCATCATGACCGCGGGCACCGCGGTCATCATGTGGCTGGGCGAGCTGGTCACCGACCGCGGCGTCGGCAACGGCATGTCCATCCTGATCTTCACCCAGGTGATCGCGGTCTTCCCGGTCGAGCTGATGACCATCGCCCGCACCCGCGGCATGTTCGTCTTCAGTGTGGTAATCATCACAGGCATCGCGATGATCGCCCTGGTCGTCATGGTCGAGCAGGCTCAGCGCCGGGTCCCGGTGCAGTACGCCAAGCGCATGGTCGGCCGCAGGATGTACGGCGGCACCTCCACCTACATCCCGCTGAAGGTGAACCAGGCCGGCATCATCCCGGTGATCTTCGCCTCCTCTCTGCTCTACCTTCCGCAGCTGGTCACGACCCTGTTCAGCAACGCTCAGGAAGAGCCGAACGCGGTCGTGCAGTGGATCCAGCAGAACCTGGTCACGGGCGACACCCCCGCCTACATGATCACGTTCTTCCTGTTGATCGTCTTCTTCACCTACTTCTACGTGTCCATTACCTTCAACCCCGTTGAAGTCGCCGACAACATGAAGAAGTACGGTGGGTTCATCCCGGGCATCCGTCCGGGCCGCCCGACGGCTGAGTACCTCAACTATGTGCTCACGCGACTCACCGCTCCTGGCTCGCTCTATCTGGGGCTGATCTCCATGGTGCCGATCGTCGCACTCGCCCTCGTCGGCGCGACCCAGAACTTCCCGTTCGGAGGGACGAGCATTCTGATCATGGTTGGTGTCGGCCTGGACACCGTGAAGCAGATTGAGAGCCAGCTGCAGCAGCGCAACTACGAAGGCTTCCTGAAGTAGTGCGTCTCGTCCTGGTCGGGCCCCCCGGAGCGGGTAAGGGGACACAGGCCCAGTTCATCGCATCGAACCTGTCCATCCCGAAGATCTCGACAGGTGACATCTTCCGCGCCAACGTCTCGGGCGGCACGGAACTCGGCAAGCTTGCCAAGGAGTACATGGACCGTGGTGACCTCGTGCCCGACGAGGTCACCATCGCGATGGTCCGCGACCGCCTCTCGGAGAGCGACGCGCAGGACGGTTTCCTGCTCGACGGCTTCCCCAGGAACGTGCCCCAGGCCGAGATCCTGAAGAAGATGCTTGAGGAGTTCGGCGTCGCACTGGACATCGTCCTTGAGCTCGTGGTCGACGACGAGGAGGTCGTGCGCAGGCTCGCGGGCCGCCGGACCTGCAGCCAGTGCGGCCGCATCTGGCACGTCGACTTCGACGACAAGAAGGACGACGTCTGCGACGCCTGCGGCGGACGTCTCTACCAGCGCGACGACGACAAAGAGGAGACCATCAGGCACCGCCTGGAGGTCTACCAGGAGCAGACCGCTCCTCTGGTCTCCTTCTACGCCCAGGAGCGCATCCTGGTCGGAGTCGACGCCACCGGTCCGGTGGAAGAGGTCACCCAGCGCGCGATGGAGGCGCTGAGCCCGTACACCGACTAGGGACACTTGTCTCCCCGGCACGCCATCCATGGCAACCCCATGGGTGGCGTGCTGTCGTTTAGGGCACAATCGGGGGAATTGGGCTCCCCGACTGCCCGTTGAATCACCCCAGGGGGTGCACACGTGTTCAAGAAGAACAAGCATGGAATTCAGATCAAGTCGCCCGAGCAGCTGGAGAAGATGCGGGCAGCGGGCCTCGTGGTCGGCCGCACGCTGCAACTGCTCCGCGAGAACGTCCGGCCGGGCGTGACGCCGCTGGACCTCGACGGCATCGCGGAGAAGGCGATCCGGGACGAGGGTGCCATCCCCTCCTTCAAGGGCTACCAGGGTTTTCCCGCGACGATCTGCGCCTCCGTGAACCACGAGGTGGTCCACGGTATCCCGAGCGACCGGCGTCCGCTTCGCGAGGGCGACGTCATCTCCATCGACTGCGGCGCCATCCTGGACGGCTGGCACGGAGACTCGGCGATCACCGTCCCGGTCGGAGAGGTCGACCCCAAACTGACCGAGTTGATGCGGGTCACGGAGGAGGCCATGTGGCGGGGCATCGCCGCGCTCACCGTCGGCCGCCATCTGTCCGACATCGGCCACCAGGTCGAGAAATACGTCCGTTCCCAGGGTCGTTATGGCATCCCCCAGGAGTACGGCGGGCACGGTATCGGCACCGAGATGCACATGGACCCCTGGGTGGCCAACCATGGCAAGCCGGGCAAGGGTCTGCGTTTCGAGCCGGGCATGTGCTTCGCGGTCGAACCGATGGTCAATCTCGGCACCGACAGGACCAGGGTGCTGGCCGACGACTGGACCGTCGTCACCGTCGACGGGAAGGCCTCGGCGCACTTCGAGCACAGCGTTGCCGTGACACATAATGGACCTTGGGTACTGACCGCTCTTGATGGCGGAAAAGAGCGGCTTGCCGAACTGTTGGGCGATGCGGGATAACACGTACCGCCCGCTGATGAGCGGATGTGGTCGACCATGATGCCTGGCCCGGAGATGCGAGCCTCTGACGGTGACCGCGACAAGGTCGCGGGAGTGCTGCGTGAGCACTACGCCCAGGGCAGGCTCACCGGCGAGGAGTTCGACGAGCGGCTCGAACGGCTCTACTCCAGCAGGACCTACGGAGAGCTGGCCAGGCTCACCTCCGATCTTCCCGACGTCGACCTGAGGCGGATGACCGCCGCCCCGGTCCCGGCGAACCCCTCGCGTGAGGCCCAGCGCAGGGGCATGGCGGCGATGTGGGGCTCCTGGGCCGTGGCCAGCGGTGTCAACTGGGTGATCTGGCTCATCATCGGTGTCACGAACGGCCTCGACTTCCCCTACCCGTGGCCGCTGTGGGTCATGGGTCCGTGGGGCGTCATGCTGCTGGTCGCCACGGTCCTCGGCGGGCGGGGCGGCCACCCGAACCGGTGACGCCAGAGGTCCCATACGCGAAAAGCCCTCTCATGATCCGGTCATGAGAGGGCTTTTCGCGTTGTGTCAGTTCTTTACCGCCGGAGGCAGTTGAGGCTGGTGAGAAGGGGTAGGTGATCGTTGCCGGGGCACCGTCGTGAGGTGGGGGTGGATGATGGGCCTCAGACGAGACCCTGTGGCGGCGGTGAAGGTCCTCCTGGGCGCCGGAACGGTGATCGTGTTCGCGGGAGGCGCCGCCGTACCGGCCGATGTGCGGGTCACGCCTTCGACGGTCACGCCCGGACAGTCGGTGGCCATCGCCGCGGGGGGCTGCGTCGCTCCGGCGACCGCCTACTCGGCCGCCTTCGCCTCGACCTCGGCGCGACTGAGGGGCAGGGCCGAGACGATGCGCGGGACCGCCCGTATCAACCCCCACGCCGCACCCGGCACCTACGCCGTCACCGTCCGCTGCGTCAGGGGCGGACCCTACGACGGCACCTTCGTCGTCGACGAGCCTCGCCCGGTCCTCGCTCCGGACACCGGGGGTGGCGGCCTGGCGATGCACGCCCCCGGCGGCGCCACCCGCACCGCCTGGCTCTTCGGAGCCCTGGCCATGGTCGTCACGGTCCTCGGATCGGCCCTGGCGCTGACGCGCGGGCACCGTGGACAGGGCGGCCACTAGACCTCCGTGCCCGTCCGGAACCGTCAGCGCGCGGCATCGGCGGGGCCGCGCCCCGGCCGGGCACGGATTCATCCACCGTTTCGTTCTGTTGTGGGCGCTGGCTCTCGCGGCGGGCTGCGGCGCCGTACCGGGAGGCGGGGCTGTGAGGGGTCCCGCGCGCTCTGTGGCGGCCCAGGCCGGGTCGCCGCCGGGGGAACGGGCAGTGGGCGGGCCGGGCTGGCCCGCGCCGATCACACGCCCGCTGGGCCGCGCGGAGCCGACACGCGTGGTGATCCCGCGCATCGGGGTGGACGCCCCGCTCGTGGTGCTCGGCGTGGAAGGGGACGGCAGGCTCGCCGTACCGCCGCTCGACCACGCCGACGCGGCCGGCTGGTACGGCGGCGGCCCGGCCCCGGGGGAGTCCGGCTCCGCGGTCATCGTCGGCCACCTCGACACCAGGACGGGACCGGCGGTCTTCGCCAGGCTCGGCGAGCTGGACCCCGGGGACGCGGTCGGGGTGGTCCGTGCCGACGGCACCGTCGCGGTCTTCGCGGTCGAGCGCGTCGAACAGGCTCCGAAGGACCACTTCCCGGCCGAGCGGGTGTACGGCCCGACGGACGGGCGGCGGCTGAGACTGGTCACCTGCGGGGGCAGCTTTGACCAGGTGAGCCGCTCCTACGCCGACAACGTGATCGTCCACGCCCGGTACCGGGCGGGGTACCGCGCTTCGGATCTGCGGTATTCTGAGTAGCGGTTGTGTCAAGGTACCGGCCGTCTGTTTCGCATTTCATCGCCCGGTGCCGTACACTCCTTCTTCGGTTCACTATGACTCATTGCGCATCGACGGTGTCGCAACCGTCGCTCTCATCGAAGCGCTGGGTCGCGGCTGCGTAGTGTTCCAAGAGCCTCAGACGACCGATCAGTGAAACGCGAGGGACATGGCCAAGAAGGACGGCGCCATCGAGATCGAGGGCACTGTGGTTGAGTCGCTCCCGAACGCGATGTTCAGGGTGCAGCTCGACAACGGCCATAAGGTCCTGGCCCACATCAGCGGGCGGATGCGGATGCACTACATCCGAATCCTTCCTGACGACAGGGTTGTCGTCGAACTGAGCCCCTACGACCTCAGTCGTGGGCGGATCGTCTACCGATACAAGTAAGCGTCTGAGGGACGAATAAGGACTATGAAGGTCAAGCCGAGCGTCAAGAAGATCTGTGACAAGTGCAAGGTGATTCGCCGGCACGGTCGCGTCATGGTGATCTGCGACAACCTGCGCCACAAGCAGCGTCAGGGCTAGTCCAGAAAAGGCCCACACGGAGTCCGCTCATCAGTGGCGGACTCGACCCATGTCGGGCCACAAAGTAATCGCGCCCCACACTCGCGCAGGCGACCTTCGGGTCGTACCACGCGGGAGACCCCCGGTCGGAGGCCGGGGCCCTCACCCCGGGCATGGGGAGGGGAAGCGGGGCGTAGGACCTCCGCCACAACGAAGGAGAATGCCCGACCATGGCTCGCCTGGTTGGCGTCGACCTCCCCCGCGACAAGCGGCTGGAGATCGCTCTCACCTACATTTACGGAATCGGCCGCACCCGCGCGCTTGAGACCCTCAAGGCCACCGGCATCAACGGTGACCTGCGGGTCCACCAGCTCACCGACGAGGAACTGGTGCCGCTGCGCGACTACATCGAGGCCAACTTCAAGATCGAAGGTGACCTCCGCCGTGAGGTCCAGGCCGACATCCGTCGCAAGATCGAGATTCAGTGCTACCAGGGCATCCGGCACCGCCGTGGCCTCCCGGTGCACGGTCAGCGCACGCAGACCAACGCGCGCACCCGTAAGGGCAAGAAGAAGACCGTGGCCGGCAAGAAGAAGCCCGGTAAGAAGTAGTCCGCGTAGCCGCAGGACCGAACACCTCAGGAGTGAAGGCAAGCAATGCCTCCTAAGAGCCGCCAGGGTGCCCCGAAGAAGGTGCGCCGCAAGGAAAAGAAGAACGTCGCTCACGGGCACGCCCACATCAAGAGCACGTTCAACAACACGATCGTCTCGATCACCGACCCGAACGGGAACGTGATCTCCTGGGCCAGCGCCGGCCACGTCGGGTTCAAGGGCTCCCGTAAGTCCACCCCGTTCGCCGCGCAGATGGCCGCCGAGAACGCCGCCCGCCGCGCCATGGAGCACGGCATGCGCAAGGTCGACGTCTTCGTCAAGGGTCCCGGCTCCGGCCGTGAGACCGCGATTCGTTCGCTGCAGGCGACCGGCCTTGAGGTTGGCTCCATTCAGGATGTCACCCCGGTGCCGCACAACGGCTGCCGTCCGCCCAAGCGCCGTCGCGTCTGACGCCCAGGAGAAGATAGAAAATGGCTCGTTACACGGGTGCGGACTGCAAGCTCTGCCGCAGGGAGAAGACCAAGCTCTTCCTCAAGGGCAAGAAGTGCGAGTCCGCGAAGTGCCCCATCGAGATCCGTCCTTACCCGCCGGGTGAGCACGGCCGCGGCCGTCCGAAGGAGTCTGAGTACCAGCTCCAGCTTCGTGAGAAGCAGAAGACCCGCCGCATCTACGGCGTCCTCGAGAAGCAGTTCCACAACTACTACGAGGAAGCCAACCGCAAGTCCGGCAAGACCGGCGAGAACCTCCTCCAGATCCTGGAGAGCCGTCTCGACAACGTGGTCTACCGCGCCGGCTTCGCCGAGTCCCGCGACGCCGCCCGCCAGCAGGTGCGCCACGGCCACATCCTGGTGAACGGCAAGAAGGTCGACATCCCGTCGTACCGCGTGCGTGAGCACGACATCGTCGAGGTGCGCGAGAAGGCCCGCAACCTTCTGCCCTACGAGGTGGCCCGCGCCACCGCCGGTGACAAGACCTACCCGGCCTGGCTGGGTGTCGCTCCCGAGGCTCTGCGCGTGCTGGTCCACCAGCTCCCGGTCCGTCAGCAGATCGACACGCAGGTCCAGGAGCAGCTGATCGTCGAGCTCTACTCCAAGTAGTGGCTTCGAGGGTGCCGTACGGTTCGCCGTACGGCACCTATGCTGTTTATCCGAGCGACGTCAAATAGCGGGCGTCGCCATGTAGGGGGAGTTTCCACATGCTGATCGCTCAGCGTCCCACTCTCCTCGAGGAATCCCTTGAGGAGACCCGCTCCAAGTTCGTCATCGAGCCGCTGGAGCCGGGCTTCGGTTACACCATCGGCAACTCGCTGCGGCGCACGCTGCTGTCGTCCATCCCGGGCGCGGCCGTGACCAGCATCCGCATCGAGGGCGTGCTGCACGAGTTCTCCACGGTTCCCGGGGTCAAGGAGGATGTCACCGACATCATCCTGAACCTCAAGGAGCTGGTCGTCTCCTCCGAGCACGACGAGCCCGTGGTCATGTACCTGCGCAAGCAGGGCCCCGGTGACGTCACCGCCGCCGACATCGCGCCCCCGGCCGGTGTCGAGGTGCACAACCCCGAGCTGCGCATCGCCACGCTGAACGGCAAGGCGAAGCTGGAGATGGAGCTGACGGTCGAGCGTGGCCGTGGCTACGTCTCCGCCGCGCAGAACAAGCAGCCCGGCCAGGAGATCGGTCGCATCCCGATCGACTCCATCTACTCGCCGGTCCTCAAGGTCACCTACAAGGTCGAGGCGACCCGTGTCGAGCAGCGCACGGACTTCGACCGGCTGATCCTGGACGTCGAGACCAAGCCCTGCATGAAGCCCCGCGACGCGGTGGCCTCCGCGGGCAAGACCCTCGTCGAGCTGTTCGGCCTGGCCAGGGAGCTCAACGTCGAGGCCGAGGGCATCGACATCGGCCCGTCGCCGACGGACGCGGCCCTGGCCGCCGACCTGGCGCTGCCGATCGAGGAGCTGAACCTCACCGTCCGCTCCTACAACTGCCTCAAGCGCGAGGGCATCCACACCGTGGGTGAGCTCGTGGCCCGCAGCGAGCAGGACCTCCTGGACATCCGCAACTTCGGTGCCAAGTCCATCGAAGAGGTCAAGCAGAAGCTGCACGAGATGTCGCTCGCGCTGAAGGACTCCCCGCCCGGATTCGACCCGAGCGCGGTGGCCGGTGGCGGCTACGACGATGACGACAGCGCCTACGTCGAGACCGAGCAGTACTGATTTTCATCTGACGGGGGCCGGCCGACCGGCCCCCGGCCTGACCGCGGTACCTCGTACGGCCGCGGCGGGTTAACTCTCAAGGAGAACGAAATGCCCAGGCCCACCAAGGGTGCCCGTCTCGGCGGCAGCCCGGCTCACGAGCGGCTGATCCTGGCGAACCTCGCCACCCAGCTGTTCCAGCACGGCCGGATCAAGACCACCGAGGCGAAGGCCAAGCGTCTGCGCCCGCTGGCGGAGAAGCTGATCACCAAGGCCAAGAAGGGCGACATGCACAACCGTCGCCAGGTGCTGACGGTCGTGCGTGACAAGAGCGTCGTGCACCACCTGTTCACCGAGATCGCGCCGACGTTCGCCGAGCGTCCCGGTGGCTACACCCGCATCACGAAGGTCGGCCTCCGTAAGGGCGACGCCGCCCCCATGGCCGTCATCGAGCTGGTGTCCGAGCCGCTGAACACGGTCACCACCACCCGCCAGGCCCCGGCCGCCGCTCCCGCCGCCACGGAGGAGCCGAAGGCCGAGGAGACCCCCGCGGTCGAGGCCGCCGAGGCTCAGGCGGAGGAGGCCCCCGCGGCCGAGGCTCCCGCCGAGGAGACCGAGGGCAAGAAGGACAACGCCTGATCTTCCAGGCTCTCCGGACGGGTCCGGCTTCCTCCACACCGGAGGTGCCGGGCCCGTTCTTCTTTTCCCGGGTCCTCCCGGGGTTCTCTCAGGAGGGACGACATCGTGGTACGGCTGCGCCTTGACCTCGCCTACGACGGCACCGGCTTCTCAGGCTGGGCTCGGCAGCCGGGGCGCAGGACGGTCCAGGGGGAGATCGAGGAAGCGCTCGGCAAGGTCTTCCGGTTGCCGGAGCCCCCGTCGCTGACCGTGGCGGGACGGACCGACGCCGGAGTGCACGCCAGAGGACAGGTGGCCCACGTCGATCTGGAGCCCGAGGTGTTCGGCGCACTGGACAGCAGGCACCAGGCGGTTCCCCTTGAGGATCCGGTCGCCGACCGGCTGCCCGCCCTGATCAGGCGGCTGGCCGGGATCCTGCCCGCCGACGTCAGGGTCCACCGGGTCACCGTGGCCCCCGAGGGCTTCGACGCCCGCTTCTCCGCGATGTCGCGACGCTACGCCTACCGGGTCTGCGACGCCCCCGGCGGGGGCGACCCGCTGCGCCGTCACGAGGTCGTCTGGTATCCCCGCCCTCTCGACCTGGACCGGCTCAACGCCGCCGCGTCGGCGCTGCTGGGCGAGCACGACTTCGCGGCCTTCTGCAAGAAGCGCGAGGGCGCGACCACGATCCGCGAGCTCCAGCGGCTCGACTGGGCCAGGGAGGGGGACCTGCTGGTGGCGACGGTCGTCGCGGACGCCTTCTGCCACTCGATGGTCAGGGCGCTGGTCGGGTCGCTGCTGCCGGTCGGGGAGGGGCGCCTGCCGGTCGACTGGCCGGGGCAGGTGCTGACGCGTGCCGTACGGGACTCGGCGGTGCATGTCGCGCCCGCGCACGGTCTGTGCCTTGAGGAGGTGCGTTACCCGGAGGGGGAGGCGCTGGCGCGCCGGGCGGCGCTGACCCGGCGGGTGCGCACGCTCGGAGCCTCCGAGGCGTGATCCGGTCGCCCGGCCGTACGGCGGGCGCGATCTGGCCGACAGCTGTATTCCTGTCCCCACGCCCCCACCGGTCGGGAGCGGCCCAGGCGGGAGCGGACGGCGAGGGTAACCTCTGCACACGTGCTGGATGAGGAGATCTTGCAGGGTTGCGTGCATCTACGCCTCGGCGACACGGTTCGCAGGCCCACGCACCCGTGGACACCGGCCGTCCACGCGCTGCTCCGGTACCTGGAGGAGGTGGGGTTCCCCCACTCACCGCGGGTGCTGGGAACCGACCAGGAGGGCCGTGAGATCCTCACCTACCTGGACGGCGAATCCGGTCCGCGGAGCTGGGCCAAGGTGGTCGAGGATCCAGGGCTGACGGCCTTCGCCCGCCTGCTACGCGACTATCACGACGCGGTCGTCGGCTTTCGCCCGCCTCAGGGACTCAGATGGTCCGGCGGCGAGGCGGAACCGCGCGATGACGAGGTGATCTGCCATGGAGACTTCGGGCCGTGGAACATCGTCTGGCGGGGCGAACACCCCGTGGGAATCCTGGACTGGGACTACGCCCGGCCCAGGCCGCGACTGCACGACATCGCCTACGCGCTGGAATATGTCGCGCCGTTCCGCGACGACGCCGAATGCCTGCGCTGGCTGCGTTACCCCACGGCCCCCGACCGGCGTCACCGCCTGGAGCTTTTCGCCACGGCCTACTGCCTGACCTCGACCACGGGTCTGATCGATGCGGTCATCGACGTTCAACGAGACGTCATCGAGCAGGTACGCCGGCCACCAACCCCAAGCCCACTGGGTCGCCGACGGCTTCCTCGACGAGGCGGGCAGACGGCTGGCATGGAGCCGAGCCAACCGCCACCTGCTCGAATAGCACGACCGACGACCGCGGCGCGGGGCGGCACCTGCCACCCGCGACCGTCCCGCGCGTGCTGCCTGGTCGTACGGCGGGCGCTGTCCCCAGGGGTGGCCCGCTCTTCAGGGGAGGTCTGCCGTGTGACCGGTGCCGGTCAGCTGGTTATACGGCGTTCGATGACCTTGGCGGTCTCGTCGCGGAAGGCGCCGCTGACCTTGCCCAGGTGCTTCTCCTTGGCCGTCGGGGTGTGGCCGTCGCTGAAGGTGGCGTAGCTGAAGACGATGTAGCGCCCCCAGACCAAGCCGGCGGCGTAGCCGCCCGCGATGCCGATGCGCTCGGCTCCGCTGCCCGAGCCTCCCGGCAGGCCACGGAACCACAGGTTGCTGCCCAGGTTCTTCGTCCGGTCGACCTCGACGGCCGACTGCAGGGTGGGCAGTACCGCGATTCCCGTGGTCACGGCGTACTTGCGTTTGCTGTCGACGTACGTGGCCCGAAGCACCTGGCGGCAGTCCTGGGTGGCCAACGTGTTGGCGAACCTGCCCGCCGCGGCCTCGTCACACTTGTCGGTCACCTCAGTCTTGACCCGGACGAATGTGGCACCGGCCAGGGTCACCTTCTTGGTGAAGGCGTCGGCCACGGTCATCTTGCCCGGGTCTGTCTTCTCGGAGTTGAGGATCTCGGTCTTGATCGGGTCAGGCTCGGGAGGGGCGTTCGGGTCGTCGGTGGGTTCGACGGGCGGGGCGGTGGGGGCCGGGGTCTCCGCGCTGGCCGACCGCCTGGCGTTGAACGACTGGTAGGCGAAGAAGGCCCCGGTGCCGGTACCGCCGACCACGACGGCGACCACGGCCGCGAGCAGGACGGTGTTGACGCGCTTGCGCGGCGGAACGGTGGGGAGCGGCGGAATCTCCTGGACGACCGCGGACGGTGGGGTGAACGGCCCACGCTCGACCTCGGCCGACGGGCGCGGGGCCGGCGGCCTGCCAGGAGGGGGATTGCCCGTCGGGGCGGCGAGCGGCGCCGTGACCACCGGTATGCCCCTGGGCGGGGTCGGATGGTCGCCCTGCTCGGGAGGCGGGGCCGACGTCCTGTCGATCACACCGGGCGCGTCGGCCCCCAGGGGAACGGGAGTCTGGTCCTTCTCCACCGGGGGCGGGCCTTCGAGGCCGGGGGCCTCCTGTTCCCGCCCCTGAACGGGAGGTTGGGGGGCGGCGTCCGGCCGGGGCGCCGGGGAGCCGGGGTTGTCCTGCGCGCGCCCACGACGGACGGGGAGCGGGGCCTGGTCGCTCTTGCGGACCCTGACGGTGCTCTCGTCGTCGGCGATTGCGTCCTGTGGCGTCTCGTTCTCGGCGCCCTCGGTCCAGACAGGCTCTCCGGAGGCCGCGGGCCACCGCGAGGCGTCGTTGGGGTCCTGTCCGGGGGAGGGCCACACCTGCATCCCCGCGGCGGCGGCCGTGAAGGCCGGAGGAGGCTGCCAGGACGGCGCGTCGGGCTCGACCGGCGCCGCCGTCGGCGGGCGGTCCTCCTGCTGGGGCTGCGGAGGCGCGCCGGGCGGGGTGCCCTGCGGGGACATGTTGAACGGGGTGTTCTGCCAGGACTGCGGGGGCGTGTCGCGCGGAGCGTCCTGCCAAGGCTGGGAAGGGGCGTTGACGGGGCCGCTCTGCGGTGGCGTGCCCCAGGAGAGCGGTGATCCCGCCGGTTCGGCCGGGGGAGCCCACGGTGTCTGGCCCTGTGGTTCTCCGGTCACGGGACCCCATGGCTGCGGCCCCGGCGGCGCGGGTGGCGCGGCGGGGACGGGAGAGGCCCCAGACGGTGGTTCAGGACGTGGTTCAGGCAGCGGTCCGGGCGGGGCCCACGGCTGGGCCGGAGGGCCACCGGGGACGGGCGGTGCCTGCCACGTGGGCCCCTGCTGGGCGGGCGGTGTGTTCCAGGGCGGTCCTGGAGGCTGGGCCGGCGCGGGCCCCGGCTGACCTGCGGGGGACCACGGCGCGGGACCGGCCTGGACGGGGGGCTGCCCCTGCGACGCGTACGGGATGGGAGCCGGGCCTTGGAGGTCGGTTCGTCCCTGCGGCACGTACGGGGTGGGGGTCGGCCCCTGTGGTGTGTTCGGGACAGGGATCTGTCCCTGGGGGGCGATCTGAGCGGAGTGCTGTCCTTGCGGTGCGTTCGGGGCGGGAGGCTGCCCTTGGGGTCCGATCTGTTCGGGACGCGGCCCCTGGAGGCCAGGCCGGTCCTGCGGTCCTGATGGTTCCTGAGGTCCGGCCTGAGAGGGCGGCGGTCCTGGACGCGTGCCGGGAGCCGGGGGGGTCCAGGAAGGCGGGGCACCCCACGACGGCGGAGCGGCCGGGCCGGACGGCTCACGGGAGGCGGCGGGGCCGCTCCATGGCCGGGTCGGCGGCTCTTCGGGGGAGTCGTTCCACGGTGGAGCGGGTTCCCCGGGGGCCGCCGACGGCTGCGGCGGCAGGCCGGAGGCACCGTTCGGGTCTCCCTGCCCGGGGTTCTCGGTCCAGGAGATGACGGCGGGCACCGCGGGGGAGCCGTCCGGCCACGGCCGGGCCGGAGGCTCCCCGGTCCCCCCGGGAGGGGAGACGCCGGGGCCGTACAGCTGAGCGGTCCCGCCCGGGTGCCGTCCTTCCTGCCGGGCACCGGGCCACGGGGTGGGAAGGTCGTCCTCGGGATCGGAGAACCAGTCGTAGGGTGTGCCGCCGTCGCCGGGCACCACCCACGGCTGGGCGGCTCCCGGCGAGGACTCCGGCCATGCCGGAGACTCGCGGAGCTGGTCGTCACCTGTGAGGTCTGTCCGCGGCACATGCGGCGAAGGCTGACCGAAACTCGGCGGGGGCGTCGCCGGTGCGGCCGAACCGTCGGCTTCGCGCTTGTGCTCGGACCCGGATTCCTGGCCACGCATAGGTGGAAGAGTAGCGACAGCCAGAGATCATCATGTGGGTATGGGTGTTCCTGGCCGGATCGCCCGCCAGTTTTATCCGGGGAAGTTGCCGTATGAACCTTTGGTCAGGGGCGCTTTCCGGTCAGCGAACGGGATTCGAGGGCCGGGGTCACGGTGGCGTCCACCGTTCCGAAGGCCGCCTGGTTGAGCCGCTTGACCTCGGACTTCTTGGGCAGGTGGCCGTCCTTGAACTGGAACCAGACCATCACGGCGTAGTGCCCGTGCCGCCACCCTCCGGCGAACGCCTCGCCGGAGCCGAGAGATTTGGTGACCTTGTCCTTACCGGGCAGCGCCTTGAGGTACTCCTTGCGCGACTTGCCCGCCCCCGCCGAGACGACCTTGGCAGCCGCGGCCGACGTCTTGAGGTTGGCGACGCCCACGGTTCCGATGATCTTCCCGGAGGCGTCGCGGAAGCTGGCCCGCAGCAGCTGGGTGCACTTGCCCGCCGCCAGCGCCTTCTGGAGCTTGTCGCCGACCACGGCGTCCTTGCACTTCTTGTCCACCCTGCGGACCGTCATCAGATAGCTGCGGCCGCCGTAGGAGACCTTCTTGCGAGGGAACAGTTCGTTGAGCGTGAGCGCGTACGGATCGGTCTTGCGGGCGGCCGCGAAGCCGAACTTGCCGCCGGGAGGCTGGGGGACGACCGGGGCGCTTGAGCTCCGCGTGGGGGCGGCCGTGCCGGGGGAGGGCGTGGAGTCGGAGTTCACGAGCATGGTGAGGCCGACGCCACCCGCGACGAGCACGGCGAGCGCGCCCAGCACGACGTACAGCGGCCGCCGCGAGCGCGGACCCTCGTCGTACGGGCTCCACATCTTCTGCCCCCGCGACATCTTCTGGCCCCGTGCCGGGGGCTCGGGGGCGGAGGGGCCGGAGGCGTCGGGGGCCGGTGCGGGAGGCCGTGCCCCCGGAAGGGGGCCCGGCGTGGTGCCGGGGGCGGAGGTGCGTCCGGGGGCCGTGCCGTACGGCGGCGTCTCGGCGGGGCGCTCTCCCGTGCCGGGGCCCTGCGGAGCGGGGTCGAACCAGTGCTCTCCCCGTGCGGGCGGGACCTGAGCCTCAGGGCCATCAGGCTGGACGTACGGCTGGCGGCGCGGCGGTTCCCCGGGAAAACCCATGCCGCAGAGACTAGCCCGCTCCCCGGGCCGGTTCACTCAGGAGTAGCCGAAGTCCTGAGTCCACCAGGGGCCGCTGATACCGCCCATCACGCCCACCCCGGTCGCCTTGAGCGAGCAGTTGAGGATGTTGCCCCGGTGGCTGGTGCTGGCCAGCCAGCCCCGTACCGCGTCGGCGGCCGTGGCGAAGCCCCGGCCGATGTTCTCCGCGCCTCCGTTGCGGTAGCCCGCGTCCTCCATCCGCTGCCAGGGCGAACGCCCGTCGGGGGAGGCGTGGGAGAAGACGTCGCTGGCGGCCATCTCGGCGGAGTGGGCCCTGGCCGACTGGACGAGCCGCCTGTCGACCCGGAACGGCGCGCATCCTGCCCGCCTGCGCTGGACGTTGACGAGCCTGACGAACTCCCTCTCCAGGGAGCTCAGCGGGGCGGCGGAGGTGACGGTGTTCTCCCTGCCGCCGATGTTCTGGTTGTCCCCGCCGATGATGTAGCGAGGGCCGTTGTCGGTGCCGAGGTCGTCGAGGGGGGCCCGGGGCAGGTTGGTGGCTCGGGGACTCGGGGACGTGTTCGGCCTCGCGGGAGAGGGGGTGGGACGGATGACCCGCCCGAGTAGGGGACGGCCGGCGGAGTATCCCTGTTCGGCGGCGACCGTCTGCGTCGGTTGTGCCGGTCCCGCGTTGTTCAGATAGATCTTCGGGGTTTCCTCGTCACGGCTTCCCCGCCCGATGAGATACCCCAGGAGCAGCACCGTCATCAGGCAGGCGAACAGCCCCATACGGCGCAGACCGGTCCGCTGGGTGTCGCGAAGGTGAGGGAGCTGCCACATTCCGCTGCCAAAGATAGAGATGTTTGTGCTGAGGAAGAAGAGAATGTCAAGAACGTGTTGGAACCGTTCTATGAAGAACGAGAAGACCGATCGTGGCGGTGGTCCGGCGGGGTGACGCCGTACGGGTAGACTGCTCGGGGACACCGGTGGGACGCGGCCTGGTTTTGACCCGTGCTCGTCCGCGCCGGTACCCTGCTAGTTCGTTGTGTGCGAATTGGTCCCCTCGGTGGACCGATGCGCGGCGCGTCCGGCGTCATCTCCTGCGTCTTGGGAGACGGAAGGTCCGGGCTGTCGTGTGCCCGCACCTACCGACCATGTTGCTGTCATCTCCGACAGCGCCGAAGACGCGAGCAAAGAAGGCATACGACCGTGCGCACGTACACACCCAAGCCTGCCGAAGTCGAGCGTCAGTGGTTCATCATCGACGCCACCGACATCGTGCTTGGCCGGCTGGCCAGCCACGTCGCGATCCTGCTCCGCGGTAAGCACAAGCCGATCTTCGCCAACCACGTCGACACCGGTGACTTCGTCATCGTCATCAACGCCGACAAGGTCGCGCTGACCGGCAACAAGCTTGAGCAGAAGAAGGCGTACCGTCACTCGGGCTACCCCGGTGGCCTGCGTTCGATGACCTACGGCGAGCTCATGGAGAAGCGTCCCGACCGCGCCATCGAGAAGGCCGTCAAGGGCATGCTCCCCAAGAACGCCCTCGGCCGGAAGATGATCAAGAAGCTCAAGGTCTACTCGGGTTCCGAGCACCCGCACCAGGCTCAGCGCCCGACCCCCTTCGAGCTCACCCAGATCGCCCAGTAGCCACCGGCTGACTATCGCCAGCAGCGTTGGCCGGACGGCCTGCGCCAAGAAGGAAAGTAAGAGGAGAACCGTGGCTGAGCCCACCGGTGTCGAGACGCCCATCGAGGGCGAGCAGGAAACGTACTCCACGGAGGAGTTCCCCTCCGAGTACACCTCCGAGTCCACTGTCAGCGGCGAGGCCGCCGTCCGTAAGCCCATCACCACGGGCAACTCCTACGGCACCGGCCGCCGCAAGGAGGCCGTCGCCCGTGTCCGCATCGTGCCGGGCACCGGCAAGTGGACGATCAACGGCCGTCCGCTCGACGTCTACTTCCCGAACAAGGTCCACCAGCAGATCGTCAACGAGCCCTTCGTGACGCTCGGCGCCGAGGACCAGTTCGACGTCATCGCCCGCATCGACGGCGGCGGCGTCACCGGCCAGGCCGGTGCCCTGCGCATGGGCCTGGCCCGCGCGCTGGCCATCCTGGACGTCGAGGTCAACCGCGCCCCGCTGAAGAAGGCCGGCTTCCTGACCCGTGACGCCCGCGCCACCGAGCGCAAGAAGTACGGCCTCAAGAAGGCCCGTAAGGCTCCGCAGTACAGCAAGCGTTAAGTTGGGGCGCCTTTTCGGCACCGACGGGGTACGTGGGGTCGCGGGTCGCGACCTCACGGCCGAGCTCGCCATGGACCTGTCCGTGGCGGCCGCTCATGCCCTCGGCGATGCCGGGGCGTTCAACGCCAGCGTCGGGCGGCGTGGCCGCCCGGTCGCCGTCGTGGGCCGGGACCCGCGGGCTTCAGGAGAGTTCCTGGAGGCCGCTGTGGTCGCCGGCCTTGCGTCGTCTGGCGTGGATGTTCTCCGGCTCGGCGTGCTGCCAACCCCGGCGGTCGCGTATCTGACCACGGCTCTCGGAGCCGACATGGGCGTGATGATCTCCGCCTCCCACAATCCCGCTCCGGACAACGGGATCAAGTTCCTCACCCGCGGCGGCTACAAGCTGCCCGACGCGGTGGAGAACGAGATCGAGGAACGGCTCGGCGAGAAGTGGGACCGCCCCGTCGGCTCGGACGTCGGCCGTGTCCGCGAGGCGTACGGCGAGGCCGACCGTTACGTCTCCCACCTGCTGTCCACCGTCTCCGGCCGGTTGGACGGCCTGAACATCGTCCTCGACTGCGCGCACGGGGCCGCCCACATGGTGGCGCCCGAGGCACTGCGCAGAGCCGGGGCGACCGTCGAGACCATCGGGACCCGTCCTGACGGTCTCAACATCAACGCGGGCTGCGGTTCGACCCACCTGGACAAGCTCCAGCAGGTCGTGGTCTCCAGAGGGGCGGACCTCGGTATCGCCTACGACGGGGACGCCGACCGCTGCCTGGCGGTCTCGCACACCGGAGAGGTCGTCGACGGCGACCAGATCATGGCGGTCCTCGCCACCTCCATGCACGCGGAGGGCAAACTGGTCGGCGACACCGTGGTGGCCACGGTGATGTCCAACCTGGGCTTCAAGATCGCGATGCGGAACGCGGGCATCGACGTGATCGAGACGGCCGTCGGTGACCGTTACGTGCTCGAAGCCATGCGGGCCGGTGGTTACAACCTCGGTGGGGAGCAGTCGGGACACGTCCTGCTGCTCGACCACGCCACCACGGGGGACGGTCTGCTGACCTCACTCCACCTGCTGTCGGTCGTGGCCCGTACGGGCAGGCCGTTGGCCGAGCTCGCCTCGGTGATGACCCGGCTCCCGCAGATCCTGGTCAACGTCAAGGATGTGGACCGCGCCAAGGCCTCCGCGCCCGAGTTGTCCGCGGCGGTCGCCGCGGTCGAACTGGAGCTGGGGGAGAACGGACGGGTGCTGATCCGTCCGAGCGGCACGGAACCCATGATCCGCGTCATGGTCGAGGCCTCCTCCGCGGAGCAGGCCGAGCGGATGGCGGGCCACCTGGCCGACGTCGTCCGTACGGCCTGCGTCTGAGGGATGTGACGGCCGGTCCGTGAGGGCCGGAGCCGCGGCGATCGTCGCCCGGCGCGCCTGGCGCGCCGGGCGTTTCGCCGTTCACGGGGGTGCGCCGCCGGATCGCCGTGCCGTCCGGGGCTTTTTCGCGGACTTTCTTGTTTCGCTTTCCCAAGGGCCGTGTTCCGGTACTTGAGGTGTTCCGTGGCGCGCCATGGGACTGGCTTTTCGGTTCATCGCTGATATGTCATCGATGGATTCCGCGATTGTCGTTGGCGATTTCTGCGCCTTCGGGTCACGGCCGCGCCACGGCCCGTTCGGACGATGAGCGGTGGCCGATCGGGGAGACGCCGTAGGCGGCGCGGAAGGCACGGCTGAAGTGGGCGCTGCTGGCGAAGCCCCAGCGGGCGGCGATGAGGTGGATCGGCTGGGAGCGCAGGGCGGGATCGGCCAGGTCGCGGTGGCAGTGCTCCAGGCGGCGTTGGCGGATCCAGGCGGCCACGGTCAGACCCTGTTCCTGGAAGAGCTGGTACAGGCGGCGCACGGAGATCTGGTGGGCGGAGGCGATGACCTCGGCGCCCAGCGCGGGATCACCGAGGTTGCGCTGGATGAAGGCGTGGATGCGCTTCTGCAGCACCTGCCGGTCGGTCTCCGGCGGCAGGACGGTGTCGAGGTGGTGGGCGCACACCGCGGCGAACAGGTCCACGGTGACGGCAGAAAGGCGGGTGGCGTCGGCTGCGGTGTAGCCGGAGGTGTGCCGTACCAGCGCCTCCAGGTGGTGGCGTAGCAGGGCGCCGACACCGTCACGGGCGGGCAGCAGGGTGGCGGCGAGAGAGGTGAGCCTGTCGGCGGGTAACGGGAGCACGGCCTTGGGGATCTGCAGGACGACGCCCTCGAAGCTGCCGGTGTGGTCGGCGACGATACGGCCGTGATAGGGGTGCGAGGTGTCGCAGAACGACATCTCCCAGGGGCCGGCGGTCGTCTGCCTGTCGAACTGGGTCGTCTGTGTCGCGCCACGCCGGGCGAACGAAAGGCAGTACGTTTCGGGGTCGGACCGGCGGACCAGCGCGGAGGTGCGGTACAGACGCAGGGGCGGGCAGGTCATCACGTGCACCTGCACCGGGCCGAGGGCGAGCACGTGTGTGGTGGCGCGGAAGTCGGCCTCCTGGTCGCTGCGCGCCAGGACGGGCACCAGGGCCCGCGACGTCGTCTCGTGCCACCGGGCGAACCGGTCGGAGGCAGGGAGTTCCTCGGTGCGGAGCACGGTCCCGATCATCGCCGGTTCTCCGCGTGGCGTTTCGTATCCGCCGAAAGAAGTGTTACCGGTCCCTCGTTTTCACCGATGTACACGAAACAGGCCCCTTCGCATCTCAGATTCTGCGGGTTACCACCACTGGTTGGATGCGGGCGACCGATGGATTGTTGGGAGAACCGGAACATCCGGGCCTGCCCGGCCTCTGCGGCGGCGTGATGACACGGAGAGAAGGGCCCCACTCGTGGACCGTCCCGGGACGGCTCACGGGTGGGGCCCGGTTGTGCGTCAGGGACCCTGACCCGTCGACGGTTCCGGCAGGCCTCGCGGGGACGCCTACTCGTCGCCGGTCAGGGAGAAGGAGCGTAGGCGTTGGCCCGCCCAGAGGACGGCTCCGGCGGTGATCAGCAGGAGGGCGGTCGCGGCGAAGCCGATGGTGAGGTCGCTGGACAGGAACGACGAGGACGAGACCTGGTCGGCGACGGTCTGCGCCCACTGCTGGATGGAGTATCTCCTGGCACCGGGGACGAAGTTGCCGACCACGCCCTCCCAGATGAGCGCGTAGGCGATGCCGACCGTCACCGCGTGCCTGGTCAGGACGCCGAGCAGCATGAACAGCGCCGCGTAGGCGAAGCCCCCGGCCAGGGCGCCGATCGCGAAGCCGAACGCGATGCCGGACTCGAAGCCGACCAGCAGGTAGGCCGCGACGAGGGTCGGCACGGCGGCGAACACCGCCAGGACGGAGGCGGCGACGAGGAACTTGGTCCGCGCGACGGCCGGGCGGGAGATCGGCTTGGACAGCAGGTGGACGATCGTTCCGTCGTCGATCTCGGGGGCGATCACACCGGTCCCGGCGATCAGGCCGAGCAGGGGCAGGATGGCGCCGAGGGCGAACTTCTGCATGAACTCGACCGCGATCCGCTCGCTTCCGCCGCTGATCATCCGCAGCAGCACGGCCAGGGCGATCAGCAGGACCGGCAGCAGGACCAGCAGCCAGATCCTTCTGCGGCCGAGCAGCGCGCGGTAGGAGATTCCGGCGATGACAGCGTTCATGGGTCAGCTGCTCCTGTTGATCAGGTAGGAGAAGACGCTCTCCAGGTCTTCGTCGGCGGGGGAGATCTGCCAGATCCGCACGTCCGCGTCCCTGGCGACCCTGGGCAGCAGCCAGGTGAACCGCCGGAAGTCGACCGCCTGCACCTCAAGGCCCGTCTGGGTGAGGGAGACCGAACTGGAGGAACCGTCGGCGATGAGGGCCGAGGCCAGCCGCCTGTCGTCGCTCGACCGGACCCGGAACACGTGGGGCCGGTCGGTCATCCTGCGGCGGATCTCACGGAAGTCGCCGGTGGCCGCGTGGCGGCCCGCGACCAGCACCTCGATGTGCTGGGCGACCCGCTCGACCTCCTCCAGGATGTGCGAGCTGAACAGGATGGTCTTGCCCGCGGCGCCCATGGCGCGCACCAGGTCCATCAGGTGCATGCGCTGGCGTGGGTCCATGCCGTTGAACGGCTCGTCGAGCAGCAGCACCTGGGGGTCGTGCACGAGCGCGGCGGCGACCTTGATCCGCTGGCGCATGCCCTTGGAGTAGGTCTCGATCCTGCGTTCGGCGGCGGTCTCCATCTCGACCGTGGCGACGGCCTTGCGGGCGGCGCCCTCGGGGTCGGACAGCCGGTGGAGCCTGGCGCTGGACAGCACGAACTCCCAGCCGGTCAGGAAGCCGTAGGCGGCCTCGCGCTCGGGGACCAGGCCGATGGAGCGGTAGACCTCGTGGTTACGCCAGATCTTGACGCCGTCGAGGGTCACGGTGCCGCCGGAGGGGGCCAGGAATCCGGCCATCATGTGCAGCAGCGTGGACTTGCCCGCCCCGTTGGGGCCGAGCAGGCCGGTGACGCCGGGACCGACGGTCATGGTGACGTCGTTGACGGCCACCACGTTGCCGTACCAGCGGGAGACCTGGGCCAGTTCGATGTTCATCGCGCGGCCGCCTTCCGGTAGCGGGTGACCAGGGCGATCACGGACAGGGCGATCAGCGCGACCACCACCAGCGACTGCAGCGCGACGGCGCCGCCACCGCTCGGGTAGACGACGGGGGAGGAGGGGGCGGCACCGAAGATTCCGACGTGCACCGCCGCGTCGACCAGGAAGAACGGGTTGATCATCAACGCCCAGCCGGAGGCGGTGTAGTTGTTCACCGACTCCATGGTCGCCGAGACGAGGGTCGAGACCGCCGAGGTGAGCAGGTAGAACGCGATGACGGAGGCCACCCCAAGGCCGCGGCGCGGGGTGAAGGAGGCGATGGCCACGCCGACGCAGGACAGCAGCAGCGCGTAGACGAACGCCCCGGCCATGGCCGTCAGGTAGTTGCCGGTGGGCGAGGAGCCCGGCATGTCGACGACCAGCTCACCGATGTAGAGCACGGTCAGCGGTACGGCCAGCAGCAGGAACATCGCCGTGACCATCGCCGCGAGCTTCGCGCCGACGTAGTCCCACAGCGTCACCGGGCGGGACAGGTAGAGCGGCAGCACCCGGAAGCGCAGGTCGGGCGCCACGGCGTACGGCGACTGCGAGGCCAGGAAGACCGCCAGCACCGCCTGCATGGTGACGCCGTAGGAGGTGTAGGTCATCACGCTCTGCCGCAGCAGTGCCATGACCGCGATGGAGACGACCGCGGGCAGCATCATGGCGCCCACGATGAGGAAGGGGATGATCTTCGCCCGTGCGGTACGGCCGAGGCCGAACACCCCGCGCAGGCTGTGCACGGCCAGCGCCACGGTGGCGTGCCTGCGGCCGAGCCGTACCCCGTCGTAGTGGCGGTATCCGATGTCGTGGATGACACCCGTCGGTTCAGACATCGGCGGACTCCCTGCTGACCGGCTCTCTGAAGACGTCCTCGATGCGCTGGCGCCCCTGCTCCATGCGGACCAGGCACAGGTCGAGGTCGCAGACGGCGTCGCGGAGCGTGTCGAAGGTCTCCGGCGCGCGGACCTGGACCAGGAGGGCCCGGCCGTGTTCGGCGACGGTCTCGCCCAGCTCGGTCAGGCGGGCGGCCAGCGCCTGGCGGCCCTCCTCGACCTCGACCGTGACCGTCTGGGTGGTCTGGGTGAACTCCTCGATCGAGGAGGAGCGCAGCAGCCTGCCACCGTCGATCACGATGACGTGGTCGCAGACGCGTTCGAGCTCGCCCAGCAGGTGGGAGGTCACCAGCACGCTGATGCCGAACTCGGTGCCGATCCTGCGGATCAGCGCGAGCATCTCGTCGCGGCCCTGGGGGTCGAGACCGTTGGTCGGTTCGTCGAGGAAGACCAGGCGGGGGTCGTGCACCAGCGCCTGGGCCAGCTTGACCCGCTGCTTCATGCCGGTCGAGTAGCCACCCATCACGCGGTAGCGCTCCTCGTACAGGCCCACGTGGCGCAGCACGTCGGCGGCGCGCTCTCTGGCGGCCGTACGCGGCAGGCCGGACATCTGCCCCATGTGCACCGTGAACTCGGTGGCGGACACGTCGGGGGGCAGGCAGTCGTGCTCCGGCATGTATCCGACGACCCGGCGGATCTCGGCGCCCTGGGTCGTGGCGTCCATGCCGAGCACCTGCGCCCTCCCCGCGGAGGGGTCGAGCAGGCCCAGCAGGATCTTGATGAGAGTGGACTTGCCCGCGCCGTTGGCGCCGACCAGGCCGGTGACGCCGGGACCCACGCTCACGGTGAGCTGGTCGAGCGCCGTCACCCGGGGAAAGCGTCTGGTTAGTCCCTCGGTGGCGAGGATGGTCATGCTCGGACCCTACCTAGCGGATGGGGGTAATTCCTCACCCACACGGACGAGTGGCGCATCGTCCGAAAGTTCGGTCGGGACGTCTGTCTCTCAGGGCTTTTCCCAGGGTGTCCCCCGGCGGGGCCGTGCGGGCAGCCGTACTCCGAACCTCGCCCAGTAGGCCCGCTGGGCGAGGAGCGTGGCCGTACCGGCGATGATCATGCCCGCGATGTTCACCGTGAGCTGGATGACGGAGGCGGTCATGTCGTCCCAGCGGGCCAGGGAGGCGGCGACCGCGAAGTATCCGGCGGCCGGGACGGTGGTGACCGAGATGAAGACGCCGACCAGGGCGGACGACTTGCCCGCGGTGACCGAGAGCACCCCGGCCGCGCCCGCCAGCAGCGCCACGATGAACGACCACCGGTCGGGTTTGACGATGAACTCGATCTCGTCGTGCCGGCTGAGGCTGGACGGCCCGATCCAGCCGAGTCCCCGGGAGACCAGGGCGCAGGCGAGGGTGACCGCGATGGCGAAGGCGAAGCCGACGGCCAGCGCGCGCAGGGCTCCGGCGATCAGCCGTCCGTCACGGCGCAGCAGGCCGAAGCAGATGGCGGCGACGGCGCCGAACTCGGGCCCGAGGACCATCGCGCCGACGATGAGGATCGGTGAGTCGGTGACGACGCCGATGCCCGCGAGCTGGGTGGCGATCGCGAGGAAGGCGAGGAAGGCCCAGGTGATCCTGGACTCGGCGGCGACCCGGGTGGCGAGCTCCGACCAGATCACGGCGTCGTCGCTCTCGCCGGGGGCCTCCTGTTCGGCGCGGTCGGCCGCCTCGGAGATGGACAGGTCGATCTGCTCGGCGGAGATCGAGCCCTCCGCGCGCAGGCCGAGGTGCTGGAGGTGTTCGATCACCTCGTTGGCGGCCTCCCTGGCGACGTCGAACTGGACCAGGTCGCCCCTGGGGGAACGGGCCACACCGGGCAGCACGACGAGGTTGGTCACCCCGACGGCGTCGTCGAGCAGCCCGAGCACGTCCTCGGTGTGTCCAGGGGGACTGATCACGCGCAAATGCAGCACGGGGCAACCCTAGTGCGGGCGCCGCGCACCCTCTCGGCACCGTGGTCACGAGGCGCGTAGGGCGGGACGGCGGGCCCAGGTGATCCATCGCCACAGCCACTCGACCGGTCCCTGGCGGTAGTGGCTGAGCCAGAGCGCCGACCACACCCACTGGACGGCGATGATGACGCCCGCGATCGCCAGGACCGTGGCCGTCGACCACTCCTGCGGAACCCCGCCAACCAGCCGGGTGGCCGCCAGGACGAGCACGGTGGCGGTCAGGTAGTTGGTCAGCGCCATCCGTCCCAGCGGCGCGAAGAGGCTCTCCAGTACGGCCCGCAGCGGTGTCCTGAGCAGCACGAGCGTCCCGCAGACGTACACGCCCGCGATCAGCAGACCCGCCAGCGCCAGGGTGAGGGTGAACCGTACCTCCCTGACCTGCAGCCACACCACGGGCACCGCGAGCACGGCCAGGAGGAGGCCGAGCGCCGCGGGGACCCGGGTCGAGCGCTCGATCCGGTCGGTCACCCCGTACCGGGTCAGCGCGGAACCCAGCAGGAAGAGCCCCGGCACCAGCGAGAACGGCCCACCGGCCAGGGCCAGCGCGCCCGTGAGGAGTACGGCCGCGAGCCCCGCCACCGCCCACCGGGGCAACCAGGTCGAGGGCAGCAGCACCACCAGTCCGACGAGGGCGTAGACGGCCAGGATGTCGCCCTCCCAGAGGAGCAGATGGTGCGCCACCCCCATGGCGAGCAGGGCCAGCAACCTGCGCGTCAGCAGGAGCCGGGGCCGGGCGGTTCGCTCCCCGGCCGAGTTCAGCAGCAGTGAGAACCCGACGCCGAACAGCAGCGAGAAGATCGGATAGAAGCGCTGCTCGACGAACAGACCCAGCCAGAGGTCCGTGGGACTCGCCTGTCCCTCCAGGATGACCGTTCTGCCCGCGTTGGCGATCGGCTGGACGTTGGCCAGCAGGATCCCGCACAGCGCGAATCCGCGGATCACGTCCAGCGCCGCGATCCGCGGACGTCGCTGACGGAGTTCATATGACATGGGGCCTCATCCTGCGGACCACGACCCGCCTCTCACATCGGCGCAAAGCAGGGCCGGAACGGTACTTTCGGCCGGTACCGGCCGGGTGGCCCCCTCTCCTAGCCTTGGACACCGTGCAGGCACCCGATCGGCTCAGGGCGTTGGCCGGCGCCGGGCTCGGCACTGTGTCCGGCATCGTGTTCGCGGCGGCCGTCGCCTTCCAGGCGTACCGGATCGCCGACAGCTGGGGCGCGGGGCACTGGCTGTTGGACGCGGTCACCGGCGCGTCGGTGTGCGCGCTCGCCCTGGCCCGCCGCCGCGACCCGCTCAGGACCGCCGTCGCGGGCCTGACCGTGGCGGCGCTCGCCGTCCTCGTCAGCGGGCTCGTCCACCTGCCGGCGGAACCCGGTCCCGCCGCCTCCCTCGGTCTGGCGGTGCTCGCCGGCTCCGCGGTCAGGACGCTCCCCGTCCGTACGGCCTGCGGCGTCTCCGTCGGGGGCCTGGCCGTGGTGGCGGGCGGTCTCCTGGCTCATCCCGGCTCGGCCGTACCGGTGCTGGGCGGCCTGGTCTGGCTCACCGGCCTGGCGACCGGCCTGACCTTCCGGCTGCTCGCCGTCCGCCGCCGTGCCGTCGTCGAGCGGATACGGCGTGCCGAGCGCCTTGAACTGGCCAGGGAGCTGCACGACGTCGCCGCCCACCACATCGCCGGCATCGTGCTCCAGGCTCAGGCGGCCCGGCTCGTCACCCGTAAGCACCCGGAGAGGACGGAGGGCTCCCTGGCCGACATCGAGACCGCGGGTTCCGAGGCCCTGGCGGCGACCCGCCGCGTGGTCGGCCTCCTGCGCGACGGCGCTCCCGTCGGCCACGAACGGCTCGACGAACTGGTCGAGGGCTTCGAGGGCCTCAAGGGCCGGGTGCGTCTGCGGCTGGAGGCCGAGCCGTCCGGCTGGCCGCCCGAGGTGAGCGGCACCGTGTACCGGGTCGTACGGGAGTCGCTGACCAACGTCGCCCGGCACGCCCGGCACGCGGGCACGGTCGCCGTCGACATCACCCAGGCGGACGCCGTCGTCACCGTCGAGGTCACGGACGACGCCTCACGGGCGCCCGCCCGCCTCCGTCGTGCCGGGTACGGCCTCATCGGGATGCGCGAACGCCTCGAAGCCGTCGGCGGCACCCTGACCGTGGGTCCCCGCCCGGGGTCGGGCTGGTCCGTCCGTGCCACCGTTCCCACGGGTGGACGCCGATGACGTCACCCGCGCCCTCGAAGCCACCCGCGCTCTTGGAAGGGCGTCCATGACCATCCGGGTGCTGCTGGCCGACGACCAGCCGATGATCCGGGCCAGTCTGCGGATCATCCTTGAGGACCAGCCCGACATCACCGTGGTCGCCGAGGCGGGCGACGGCGTCGAGGCGATCGAGCGGGCCCGCAGGACGCGCCCTGACGTGTGCCTGGTGGACGTCCAGATGCCCCGCCTCGACGGGATCGAGGTGGCCCGCGCCCTGGCCGAGGCCCCGCCCAGGGTGGTCATGGTCACCACGTTCGACCTGGACGAGTACGTCCACGGCGCGTTGCGCTGCGGCGCGGCGGGGTTCGTGCTGAAGGACGCCGGTCCGTCCCTGCTGGTCGAGGCGGTGCGGGCCGCGTACGCCGGGGACGCGCTCATCTCACCGTCGATCACACTGCGGCTGCTGCGTCACCTCGCCACCCGGGGCGCCCGGATCACGACCGGGGCGTCCCCGGCGCACTCCCTGACCGCGCGGGAGGTCGAGGTCGTGCGGGCGATCGCCAGGGGGCGCACCAACCAGGAGATCGCCGACGAACTGTTCATCGCGCTGAGCACCGTCAAGGGACACGTGTCAGGCGTCCAGACCAAACTGGGCGTACGCAACCGGGTGGGGATCCTGGCCTGGGCCTGGGAGAACCACCTGACGGGCCAGGAGTGAGCCTCAGATGCGGCGTAGCCGTACGCGGCGGACGGAGTGGTTGGGGCCCTTGTAGAGGACCAGGCCCGCGCGGCCTCTGGTGGGGGCGATGTTCTCGACCAGGTTGCGTTCGTTGATGTCGCGCCAGATGTCCTTGGCGAAGGCGGTCGCCTCCTCCTCGGACAGCTCGGCCAGGTGCCTGAAGTAGGACTTGGGGTCCTCGAAGGCCGTACGGCGCAGCTTGTGGAAGCGGTCGACGTACCAGTCACGGATGTGCTCGACCTTGGCGTCCACGTAGATGGAGAAGTCGAAGTAGTCGTTGACGGCCAGCGCCGTCGGAGGAGCCGGTTGCAGGACGTTGAGACCCTCGACGATGAGGATGTCCGGCCTGCGCACGGTCTGCACCGCGCCGGGGACGATGTCGTACTCAAGGTGGCTGTAGACCGGGGCGCTGACCTCGGGCAGACCGGCCTTGACGTCGGCGACGAAGCGCACCAGGGCCCGCCGGTCGTAGCTCTCGGGGAAGCCCTTCCTGTGCATGATGTCCCGCTCGGTGAGCACCGTGTTCGGGTACAGGAAGCTGTCGGTGGTGACCAGGTCGACCCTGGGGTGCTCGGGCCAGCGGGCCAGCAGGGTGTGCAGCAGCCTGGCGGTGGTCGACTTGCCGACCGCGACACTGCCCGCGATGCCCAGGATGTACGGCGAGGGCCGCTGCCCGGCGCCGAGGAAGGTGCTGACCGCCGCGCCGCGTTGCCTGGCCCCGGTGAAGTGGAGGTTGAGCAGCCGGGTGAGCGGCAGGTAGATGTCGGTGACCTCGGCCAGGTCGATCGGGTCGTCGAGGCCGCGCAGCTCCGCGAGCTCCTCCTCGGTGAGCGTCAGCGGCGTGTTCTTGCGGAGCTCGCCCCACTGCTTGCGGCTCAGCTCCACATACGGCGTGCCGTCCAACCCGTTGGCCATAGCTCCGAAGCCTACTGATCGGTCAAAAGTGCCTTTCGGTGGGGACGGCTTTGCCCGATACCGGGCGGGAATCCCGAGCCTGCGGGCACGTTCTCCCTATCTCGTTCGGACGAAAGGGGGATCCCATGTGCGGAATCGTGGGGTACGTCGGCGGGCGGCGGGCCGTTGACGTGGTCGTCGAGGGGCTGGGGCGGTTGGAGTACCGGGGATACGACTCCTCGGGGATCGCCCTCGTCGGGACCGACGGGGAGCTCACCGTCGAGAAGCGGGCGGGCAAGCTGGCCAACCTGCGCTCCAGCCTGGCAGGGTACCCGGTGCCGCCGGTGACGACCGGGATCGGGCACACCAGGTGGGCCACCCACGGCGCGCCGACCGATCGCAACGCCCACCCGCACACCGACTGCCACGAGCGGATCGCGGTCATCCACAACGGCATCGTCGAGAACTTCGCCGAGCTGCGGGCCGAGCTTGAGGACAACGGCCACAAGATCGACTCGGAGACCGACACCGAGGTGGTCGCGCACATGCTGGAGGAGTTCGCCGACCTGGGGCTGGCCGAGGCGATGCGCCGTACCTGCCGGCGTCTTGAGGGGGCCTTCACGCTGCTGGCCGTCTCGGTCGACGAGCCGGACACGGTGGTCGGCGCCCGCCGCAACTCACCGCTGGTCGTCGGGCGCGGTGAGGGGGAGAACTTCATCGGCTCCGACGTGGCGGCCTTCATCGCCCACACCCGGGAGGCGATCGAGCTCGGCCAGGACCAGGTGGTACGGCTGCGCGCCAACGAGATCACGGTCACCGACTTCGAGGGTCGTCCCGTCCCGACGCGGGACTACCACGTGAACTGGGACGCCTCGGCGGCGGAGAAGGGCGGCTACGACCACTTCATGCTGAAGGAGATCGCCGAGCAGCCCCGGGCGGTCGCGAACACGCTGCTGGGCAGGATCGATGTGGACGGGCTGCTGACGCTGGACGAGGTACGGCTGTCCGCCGAGGAACTGCGGGAGATCAACAAGATCATCGTGATCGCGTGCGGCACCTCCTACCACGCCGGACTTATCGCGAAATATGCCATCGAACACTGGGCGGGCATCCCGTGCGAGGTCGAGCTGGCCAGCGAGTTCAGATACCGCGACCCGATCCTCACCCGCGACACGCTGATCATCGTGATCAGCCAGTCCGGGGAGACGATGGACAGCCTGATGGCCGTACGGCACGCCCGCGAACAGCACTCCCGGGTGCTGGCCATCTGCAACGTGAACGGGTCCACGATCCCGCGTGAGGCGGACGCCGTCCTCTACACCCACGCGGGCCCGGAGATCGCCGTCGCCTCGACCAAGGCCTTTCTCACCCAGCTCGTGGCCTGCTACCTGGTCGCGCTCTACCTCGCCCAGGTCAGGGGGACCAAGTTCGGCGACGAGATCTCCCAGATCGTCGCGAGGCTGTGGGAGATGCCCGCGCGGGTCGAGGAGGTGCTCTCCACGATGGAGCCGGTCAGGGAGCTGGCCCGTTCCCTGGCCGACGAGCGCTGCGTGCTCTTCCTGGGCCGTCACGTCGGCTTCCCCGTCGCCCTTGAGGGGGCGCTGAAGCTCAAGGAACTCGCCTACATGCACGCCGAGGGCTTCGCGGCCGGAGAGCTCAAGCACGGGCCGATCGCGCTGATCGAGCGGGGGCTGCCCGTCGTGGTCGTGGTGCCCTCGCCGTCCGGTCAGCGGGTGACCCACGAGAAGATCGTCTCCAACATCCAGGAGATCAGGGCCAGGGGGGCCAAGACCATCGTCGTCGCCGAGGAGGGCGACACCTCGGTCGAGCCGTACGCCGACACGCTGATCCGTGTCCCGGCGGTGCCGACCCTGCTGCAGCCGCTGGTGGCCACCGTGCCGTTGCAGGTCTTCGCCTGCGAGCTGGCCACGGCCAAGGGTCATGACGTGGACCAGCCCCGCAACCTGGCCAAGTCCGTCACGGTCGAGTAGCCGGGGGCCCCACGGTGATCGCCCACTGCCGGGTGCCCGTGAGGAAGGCGCCGACCACCAGGGGCAGGCCCACGACGCCCACCGGCAGGTCGCCCCAGGCGGTCATGGGGACGTCGACCAGGCCCCAGGCGTAGGCGAAGACCGCGTTGCCCGTGGCCAGCGTGTGGGCCGACCGGGACCGGGTGGCGAGCACGGCCGCGACCACGTCGGCCGGGGCCGCCGGGATCGGGCGCAGCCGCAGGGAGCGGACCAGGAGCAGCGTTCCACCCGTGACGGCGGCGCCGACCCCCGTCCAGGGCAGGGCGGGGGAGGGGGTTCCCGTGAGGGCGACGCCGATCCCGATCAGCAGGCTCGCCGCGCTCAGTGCGGCGCCGCCGTACAGGAAGGCGCGGGCCTGGGGGGACAGCAGCCGGGGCGGGGCGGTGACGGCCGCGACCGGCCCCGGATCCCGTCTGGAGCCGATCGCCAGCTCGGCCCCGAGCACCCCGAGGAACCAGCCGCTGAACGGGTCGATCGACATCCCGAACGGCAGCCCGAAATCGGTGAAGGGGATCATGGGCATCGTGAGGAAGAGCCCCGCGACCAGCCCCGGGGCCCGCCACACGCGGGTGGTCCGCAGGTAGTGCCGGACGACCGGTTCGGCGCCGGGGGTGATCGCCAGCGCGTGGCGCCTGGCGAACGCCGTGATCCGCTGCGGATGGACCGGACCCGACCAGTAACGGGCCGCGAAGGCCATCAGGACGGCCACGACGGCCAGCGAGAGCATGTGATCACCCTAGAAGCGGAGACCGACATATCTGGCCATGGAGGATGTGTCCACAACCTGTGGATAACATCCATGGATTGCCGGGGCGGGAAAGTGGGTACCGGGGACAGACCCTAGCCTGGAACCGTGATCGTAGGCATCGGGGTCGACGTCGTGGACGTCGCGCGGTTCGCGGCGTCGCTCGAAAGGACGCCCTCCCTGCGGGCCAGATTGTTCACCGAGGCCGAGCGCGGGCTGGCCGTACGGTCCCTGGCGGCGCGGTTCGCGGCCAAGGAGGCCGTCGCCAAGGCCCTCGGCGCCCCTCCGGGGCTGAGCCACCTCGACGCCGAGGTGCTCTCCGGCGCGTACGGCAGGCCGGAGCTGCGCGTCCACGGCGCGGTCGCCGAGGTCGCCGTGGCCCTGGGCGTCGTCCGGTGGCACGTGTCGCTGACGCACGACGGGGGTGTGGCCGTCGCCTACGTGATCGCCGAGGGCTGACCGTACGGCCTCACGGTGTGGCGTGGGCCGGACGGGATACCGTCGGATCATGCTCAGCGCTCACACCTCCGATCAGGTCAGGACGGCCGAGGCGGCCCTGATGGCGAAGCTGCCCCACGGCACGCTCATGGACCGGGCCGCGACCGGCCTCGCCGTGACCTGCGCGGCGCTGCTCGGCGGCGTGTACGGCTCGCGGGTCGTGCTGCTGGTCGGCTCGGGGGACAACGGGGGCGACGCCCTGTTCGCCGGGGCCCGCCTGGCGGCCAGGGGCGCCAGGGTCGAGGCGGTCCTGGCCGGGACCCGGGTCCACGAGGCCGGCCTGGCGGCCCTGCGCCGCGCCGGGGGACGCGTCCTCGACATCAGGGCGGCCCAGGACGGGTGGCGGGAGCGGGCGCGCGCGCTGCTCGGGGCGGCCGACCTGGTCATGGACGGCCTGCTCGGCATCGGTGGAACGGGGGCGCCGCGTGAGCCGTACTCGACGCTGGCCGGGCTGACCCGGGAGGCCTCGGGACGGGCGGCGGGCGACGGGCCCCTGGTCGTCGCCGTGGACGTGCCGAGCGGGGTCGACGCCACCACGGGGCGGGTCGAGGGGGAGGCGGTCGAGGCGGACGTCACGGTCACCTTCGGCACCTACAAGCCCGGGTTGCTCGTCAGCCCGGGGGCGCGTCACGCGGGACGGGTGGAGTTCGTCGACATCGGGCTCGGGCCGTACACACCGGAGCCCGAGGTGACCGCGCTGACCGGCGCCGACGTGGCCGCGCTGCTGCCCAGGCCGGACGCCACGTCCGACAAGTACCGCAGGGGGGTGGTCGGCGTCGCGGCGGGGAGCCACGGCTACACCGGGGCCGCGGTGCTGGCCGTCGGCGGGGCCGTCAGGTCGGGAGCGGGCATGGTCCGCTACGCCGGGGTCGCCGAGCCGGTGGCGCAGGTGCGCGCCCGCTGGCCGGAGGCGGTGATCACGGAGCTGGGGCCGGGGCAGGGGATCGGCGAGGTCGGCCGGGTGCAGGCGTGGGTGCTCGGTCCCGGCCTCGGGACGGGACCGGAGTCGCTGGAGGTCGTCCGCGCCGTGCTGGCGAGCGAGGTGCCCGTGCTCGTCGACGCCGACGCGCTGACGCTGGTCGCCCAGGACAGGTCGCTGCTGCGCCGTACGGCCCCGGTGCTGGTCACCCCGCACGCGGGGGAGCTGTCGCGGCTGCTCGGCGTGCCCAGGGAGCGGATCGAGGCCAACCCGCTGGACCACGTACGGCGGGCGGTGGCGGAGCTGGGCGTGACCGTGCTGCTCAAGGGCTCGACCACGCTCGTGGCGCGGGGCGGGCTGCCGGTCAGGGTGAACCTCACCGGCAGCCCGTGGCTGGCGACCGCGGGCACCGGGGACGTGCTCGCCGGGATCGCGGGGACGCTGCTGGCCGCCGGACTCGACCCCTACGACGCGGCCTCGTGCGCGGCCCATCTGCACGGCCTGGCGGGCGCGGACGGCCCCCTGTCGGCCTGGGATGTTCTTGAGGCCGTCCAGGGCGTGCTGCGGTCTCTCCTCGAACCCGGTTTCCGGTCGAGATAGGCGGGGGTTTCGGACAGGGTCGGGAGGGCAGGTGAACACCTCGTCCCGGCCCCCTGCCGGGGCGATGATGCGTCGCCGGAAACGTCCCAAAAGAGGTGCCTTTGGCATAGGTTAGACCGCTGACCTGGGAGACTGGGGGAATGAGCATGCCGATGACCCCTGCCGAGGCGAGGGTGAACCTCTCCGCCATCAGGGAAAACGTGGCCTTGCTGAGGGAGCGCTCTCAGGGTGCGGAGACCATGGCCGTGGTCAAGTCCGACGGTTACGGCCACGGCCTCGCCGCCTCCGCCAGGGCCAGTCTCGCGGGGGGCGCGACCCGCCTCGGCACCGCCTACATCCGTGAGGCGCTGGCACTGCGGGCCGAGGGGATCACGGCGCCGGTCATGGCGTGGATCATCCCGCCGGGCGAGCCCCTTGAGGAGGCGATCGTCCAGGGGATCGACCTGTCGGCGGGCGCCGTGTGGCTGGTGGACGCCATCGCCGAGGCCGCGGGCCGTACGGGCAGGACGGCCAGGGTGCACCTGAAGGTGGACACCGGCATCCGCAGGGGCGGCGCGTCCGGCGCCGAGTGGCCGACGCTCGTGGAGCGTGCCATGAAACGACAGGTCGAGGGCACCGTCGAGGTCGTCGGACTCTGGTCGCACCTCGCCTGCGCCGACATGCCCGGCCATCCGTCCATCGACATCCAGCTTGACGCCTTCGACGACGCCGTGGCGGTCGCGAAGCGGGCGGGCATCGGCGGCTCGCACGTGATCCGGCACCTGGCCAACTCCGCGGCGGTGCTGACGCTGCCCAGGGCGCGTTACGACATGGTCCGCCCCGGTCTGGCGGTCTTCGGGCTGAGCCCCATCCCCGAGATGGGCGACTTCGGGCTGCGGCCCGCGATGACCCTGGTCGCGCGGATCGCGATGGCCAAGCGGGTGCCCGCGGGCGCCGGGGTCTCCTACGGCCACACCTACCTCACCGGGCGCGAGACCACGCTCGGCCTGGTCCCCCTCGGCTACGCCGACGGCATCATGCGGCACGCGGGCAACCTCGCGGAGGTGTTCGCGGGCGGCAGGCGGCACCGGGTCGCCGGGCGGGTCTGCATGGACCAGTTCGTCATCGACGTCGGGGACGACCCGCTGACCGAGGGCGACGAGGTCATCGTCTTCGGTGACGGGTCGCTGGGCGAGCCGACCCTGCAGGAGTGGGCGGATTCCCTTGGCACGATCACACATGAGATCGTGACCAGGATCGGATCGCGGGTTCCGCGCGTTTACCACTGAGAGGCACGGCTGGGGGTCGCATGAGCAACACCGCACGGCGCAGGGTCGGCATCGCGGGAGCCGTCGTCGGCGCCGCGTCCGCCGGGGTGGCCGCCGCGGCCCTCGCCAAGCGGTACGCGGTCGGGCGCATCAGGCTCCGCCCCGACCTGGAGATGAGCGAGCCCCTCGGCGAGCTGCGCGGTGAGCCGGTCAGGGTCACCACCTCCGACGGCGTCGGTCTCTACGCCGAGGTGGACGGCGTCGAGGACTCCCCGCTCACCGTGGTGCTCTGCCACGGCTACACGCTCAACCTGGACTCCTGGCACTACCAGCGGCGTGACCTGCGCGACTCCCACCGTCTGGTCCTGTGGGACCAGCGGGCGCACGGGCGCTCGCCGCACGCGGGCGCCGAGGGGTGCACGATCGACCGGCTCGGCGACGACCTGGCCGAGGTGATCGAGGAGCTGGTGCCCGGCCCGTGCGTCCTGGTCGGCCACTCCATGGGCGGGATGACCGTCATGGCGCTCGCCGAACGCCACCCCGACCTGTTCGGCGACAAGGTCAGGGGCGTCGCGCTGATCTCCACCTCGGCGGGCAAGCTGGCCGAGATCTCCCTGGGGCTTCCGGCGCTGCTGTCGAGGGCGGTGCACAGGGTCACCCCCGGCACGGTCGCCCTGCTCGGCAGGGGCGGCGCGCTGGTCGACAAGGGGCGGCAGGCGGGCAACGACGTGGCCTTCCTGCTGCTGCGTCACCTGGGCTTCGGCGACCCGAAGAACGTCAGCCCGACGGTGGTCGACTTCGCCGAGTCGATGATCCGCTCGACGCCGTTCGAGGTGATCGCCGACTTCTACCCCGCGCTGATGTCGCACGACAAACTGGGCGCGCTCGGCGTCCTGGACGACGTGCCGACCTCCATCATCGTGGGGGACAAGGACTGGCTGACGCCGATCGAGCACAGCAGGGCCATCGCCGCCGCGCTGCCACGGGCCCAGCTCACCGAGGTTCCCGGAACCTCGCACCTGATCCAGCTCGAACGGCCTACCGTCGTCAACGACGCGCTGCGCGACCTGCTCAAGCGGGCGGCGGCCGAACCAGGGGGCACGGAGCCCGCGGACACAGAGGAGACGAACCGGTGAGAGTCGTGGCGACCGCGGAGGAGATGCGCGAGCTGGGCGTCGAACTGGCCGGGCTGTTGCGCGCGGGAGACCTCGCGGTGCTGTCCGGGCCGCTGGGCGCGGGCAAGACGACCCTGGTCCAGGGGATCGCGGAGGGGTTGAAGGTGCGCGGGCCGATCACCTCCCCGACCTTCGTCATCGCCAGGGTCCACCCCTCGCTGTCCGGCGGCCCCGCGCTGGTGCACGCCGACGCCTACCGTCTCGGCGGGAACCTGGAGGTCGACGACCTCGACCTGGACGCCTCCCTCGAAGACTCGGTGACGGTCGTCGAGTGGGGTGAGGGCCTGGTCGAGGGGCTGACCGAGGACCGCCTTGAGATCAGCGTCGAGCGCGCCGAGGCCGCGGGCGAGACCGAGGAACGGACCGTACGGCTGCGCGGCGTCGGCGCCCGCTGGGAGGGCGTTGTCTGATTCACCCCCGTAGGCCCGGGAATCCTGGCACTCTGGCATCACATCCCACTTGGGATAGATGATCGGGACCGAAGATCGACCATGCGGTTATGTCCATGTTTAATGGGGATCAGGCGGGAAGTTAAGCCGAGCCAGGGTCGTCGGCCGGACTGCGAAGTGGAGTGCGACGGGTGCCAAGGGTGAAGCGTGTCGCGGTTCTGGGGGCTGCCGCCCTCTTCGGAGTGGCCGGATGCTCGGCCCAGCCCACCACGGAGGGCACGAACGGGAACACCTCACCCGTGGCGGATCGGACCACGATCAGCAGGCAGGACATCGAGGTCCAGCTCCAGCCCGCCCGCGCCAAGGCCGGGCAGAAGGTGTGGGTGCTGGCCAACTGCCCCATCCCCGAGGGCGGCCCGGAACACCGGGGAACCGCCTCCGCCGAGGTCTTCAGCGCCGCGATCACCCTTGAGCCGATCCTGGCGACTCCGAGCCCCTCCGCCTCCGCGACCGGCACGCCCGCCGCGCGCCCCTGGGTCCGCGGCCAGGCCACCGTCGCCGACGGCGCCAAGACGGGCGTCTACGACGTCAACACCCGGTGCGAGGGCACCAACGACACCGGCAAGGCGAGCCTGAGGATCGTCTCCGACGGAGAGTCGAGCTCGAAGCCGACCTCGCGTCCGAAGCCGACCCGCACGATCATCTCGACCCACGGCCCGGCGACCGGCGGCGGAGGCACCGCAGCGGGCGGTCCGAACGACGGCTCGGGCATGCCGCTCGGCACGACCGGGGCCCTGCTCGCCGTCGCCCTGGCCGGCGGAGCGGGCTACCTCGTCGTACGGCGTCGCCGCTCGTAGCGGTAACCGATGGCCTCCTCCCGCTGGACCCGGATCGTCGTCGCCGGGCTCGTCACCGGTTTCGTCATGGTCGCGATCAACAGGGGCGACCGGGACGAGACCCCCGCCCGCGCCGCGGTCGTGCCCAAGCGCCTCGACATCCCCTCGCTGGGCATCGAGGCGCCCCTGATGAAACTCGGCGTCACGGACGGCCAGATCGACCTGCCGCCGTTCGACAGGCCGGACGAGGCCGGATGGCTCAAGGAGAGCGCCGTCCCCGGCGACCCCGGTTCGGCGGTGATCCTCGGGCACGTCGACACCAAGACCGACCCGGCCGTCTTCTACAAGCTCAAGCAGATGCGGGCCGGGCAGGCGATCAAGGTCGTGCGCAGCGACGGCAAGGTCGCCCAGTACCGTGTGGACTCCATCGAGCAGACCAGCAAGGACCGTTTCCCCGCGGACAAGGTCTATCTGGAGGACGGCCTGAGGCTCATCACCTGCGGCGGCACCTTCGACTGGGACAAGCACGAGTACCGCGACAACGTCATCGTCTACGCCACCCTCGTCAAGGCGAAGACCTGATCCGGGACGGAGCGGCCGGCCAGGTCGGCGCGCGGATCGACGCGCGCTCGTCGAAGCGAGGACCTGACCCGATCCGAGACGGACTAGGCTAACTGTTCGTGCTGGTCCTGGCCTTTGATACCGCGACCCCCGCCGTCACCGCAGCGCTGCACGACGGTGAGAGGGTCCTGGCCGAGTCGACGACGGTTGACGCCCGTCGGCACGGCGAGCTGCTCGTTCCCACGATCGAGACGGTCCTGCGGGAGGCCGGTGTCGTCCTCGCCGACGTCACGGCCGTCGTCGCGGGCTCCGGCCCCGGTCCCTACACCGGGCTGCGGGTCGGCCTGGTCACCGCCCAGGCCCTGGCGACCTCGCTGGGCGTGCCTGCCTACGGCCTGTGCACGCTCGACGCCGTGGCCTACGGCAGCGGGCTCGAAGAGCCCTTCCTCGTGGCCACGGACGCCCGCCGCAAGGAGGTCTTCTGGGGTCACTACGAGGACCGGCGGACCCGTCTGTCCGGCCCCGCCGTGGACAAACCCCAGGACCTGCCCGCGGACCTGCCGCTCGTCGGCGCGGGCGCGCGGATGTACGCCGAGGTCGTCGGCGCCTCCCGGCTGCTCGACGCGCCCGAGTACCCCTTCGCCGGGGCGATGGCGGCGCTGGCCGCCGAACAGCTCGGCCGGCCCGACGTCGCGGAGGTCGTGGAGAGCGGCACGCACCCCGTGCTGAGCCTGCCCAGGCCGATCTACCTGCGCCGTCCCGACGCCCAGGTGCCCGCGCCGCCGAAGAGGGTCTCCGCGTGAGCGTGGTCCTGCGCCCGATGACCCACGACGACCTGCCCGAGGTGATGAAGGTCGAGCGGGAGACCTTCCCGCTGGACGCCTGGAGCGAGGGCATGCTCCGCGGCGAGCTGGACGACCAGCCCAGGACCAGGCACTACGTGGTCGCCGTCGTCGGCGAGGAGATCGTCGGCTACGCCGGGCTCTACGCCGCGGGGGACCAGGCGGACGTGCAGACCATCGCCGTCTCCGAGGGCCACCGCCGGGCCGGGATCGGCGGGGCCATGCTGACCGAGCTGCTCACCGAGGCCGTACGGCGTGGCGCCACGTCGGTCTTCCTTGAGGTGCGCGCGGACAACTCCGGCGCCCAGGCCGTCTACGAGAGGTTCGGATTCGAGCGGATCGGCCTGCGCCGCCGCTACTACGAGGACGGCACCGACGCGATCATGATGAAGAAGGACCTCAATGCGTGACGAACCCCTGGTGCTGGGCATCGAGACCTCCTGTGACGAGACCGGGATCGGCATCGTCAGGGGGCACACCCTGCTGGCCAACACGATCGCCTCAAGCGTCGAGCAGCACGCCCGGTTCGGCGGCGTCGTGCCCGAGGTCGCCTCACGGGCCCACCTTGAGGCGATGACCCCGACCATCGAGCGCGCCCTCGACCAGGCGGGTCTGCGTCTGACCGACATCGACGCGGTCGCGGTGACCGCGGGCCCGGGCCTGGCGGGCGCCCTGCTCGTCGGCGTCGCCGCCGCCAAGGCCTACTCGCTCGGACTTGGTGTGCCCCTGTACGGCGTGAACCACCTGGCCGCCCACGTGGCGGTCGACCAGCTCGAACACGGCGCCCTGCCCAAGCCCTGCATCGCGATGCTGGTCTCCGGCGGTCACTCCTCGCTGCTGCTGGTGCCCGACGTCGCCAAGGAGGTCATCCCGCTGGGCTCGACCGTCGACGACGCCGCCGGAGAGGCCTTCGACAAGGTGGCCCGGGTGCTCGGCCTGCCCTTCCCCGGAGGTCCCCACATCGACCGGGTGGCGGGCGGCGGCTCGGGTACGGCCATCGCCTTCCCCAGGGGCAAGCACGACGACGGGACACTCGACTTCTCCTTCTCCGGGCTGAAGACCGCCGTCGCCCGCTGGGTCGAGGCCAGGGAGCGCGCCGGTGAGACGATCCACGTGCCGGACGTGGCCGCCTCCTTCCAGGAGGCCGTGGTCGACGTGCTGACCCACAAGGCCCTGCTGGCCTGCCGGGAGCACGGCGTGCGCGACCTGCTGATCGGCGGTGGCGTGGCCGCCAACTCCCGGCTGCGGGCCCTGGCCCAGGAGCGCTGCGACGCCGCGGGTGTACGGCTGCGCGTCCCCCGGCCCGGCCTGTGCACCGACAACGGGGCGATGGTGGCCACGCTCGGCTCCGACCTGGTCGCGGCCGGGATCTCCCCCTCCCCGCTGGACATCCCCGCCGACTCCTCGCTGCCGATCACCACGGTCCACGTGTGACGGAGGGCCGTCAGGCCGGGTGCAGGGCGAGCGCCGGGTAGTCGGTGTAGCCGGTGTGGTCGCCGCCGAAGGCCTTGGAGAGGTCGGGCTCGTTCAGCGGAGCGCCGAGGCGCAGGCGCACCGGCAGGTCGGGGTTGGCCAGGAACGACTTGCCCAGGGAGACCAGGTCGGCGCCCTGGGCGAGCCAGTGGGCGACGGAGTCGGAGGGGTCGTTCCTCGCGGGGTCGTTGACGATGAGCGCGTTCGGCCACAGCGCGCGGACCCGCCCGTCGAACTCCGCCGAACCGCCCGCCAGGTGGTGCAGGTAGACCAGGTCGAGGTGGGCCAGCTCGGCCAGCAGCGCCGGGTAGACCTCGTTCGCGTCCTCCTCGGCCAGGTCGTGGATGCCGGTGGCGGGGGAGATCCTGATGCCGACCCGGTGCGCGCCGATCGCGTCCGTGACGGCCCGCGCGGTCTCGACGGCGAAGCGGATGCGGTTCTCGACGGAGCCGCCGAAGCGGTCCTGACGCAGGTTGGCGTTCTGCGACAGGAACTGGTGGATGAGATAGCCGTTCGCCCCGTGCAGCTCGACCCCGTCGAACCCGGCGTCGATCGCGCGGCGGGCGGCGTCGGCGAAGTCGCCGACGGTCGCCTCGACCTCCTCGGTGGTCAGTTCGACGGGGATCGGCGTGTCCTGCGGGCCGTTCGGGGTGAAGATCTGGCCGCTCGACCGTACGGCCGACGGGGCGACGGGGATCGCACCGGTGTTGTCCGGGTGGCCGACCCGGCCCGCGTGCATGAGCTGCGCGAAGATCCGGCCACCCGCCGCGTGGACGGCGTCGGTCACCTCACGCCATCCGGCGACCTGGTGGTCGGTGTGCAGACCCGGCGTGTCCATGTATCCCTTGCCCGCCGCGCTCGGCTGCACCCCCTCGGAGACGATCAGACCGGCCGAGGCGCGCTGCGCGTAGTACAGGGCGGTCAGCGTGGAGGGGATGCCGTCCACGTAGGCGCGTGAACGGGTCATGGGGGCCATGACCAGGCGGTTTGGCAGTTCCAGGGCACCGAGCCTGAACGGGGAGAACGGCATGGCTGATCCCTTCGGGATTCTAATATGGTCGGCTAACTTGGGCGACCAACTTGGTCGGCCAAGAGTTAGTTCTACAACTTGGGCGACCAACTTGCAAGGAGTAGGCTGGAGTCGAACAGGAGGACGAGATGACGCTTCCACGGCTTGACGAGGAACCGGCGGGGGTCGAAGCCTGGGAGGAAAGCCCTGACAGCCTGAACTGCCTGATGATCCAGGCCGCCCGGGGGCACCGCACGCTCATGGCCGGTCTACTGGCCGAACTCGACCTCTACCCGGGCCAGGAACGCACCCTGACCCTGCTCTGGGAGTACGGCCCGCAGCCGCAGAACGTGCTCGCCAGGCTCATCGGCATCGACATGTCCACGATGACCAAGACCCTCCAGCGCCTCGAACGCAGCGGCTTCGTCAGCCGCGCGCCCAGTCCCGCCAACCGCCGCGTCAGCATCGTCAGCAGCACTCCGAAGGGCGACGCCCTGCGTCCCGAGGTCGAACGCGTCCTGGCGGAGGTCCACCGCCGGATGATCGGCGGCCTGAGCCCGGAGCAGGCGGGGGAGCTGACCCTGCTGCTGAAGGTGGTCAGGAACAACCTGTGCGGTGAGGAGGCGTGCGACACCTCCCCCTGCCTACCGGGCGACACCATGTGCTGAAAGCGTCAGTCCCCGTTGCCGTGGGGCCGGCACAGCAGGGCCTCGGCGAGGACCAGCACGGTCTCCTCAAGCGCGCCGAGCCTGTCGGCCGGGCCTGCGCCGGCGGGCTCGACGGCCCGGGTCAGCGCCTCGGTGAGCCGCTCGCGGCCCGGCTGGGCGCGCAGCGTGTCGCCCAGGGGGGCGAGAGCCGCGCGGGCCTGGGCGACGCGCTCCTCGAACGGGTCGAGGCGCCGCTGCTCCCGGGTCTGCAGCAGGCCCTTCAGCCGCTTCCCGGCCCCGGTGACGTGCGCCTGCACGTCCTCCGGCCGCCCGGTGTGGCCGTCGAGCGTCCGCAGCCGGGCGTCGACGGCCTCGATCCTGTTGAGGGTCCGCCCCTCGACGTCGTCCAGACGCTCGTCGAGGGCGTCGAACCGCGCCTCGTGACGGGCGGCGATCTCACCGAGCCGCTCGTTCGTCTCCGTCATCCGCCGCTCAAGCGCGGCCAGCCGCCTGTCCAGGTCGCTCAGGCAGTCTCCGACGTCCTCGGTCAGGCCGTCGAGCCTGACCATGATCATGTCGATCTTGCCGCTCACCTGCTCGACGGCGTCCGACAGACGGCGGGTCGCCTCGGCGACGACCCCCTGGAAGCCCGCCGACAGCTCGGGCAGGCCCTTCTCAAGGGACCCCGTACGCCGGACCAGCTCACCCAGCCCCTTGTCCAGCCGGGTGAACCGGCCCGCGGCCGCGTCCATGCCCGTCTGGAGACGGCCGAGCCGCTCGGTGGTCTCGCCGTTGTCCTGGGTCTTGCCGGTGAGCACCCGGAGCCGGGTGAGCGCCTCGTCGGTCTTCTCGCTCACGGCGCTGAGGTCGGCCCACAGGCGCGGCAGCCCGTCCAGGGGGACGATCTGCGCGCCGACCGACTTGACCTCCCGGGTCAGGAAGCCGACCCGTGCGCCGACCGAGTCCACGTGGTCGCGGACCGCCTCGACGTGCTGGGCGAGCCCCTGGACCCAGGCGGGCGGGCGGGTCAGGGCCTTGTCGAGGCGGCCGGTCACGGATTCGAGCGTGCCGTTCAGCCCGCTCTCCCGATCCCTGGCCTCCCGCAGCAGCCACTCCACGCCGTCGAGGCGCTGACGGATCTCGTCGAGCCCGGTGCCCTGGGGGCGCTGGTCGTACACGGGCGCGGGGGAGAGCTTCTCGTACACGGGCGTCTGGGGGCACTGGTCGTAAATGGGCGCGGGGGGGAGCTGCTCGTAGACGGAGCTCTGCGGGCGCTGCTCGTACGCGGGCCCCTGCGGGAGCTGCTCGCGCACGGGGTCCTGGGCGGCGTGCGCCAGCAGTTCGCGCATCCGGTCGAAGATCGGGCTCTGCTCGTCCGCGTGGAACAGGGTGTGGCCGGAACGATCCACGGAAAACCCCTTTCCCCACCGACGGTCGGCCACGCGGCGGGTTTTAATGTTTCTTTAAGGACTTTGTTTTTAATTTACCGAGGAATGTAGGCCGAGTTTTCCCCGGAAATCCATGCGTGAGTAACCCTAGCCCCTGAGACATGTGTCCTCCGTGTCAAATTTAAAAAAGACAGATCGCCGGTTAATTGCTTGATGTACCGTTTTGCCAGTTCAGGAAGGGGTGCATATCAGGGCGAAAGGCCTTTCCTCGATCCTGGTGAGAATAACGACCGCGGATTCGCCCCCGGTCAGGCGAAGGTCCTTTCTGAGGCGATCGACGTCGACCGCGGAGCCCCTCTTTTTGATCGTCACGTTTCCCACTCCACGCTCACGCAGCGCCGCCCTCAGCCGTTTGAGTGAGAACGGCAGAGTCTCGTGGACCTCGTACCGCGCCGCCCACGGCGTCCGCTCCGTCCCGTTCCCCGTGATGTAGGCGATGCGCGGGTCGAGCAGGTGCCCGCCGACCGCGTCGGCGACCTCCGCCACGAGGTGGGCCCTGATCGCCGCCCCGTCGGGCTCGTGGACGTAGCGCCCGACCGGGCCGTGCCCGGCCGTACCGAGCTTGGGGTCGGGGGTCAGCGTCGCGGCGGACGGCAGCATCGTGGCCCTGCGCTCGACCTCGCCTGCCAGGGCGCCGCACCAGATCGCGGCCTCCTTGACCTCGCCCCGGTGGGAGACCCACTCGGCCTCCGCCCCCGGCGGGATGAACGCGTAGTCGATCCCCGGGGCGACCTTCAGGCACGCGGCCCTCGCCTGGCGCGCCATCTCCAGCACCTGGGGCCACGGTGGTGAGTAGGCCATCGGATCGAAGGTCCTGCCCCGGGCCGTACGGCGGGCGGGGTCGGCGAACAGGACGTCGAAGCCGGACGGGTCGACCGTGGCGGCGTCGGCCGCCCGGACCGTGACCCGGTCGCCGAACCCCAGCGCGTCGGCGTTGGCCTGGGCGACCGCGGCGGTGAGCGGGTCGGCGTCGACCGCCTCGACCACGCATCCGGCCCTGGCCAGGGCCAGGGTGTCCCCGCCGATGCCGCAGCAGACGTCGGCGACCCGGGAGCCCGGGGGGACGCGCCGGGCGCGGTGGTCGGCCACCTCGCGGCGGGTCGACTGCTCAAGGCCGTTCGGCGTGAAGTACATCACCCCGGCGTCGGCGCCGAACTTCTCCACGGCGCGGCGTCTGAGCCCCGCCTGGGTGAGCGCCGCGGAGGTCAGATCGGCGTCGTAGGTCTTCCTGAGCCGGGTGACCGCCGCGACCGGGTCGTCTCCCGCGGCTCCGGCGGCGGCCAGGGCCTCCTGGCCTCGGGGTGTCAACAGCTCCAGGAACGAGTCAAGCTCCACACCGCCCGACGCTACCGCCTCGGACGGATGGAGCCTCTCCTCAGCCCAGCAGGGCGGTCAGGTCGATCGTGGCGGGGAAGGGGACCTGGACCGAGAGCTTGTCACGGTGGATGCCGGTGGGAACGTAGGCACGCGTCGCGGAGTCGAGCTCGTAGACGTACACGGCGGGAACGCCGTTCTCAGCCTCGACCCGCCAGAAGTGGGTGATGCCGGCGGCCGCGTAGCGCCTGGGTTTGACCTCCCGGTCGCGGAACTCGGATTCGGGCGAGACCACCTCCACGACCAGGTGGACCTCCTCGGGAACGTAGGCGGTGCGGTCGTGCTCGCGGTCCAGGGCGGCGTCGATGAGCAGGACGTCGGGACACGGGCGTTGTCTCACGCCGAGTACGACGTCCATCTGGGTCGCCACCGCGAGGTGCTCGGGCGCCTGGGCTTCGAGACTGTTCGCGAGCCTGCGGATCACGACATCGTGGAAACGCTTCTGGGGGGACATGAAGATGAGGGCTCCATCGACGAGTTCGACGTGCTTGAAGAAGTCCGGCTCGCCGTGGGGGCCCTCCTGGGGAAGCCGGTCGAGGTCGTCGGCCGTCCATCCGCCGGGCGGCGGATAGGGCCAGTTGGCGAGAAGCTCGCCGACCTCGCGCGTTGCGCTCGTCTCCTCGCTCAGCGTGCTGGTCACATCGCTCACCGCAGCGTCTTTCCCGTCACCGTTCGTAGCCATCGGGTCGCGTTCCCCCCGGTGCTCGCTCGTATGTTCCCGAAGTCGTATGTTCCCCGATGAGCGTCCCGGTGTCGCCCCGAAGCGCGGGAATCGGGGTGAAGGTCCTCAGGCGTCCGCGGCGCGGTAGGCCACGAGGGCGTCGACGAACCTCCTGCGCAGCGCCGGGACCCGGCCGACCGCGCGGAAGAACGTCCGGTTGGCCGCCAGGACCGCCCGGCCGACGACCGGCCTGTGCAGCAGGTCGTCGCCGTTGGTGCCGTTCTGGGCGAGGGAGTCGGCGACGCGGGCGAAGCCGTACGGGATCATCTCCGCCTCGTAGGAGGCGACGGCGTCCAGCAGCGGGGCGCCGTCACGGACGGTGATGAGCCGCCTGGTCAGGAGCATCGCGTCGCGCAGGGCGGTGTTGGCGCCGACGCCCCGCCCGGGGGTCATGGTGTGCACGGCGTCGCCGAGCAGGGTGACGTTGGTGGTGTCCCACGGGTCCACCGGCTCGGAGGTGCGGATGGCGATGGGGAAGCAGCTGCCCGGGTCGGCGGCCCGGAACAGCGCGCGCAGGTCCGGATGCCAGTTGGGCGTCATGTCCAGGACCACCCGTTTGAGGTCCTCGCCGCGCAGGTCCATCACCCCGGGCGGGAACCTGCGGGCCGAGGCGGAGAAGCCCCAGTTGATGTAGTCGCGGGTGTTGTCGTACAGCAGGCCGGGCCAGCGCGCGATCAGCTCCGCGTCGTTGCCGCCGACGCCGTGCTTGACCTCGCCGTCGCGGTCCCACTTGAACTCCATGACGTGCCAGATGCAGAACTGGCCCTTCGGGGCGAAGGTGGCGGAGATCCCGTTGAAGACCTCCTCGGGCAGCAGCGCCCTGGTCTCCGGGGTCACCGCGACCTTGGCGGAGACCGCGATCACCCCGGTGTCCCTGACCTTCGCGTGCGGGAGGTACTGCCTGCGGACCCTGGAGCCGGTGCCGTCGGCGGCGACGAGCAGGTCGCCGGTGGCCGAGGTGCCGTCGTCGAAGAAGGCGGTCACGGTGCCGTCGGCGCCGTGCTCGTAGTGGGTGAAGGTCTTGCCGAAGCGCACGACGTCGTCCATCCCGGTGAGCAGCACCTGGCGCAGGGTCATCCGGGAGACCGAGCGTTCGCTGTGGACCGGGTCGGTGCTCTCCGGCAGCCGGAAGGAGGCGACCGTCCTGCGCCGTTCGGTCAGCACGTTGAAGTGGGCGGGCGTCCTGGCGCAGGTGGCGGTGTAGGTGTCGAACAGCTCGGGGGGCAGGCACTCGCGGAGCGCCTGGTTGCCCGTCGGGTCGATGCCGACGCGGTAGCCGTGCACGCCGTCGGCGCGGGTGCGGTCGCGTTCGTAGACCGCGACCGAGATCCCGGCGCGCCGCAGGCCGTGGGCCAGGCACATTCCGCCGGTGCCCGCACCGATGACGATCACGTGGAGAGGGGACACGGGTCTCCCTTGGAGGACGGGTCTGGACAGGGGTGTTCTTCTCGAACGCCATGTATCTTGATGTTCGAGGCATATTTAGCTTGATGGTCGAGAGGCTTGAATGTCAAGGGAAAATGGTCCCGCGCATGGGGACGGCGCTCTCAGGGCGGAGCTGGGGCGGGAGGTCCAGGCGGGTCAGACGGCCGTCGACGCCTTCGACGAGGCGGTCGCGATCCACCTCGGGGTGAACAGGACCGACCTGCGCTGCCTGGAGATCCTGGTGCGCGAGGGGGCTGAGGGGAACGTCACACCCAGCGTCCTCGGGACGGGCCTGGGGCTCACCACGGGCAGCGTCACCGCGATGCTCGACCGCCTCGAACGGGCCGGATACCTGACGCGCTCCCCCGATCCCGGGGACCGCAGGAAGGTGGTCGTACGCGCCACCCCCGAGACCCTCGCGAAGGTCGAGGAGCTGTACGGTCCCGTCGTCGAACGGGGGAGGCGGCTGATCTCGGGTTACTCCGACGAGGAGATCCGTTTCGTGCTGGGTTTCCTGCGCGGTTCGCGGGAGCTGTACGAGACCGAGATCGCGCGGGTCAGGGGTCTGCCCGCGGCGGGGCGACGCAGGGTTTGAGGTTCGCGTACCCAGTGCGGAGGCGGTTCGTGTTGACTGTCAAGGCCTCCTTGCATACTGTTCCGTATTGGCACTCTCCCGGTGAGAGTGCCAAACATACGCGACGAGGCAGGTCTGACACCCGCGACGGCAGACCGCTGGTCGCCTCTTCTAGATCATTCAAATCTGAAGGGGAGGTCCGACGTGACGACCGCCACCAAGGTTCCCGTTAAGCCGCTCGGCGACCGCATCGTGGTCCAGCCGCTTGAGGCCGAGCAGACCACTGCTTCCGGTCTCGTCATCCCGGACACCGCCAAGGAGAAGCCGCAGGAGGGCAAGGTCCTCGCTGTCGGCCCTGGCAACTGGGACGAGGACGGCGACAAGCGCATTCCGCTCGACGTCAAGGAGGGCGACGTCGTCCTCTACAGCAAGTACGGCGGCACCGAGGTGAAGTACGGCGGCGAGGAGTACCTCGTGCTCTCCGCCCGCGACGTGCTCGCCATCATCGAGAAGTAACCGACACTTCGCAGAGATGACGTATCGAGCCCCGGGTCGCGCGAGCGCCCGGGGCTTTGATGCGCCGACGTGCTTTCAGAGAGGACCACAATGCCCAAGATCCTGTCCTTCGAGGAGGACGCGCGCCGCGCTCTTGAGCGTGGTGTCAACGCCCTCGCCGACGCGGTCAAGGTGACCCTCGGCCCCCGTGGCCGCAATGTCGTCATCGACAAGAAGTTCGGCGCGCCGACCATCACCAACGACGGTGTCACCATCGCGCGTGAGGTCGAGCTGGAGAAGCCGTACGAGAACCTCGGCGCCCAGCTCGCCAAGGAGGTGGCGACCAAGACCAACGACGTCGCCGGTGACGGCACGACCACCGCGACCGTCCTCGCCCAGGCGATGGTCCGCGAGGGCCTGCGCAACGTCGCGGCCGGCGCCCAGCCGCTGTCCCTCAAGCGCGGCATCGACCTGGCCGCCAAGGCCGTCAGCGACAAGCTGATCGACTCGGCCAGGCCGGTCGAGGACAAGAAGGAGATCGCCCACGTGGCGACGATCTCCGCGCAGGACGCCAAGATCGGTGAGCTGATCGCCGAGGCGTTCGACAAGGTCGGCAAGGACGGCGTCATCACCGTCGAAGAGTCCAACACCATGGGCCTCGAACTGGAGTTCACCGAGGGTCTCCAGTTCGACAAGGGTTACCTTTCGCCCTACATGGTGACCGACCAGGAGCGGATGGAGGCGGTTCTCGAAGACCCCTACATCCTGATCAACCAGAACAAGATCGCTTCGGTCGCGGACTTCCTGCCGCTGCTGGAGAAGGTCGCGCAGACCAAGAAGGCGCTGCTCGTCATCGCCGAGGACGTCGAGGGCGAGGCCCTGGCCGTCCTGGTCACCAACAAGATCCGCGGCACCTTCACCTCGGTCGCGGTCAAGGCCCCCGGCTTCGGTGACCGCCGCAAGGCCATGCTGCAGGACATCGCCATCCTCACCGGTGGCGAGGTCGTCAGCGAGGAGGTCGGCCTCAAGCTGGAGCACGTCGGCCTGGAGGTCCTCGGCACGGCCCGCCGTGTCGTGATCACCAAGGACAGCACCACGGTTGTGGACGGCGCGGGCGACGCGCAGGCCATCGCCGACCGCGTCAAGGAGATCAAGCTCGCCATCGAGCAGTCCGACTCCGACTGGGACCGTGAGAAGCTCCAGGAGCGTCTGGCCAAGCTCTCCGGCGGTGTCTGCGTGCTGAAGGTCGGCGCGGCCACCGAGGTCGAGCTCAAGGAGAAGAAGCACCGCCTTGAGGACGCCATCTCCGCGACGCGCGCCGCGATCGAGGAGGGCATCGTCTCCGGCGGTGGCTCCGCGCTCATCCACGTCTCCAAGGTCCTCGACGACCTGGGCCTGTCCGGTGACGAGGCGACCGGTGTCGCCGTGGTCCGCAAGGCGCTCATCGAGCCCGCCCGCTGGATCGCGGAGAACGCCGGCCTTGAGGGCTACGTCGTGACGACCAAGGTCTCCGAGCTCCCCGTCGGTCAGGGCCTCAACGCCGCCACCGGCGAGTACGGCGACCTGATCTCCCAGGGCGTCATCGACCCGGTCAAGGTCACCCGCTCGGCCGTCCAGAACGCCGCCTCCATCGCCGGCATGCTGCTGACGACCGAGGCCCTCGTGGTGGACAAGCCCGAGGAGGAGGCTCCGGCCGCCGCCGGGCACGGCCACGGTCACGGCCACGGCCACTGATCCGCTTTCGCCGTACGGCCCGCATCTCTCACCGGATGCGGGCCGTTTCGTTTTCCGGTAAACCGAAACGTGCCTCAAAGCGTCATGCGAGGATGCGCGTAAGGAGTAAACTTTCATGTGACCAATGGCCGACATAATCGGCGGTCCAATGAAATATTCCTTCAGGCGCAAAGCCTTATTGTGGTCGATTGATTACGCCCCGTTATCGCCCTCTCAATGTGACCAATCCGTAGCCGTTCGCCATGACGACAGGCTCGATCGGGGCGGGCATCATGCCTAACGTGACCGAGGGATGCGTCGCCGACGCCAAAAGTGGGGTAAGGCTTGCGACGAGATCTGAAGGGGTCCCCCACAGGGACGATCTCAAGGATCTGACGAGCCTCGCCGTTCAGGGAGATCGCACCGCGATCGAATCTCTGATCGCGCAGTTACGGCCAATGGTCGTCCGATATTGCCGTGCTCGCCTCGGGCGGGTTTCCGGTCAGTACCACATCGCGGACGACGTGGCGCAGGAGGTGTGCATCGCGGTTCTGTCCGCCCTGCCGCGTTATCGCGACATGGGCAGACCCTTCGCGTCCTTCGTCTTCGGCATCGCCTCCCACAAGGTGGCCGACGCGCTGCGCAGTTCGGTGCGCTCCGCCGTACCCACCCAGGACCTTCCCGACGGTCCTGACGAGGGGCCGGGGCCCGAGGAGACCGTGGTGCGCTACATCGAGGCCGAGCACGCCCGCAGGCTGCTCTCCAGGCTCCCGGACAACCAGCGTGAACTGCTCATGCTCCGCGTGGTCTCGGGGTTGTCGGCCGAGGAGACGGGTAACGTGCTCGGCATGTCACCAGGCGCGGTCCGGGTCGCGCAGCACCGGGCGCTCGCGCGGTTGCGCGCGATGGCGGAGCTGGAGTCGACGGCTTGACCGCGGACCAGCCGGGCCGGATTCGCCGGCGCCGCCGGGAAGCGTGGAGTGGGTCTCGCCGGTCCGGTGAGACCCGTTGGCGGGTGAGCCCATGACGGCGGTCCACCCCAGGCGTCCCGTCCGGAGATACGGCCCTGAGGAGGATCGGGGCGTCACCGAGACCGACCGCCTTCTCGACGGGCTCTCCCGGCGTGAGCCCGCCTCGTCCTCGGACGTCGCCGTCGGTCTACTGGCCGCGCTGATCGACGACGTCGATCAGCGGTGCCCCTCGGTGTCGGTCACCCCGTCGACGTAACCCCTGGCGTACTCCCAGGTCACATAGTTCGTGGGGTCGGGCTGGTAGGCGGGTTCGTGAACCTGCGGCCTGCCGTTGTCGATCATCTGCCGCAGGTTGCCGCGCAGCAGCTCCCAGTCGAAGTAGTGCTGTTCCCCGCACTCGGGGCAGTCGAGCACCAGCCCGAGCACCCCCTGGGGCTCAAGGAGAGACCGGAAGACCTCGACGTCGGCGAGGTCCGTCATGGCCTCGTCGCGTTCGGCGGAGGTCAGCGACTGGGGGGAGTCCGTCTCGCCCAGTGCCGCCGCCGGGTCGTCGGGGTCGTCCGCGAACGGGTCGCGGGGGACGTCGTCGAGCACGATCCCACCTTATGGCCTTGATATGACCTTGATGTGCGGCAGGTCCAACCGGCGGCCCACGGGCACGCGGAGCGACGCGCAGGCGCGCAAAGAGGCCTTCACGTCAGCCAGCCGCGCCGGGCGGCCTCCGCGCCCGCCTGGAAGCGGGACTGGGCGCCGAGCTCGGCCATGGCGTCGGCGAAGCGGGCCCGCACCGTGCGCACCGAGACCCCGAGCTGCCTGGCGATCATCTCGTCGGAGACGCCCTGGGCGGCGAGCCGCAGCACCTGGATCATCCCGTCGCCCCGGCGCGGCCAGGGCAGCGGCGCCGCGCGGGCCCACAGCTCGTCGAAGAGGGAACGCAGCGCGTCCACCACGACGGGGGTTCTGACCAGGTGGAAGTTGTAGGCGCTCTCCGCCAGCGTGCCGCCCCACCGGGCGGGCACACCCGCGGCGTCCGTCCCGGCGATCAGGAACCAGCTCGGCACCGTGTCCAGGGTGCGGACGCGGGCCCCGGCCTGCTGGAACTGGCTCAGCTTCTCCCGCAGCGCGGGGATCTCCAGGGTCTGGACCGGGATGATGTTCCTGGTGGACAGCAGGCCCGCGCGCTGCGCCCCGATCCACTGGTCGGCGTAGCGGTGCGCGAAGTCGTTCATCGTGCGCCGGTCGGGGATGACCGAGAGCAGTTCGAGCGGCGGCGCCTGTACGGCCATGCCGATCACGCTCTCGTACAGTTCGTCCGCCCCGCCGACCAGGTCGACGGAGAACCGGCCCGCCTGGTAGTCGCGGCCCGCGTCGTACTCGTGGATGAGGTCGCGGATCGACCCGACGACGGTGTCGATCCTGCGGCTCTCCGCGGCGAGCCGGTCGAGCCGGTCGGCGAGCAGGTGGCCCAGGGCCGTCGCGGGGTGACGGGCGAGGTACTCGCCGCCCTGCTCGTGGACCACGCCCAGCTTCACCAGGGTGGCCAGCTCGCGGCTCAGCCGCTCAGGCGAGCCGTCCAGGGCGTCGGCGAGTTCGGCGCAGGTTGCGCGGTGCAGGCGTAGCACCGCGTTGTAGAGAGAGATCTGGGCCGAGGTGAAGCCCAGACTCTCAAGCGGCGGTGTGTCGGTACGCATCGGCGAGAGGCTCCAGAGATGGCACGGCGTTCCGCGAGAATAACGTCCCGAAATCACCGGTGTCCGGGCGTTGCGTCTTCTGGGCCCCTTCCGGTCTCGTGGACGACTCGTCCCGAGCCGTCGCCGATCGGGGAACCCGGTCCTTCCTGGGCGGTCGGGTGCAGCTTCGTGCAACTGCACGTCCGTACATTGCGTGTGAACAGAAGGTAACGCAGACTTTACCCAGCGTCGGCGAGGGGCGTGGGCGTAGTGGCCGTTCGGACGCGGAGGGGGGTCCGGCGGCGTGCGGTGTCCCCGCGCCTCCCGCCGGTGACCGGGGAGCCGGGCGGGTCACCGACCGCTCGGTTCCCCAAACCCCGGCCGGGACCGGGCGGTCCGTCGGCCGCCCGGCTCCCGTCCTTCAGGGAGGGGAACCGGACGCTCACCGGCCGTCCGGTTCCCCACCTTCCCCGGTGTCCTCCGGGTTTGGCGCCAGACTCTAAACTGTGACCCGGGGGCCGGCGCCTTCCCCACTCCACTTGAGAGCGCCGTGGCAGGAGGGTCGCAGATGGCAAGGTTCACCGAGACCGGGCTCACGTTCGACGACGTGCTCCTGGTTCCCGCCTATTCGGATCTACAGCCGGGTGAGGCGGAGACCACCACCCGCCTGTCGCGGGGCATCACCCTGCGCATCCCGCTCGTCTCCGCCGCGATGGACACGGTCACCGAGGCGCGGATGGCGGTGGCGATGGCGCGTCAGGGCGGCATCGGCATCCTGCACCGCAACCTCTCCATCGAGGAGCAGGCCCAGCAGGTCGATCTCGTCAAGCGCTCCGAGGCCGGGATGGTCACCAACCCGGTCACCTGCTCGCCCGAGGACACGCTCGCCGACGTCGAGCGCCTGTGCGCGACCTACCGCATCTCCGGTGTCCCGGTGACGGACGAGAACGGCGTGCTGGTCGGCATCGTCACCAACCGCGACATGCGCTTCGAGACCGACCACGGCCGCCCCGTGCGCGACGTCATGACCTCGATGCCGCTGGTCACCGCGCCGGTCGGGGTCTCCAGGGACGACGCCTTCGCGCTGCTGCGCAAGAACAAGATCGAGAAGCTGCCGCTGGTCGACGCGGGCGGACGGCTGCGCGGGCTCATCACCGTCAAGGACTTCACCAAGAGCGAGCAGTACCCCCTGTCCACGAAGGACGCCGACGGCAGGCTCGTCGTCGGAGCCGCGATCGGCGTGGGCGAGGACGCCGAGAAGCGGGCGGCGGCCCTGATCGAGGCCGGGGTCGACGTGGTCGTGGTCGACGTCGCGCACGGCCACTCCAAGGGCCTGGCCGACATGATCTCCAAGCTCAAGGCCAACAGCGGCGTCCAGGTCGTCGGCGGCAACATCGCCACCCGCGCGGGTGCCCAGATGCTGGTCGACGCGGGGGCCGACGCGGTCAAGGTCGGCGTCGGGCCCGGCTCCATCTGCACCACCCGGGTGGTCGCGGGCGTCGGCGCGCCGCAGGTCACGGCCATCCACCAGGCCTCGCTCGCGGCCGGTCCCGCCGGAATCCCGGTGATCGGCGACGGCGGCCTGCAGTACTCCGGTGACATCGCCAAGGCCATCGCGGCCGGGGCGGACACGGTCATGCTCGGCTCGCTCCTGGCGGGCTGCGAGGAGTCACCGGGTGAGCTGATCTTCATCAACGGCAAGCAGTTCAAGTCTTACCGGGGGATGGGCTCGCTGGGCGCGGTCCGCAACCGCGAGCGCGGCGGAACCTCCTTCAGCAAGGACCGCTACGCCCAGGCCGACGTCGGCAGCGAGGACAGGTTCATCCCCGAGGGCATCGAGGGCCAGGTCCCCTACCGCGGGCCGGTCGCCGCGGTCGCCCACCAGCTCGTCGGCGGTCTGCGCCAGGGCATGTGGTACTCCGGGTGCCGCACGATCGAGGACATGCACAGCAGGTGCGAGCTCATGCCGATCACCGCGGCCGGGCTCAAGGAGAGCCACCCGCACGACATCCAGATGACCGTCGAGGCTCCGAACTACCACCGCCGATAGAGTCCCGACCCGGTTCTCGCGACGGGCCGGGCCGTGACGGCACGGTACGGCCCGCCGTACAGGCATGACATGGAAAGACAGGCATATGACTCAGGTGGAGATCGGCCGCGGCAAGAACGGCCGCCGTGCCTACGCGCTCGACGAGATCGGCATCGTTCCCTCCCGCCGCACCCGTGACCCCGAGGAGGTCTCGATCGCCTGGCAGATCGACGCCTACCGGTTCGAGCTGCCCGTCGTGGTGAGCCCGATGGACAGCGTGGTCTCCCCGGCGACGGCGATCGAGGTGGGCAGGCTCGGCGGGCTGGCCGTACTCGACCTTGAGGGGTTGTGGACCCGCTACGACGACCCGACGTCGCTGCTGGCCGAGGTGGCCGAGCTTGAGGGGGAGGCCGCGACCAGGCGGCTCCAGGAGATCTACAACGCGCCGATCAGGGAAGAGCTGATCGGCCGTCGCATCGAGGAGATCCGCGCGGCCGGGGTGACCACGGCGGTGCGGTTGTCCCCGCAGCGCACGGTCCAGTACCACAAGGCCGTCATCGACGCGGGTGTGGACATCTTCGTGATCCGCGGCACCACGGTCTCCGCCGAGCACGTCTCCGGGCGGGCCGAGCCGCTCAACCTCAAGCAGTTCATCTACGAGCTGGACGTTCCGGTGATCGTCGGCGGCTGCGCCACCTACACCGCGGCGCTGCACCTCATGCGGACCGGCGCGGCCGGCGTCCTGGTCGGCTTCGGCGGCGGCGCCTCGCACACCACGCGCACGGTGCTCGGCGTCGCGGTGCCGATGGCCACCGCGATCTCCGACGTGGCCGCGGCCCGGCGCGACTACATGGACGAGTCGGGCGGCCGGTACGTCCACGTCATCGCCGACGGCGGCATGGGCACCTCGGGTGACATCGCCAAGGCGATCGCCTGTGGTTCTGACGCGGTCATGGTCGGCTCTCCCCTCGCCAGGGCCACGGAGGCCCCGGGCCGCGGGTTCCACTGGGGCTCCGAGGCCCAGCACCCCGAGCTGCCCCGGGGCAAGCGGGTGCAGTTCGGCACGGTCGGCACGCTGGAGCAGATCCTGCACGGTCCCTCCTCGGTCGCCGACGGTTCGATGAACCTCATGGGCGCGCTCAAGCGGACGATGGCCACCGCCGGATACTCCGACCTGAAGGAGTTCCAGCGGGTCGAGGTCGTCGTCGCCCCCCAGGGTTCCTGACACCGCCGTTTCTGCCGTGCCCGGAGCGATTCGCTCCGGGCACGCGTGTTTTCCCGCCCGTGCGCCGTGGCCCGGTACCGCTCCGGAACAGGTCCATCACCGACCGGGAAGGCCCCAGGTCGGGTGTCGTCGGACGGCACGGGAGGCGCGCCGGATGTGCGCTGGGTGCCAGGGATTGGCGCTGGGGGACACTGTCATGGGTGTCGACGCAGACCGGCGGCTGGTCACGAAATTGACACTGTCTGCGTCGGCAAAAGTGACGTAAGCCGAAAAATCTGTGAACATTCCCATGTGTCGGATGATCGTGAGCTGCGGGTCGCTCTTCGGGAAGGCCCGTTCCACGTCGCGCTCCGCGCCGCGGTCGAAGCGAGGGGGCTGACCCTTGACCGGCTCCGCCACCGCCTTGAGGAGCGCGGGCTGCGGGTCGGGATGACGAGCCTGAGCTACTGGCAGCAGGGACTGCGCCGCCCCGAGCGGCCCGAGTCGCTGCGGGCCGTACGGGCGCTTGAGGAGATCCTCATCCTCCCGCCGCGCTCGCTGATGGGCCTGCTCGGGCCGCCCCGGCCCCGGGGCCGGGGGCAGAACGGCGGGGGCACGTCCGTCCCGATCTCCGCCGCCGTTCCCTACGCCACGATCCTTGAGCCCTCACGAGCGCTCTCGGCCCTGCTGCAGGACCTCGACGGCTCCGCCGACGACAGGCGGCTGCACATCAGCGGGATGTACGAGACGCTGCAGATCGGCCCGGACCGCAGCGTCGTGCGCCGTGAGACGCTCCAGGTGATGCGGGCGCAGGAGGCGACCGACCGCCACATCATCGTCTACCGGGGCGACCTGGGGTGCGACGTCGAACGGGTGCGGATCAGGGCGCTTGAGGACTGCCGGGTCGGCAGGGTCAGGCGGGACGGCCCGACCGCGCTCGTGGCGGCCGAGCTGCTGTTCGACCGCAGGTTGCGGGTGGGGGAGACCCAGGTGATCCGCTACGAGCTGGCCGACCCGAGCGGGGTGGAGACGACCGAGTACGAACGGGGGTTCCGCTTCCCCGCCGGGCAGTACACGCTCAGGGTGAGCTTCGCCGCCTCGGCGCTGCCCGCGGGCATCCGCCGCTTCTCCCGGCACGACCACGCCGCGGAGGAGCACGACCACGGTGAACTGACCCTCAACGCCCACCACGCGGTCCACCTGGTGGCCGACTCGCTGCGCCCCGGCCTGATCGGCATCCGCTGGAACTGGCCGTAGGGGACGTCGTAGGGGCGTCGTAGGGGTTAGGCCAGGACCTTCAGGAGGCGGGTGACCTCGGTGGCGACGGCCGTACGGGCGGCGGCGAGGTAGACGCGGGAGTCGACGACCCGTTCGTCGGCGGCCAGGTGGTCGCGGATCGCCCCGGTGAAGGTCTTGTTGAGGTGGGTGGCAATGTTGATCTTCTTCATGCCGTGCCGTACGGCGGCGCGGAGGGTCTCGTCCGGCACGCCCGAGGAGCCGTGCAGCACCAGCGGGACGGGTACGGCGGCGCGCAGCGCGGAGATCAGCTCAAGGTCGAGCACGGCGTCCCTGGTCGTCATGGCGTGCGAGCTGCCGACGGCCACGGCCAGCGCGTCCACCCCGGTCCTGGCCACGTAGTCCACGGCCTCGTGCGGCCTGGTCCGCGCCCCGGGCGCGTGCACCCCGTCCTTGCCCCCCACCTCGCCGAGCTCGGCCTCCACCCACAGGCCACGGGCGTGGCAGTGGGCGGCGACCTCGGCGGTGAGCGCCACGTTCTCCTCGTCGGGCAGCGCGGAGGCGTCGAACATCACCGAGCCGATCCCCAGCTCCGCGGCCTCCTCGACCAGCGCGCGGTCGGTGGCGTGGTCGAGGTGGACGGCGACGGGCACGGCCGCCGCCCTGGCGACCGCCAGGGACGCCGCCGCGATCGGGGCGAGCGCGCCGTGGTAGCGGACGCAGTTCTCGCTGATCTGCAGCACGACGGGTGTGCCTGCGGCCTCGGCCCCGGCGACGATCGCCTCCGCGTGTTCGAGCTGGATGACGTTGAACGCGCCGACGCCCTTTGGAGCGTTCCCGACGATGTCGCCGATTCCGACGAGGGACATGATTGGCCTCCGTTACACAGGTTCCGCTTCCACCCGGACACCCGGGTGGACCTCCCGCAGGACGTCGGCGTCGAAGTCACCCGCGACCGGGGCCGCGACCGCCGCCGCGCCGAGCGCCGCCGCCCGGCGCAGCCGTTCCGGCCAGGGGGTGCCCTCGACCAGGCCGAGCGTCAGCCCCGCGACCAGCGCGTCACCCGCGCCGGTCGGGTTCCCCTCGACCCGGTACGGCATCGCCGCCCGCCACGCCCCCTCGGGGGTCACCGCGAGCAGGCCGTCGGCCCCGAGGGAGACCACGACCGCCCTGGCCCCGGAACGCCTGAGGACCTGGGCCCCCCGCACGGCGGCGCCGGGGCCGGTGCCGGGGCTGTGAGCCTCCTGGGGGCCGGACAGGGCCAGGGCCCGGGCGAGTTCCTCGGCGTTGGGCTTGACGATCTCGGGCCGCCCGCCGGGGGCGTGCCTGAGCGGCTCGCCGTCGGCGTCCACGACCGCCGGGACGCCGTGGGCCCGGGCGCGGGCGGCGAGTTCGGCGTACAGGCGCGGGGAGACCCCGGAGGGCAGGCTGCCGGAGATCACGACCGCGGCGGCACCCCTGAGCCGGGCCTCGTAGTCGCTCAGGAAACGCCCGATCTCGTCCTCGGTGACGAGCGGACCCGGTTCGTTGAACAGCGCGGTGCGTCCCGGGGCACGGCCGTGGTCGTGGACGGCCAGGGTGGCGCGGGAGGGACCGGAGATCGGGGTGAGGGCGGTGGGCAGGCCCGCGGCGGCGAGGTCGGCCAGGGCCGCCTCGCCGTTCGGGCCGCCCGCGAGACCGGTGACGAGCACCTCGCAGCCGAGGGCGGCGAGCACCCTGGCCACGTTGACGCCCTTGCCGCCCGCCCTGCGGTGCACGGCCCCGACGCGGTTGACGCCGTCCCAGTCGACGTCCCCGGTCACGTAGGTGACGTCGAGTGCGAGGTTCAGCGTGACGGTCAGGACCGGACCACGGGCGGGCGGGGAGGTCATCGGGGAGCCGTCGTCCAGTTTCCGTGCCGCATGACGCCGGAGACCTCCAGGTCGTCGGTGAGCACCACCAGGTCGGCCCGCTTGCCGACGGAGATGGAGCCGAGGTCGTCGGCCAGGCCGAGCACCTTGGCGGGGGTGAGCGAGGTGATCTCGACCGCCTCGGACAGCGACAGGCCGACCTGCTGTACGGCGCGGCGGAAGGCCACGTCCATGGTGAGCGTGCTGCCCGCGATGGAGCCACCGCCGGCCAGCCTGGCGACGCCGTCGACGACCTCGACCCGCATCGGGCCGAGACCGTACACGCCGTCGCCCATGCCCGCGGCGGCCATGGCGTCGGTGATGAGCACGGTCCTGCCGGGACCGGCGACGTCGTAGGCCAGGCGCATCATCGCCGGGTGCACGTGCACACCGTCGTTGACCAGCTCGATGGTGACCCGCTCGTCCTCAAGCAGTGCGGCGATCGGGCCGGGGTCGCGGTGGTGCAGGGGCGGCATCGCGTTGTAGAGGTGGGTGGCCACGCTGCCGCCCGCCTCGATGCCCAGCAGGGTCTGCTCGTAGTCGGCGTCGCTGTGCCCGAGGGCGGCGATCACGTCGTTGGCGACGGCCTCCCTGATGGTGTCCAGCGCCCCGGGCAACTCGGCGGCGAGGGTGAGCATCCGTATGTGGCCACGGCCCGCCTTGAGCAGCTCGGTGAACTCCCGGACGGAGGGCTCCCGCAGGAGGGCGGGGTTGTGCGCGCCGCAGCGGGCCTTGGAGATGTAGGGGCCCTCAAGGTGGACGCCGGCCAGCAGGCCGTCCTCGCACAGGTCGGCCAGGGCGGAAGCGGCCCTGGTCAGCTCGTTCGTGGTCGCGGTGACCAGGCTGGCGACGATCGTGGTCGTCCCGTGCGCGGCGTGCAGGGCGGCGACCCGGCGGGCCTCCTCCTGGTCGCCGCTGGGGAAGGATCCTCCGGCGCCGCCGTGGGAGTGGATGTCGACGAAGCCCGGAACCACGTGGCGGCCCCCGAGGCTGAGCCCGGGGCCGGGGGCGGCGCCCCGGCCCACATGGGTGATGCGGCCGTCCTCGATGGTGAGCCAGCCCTCGTGGACACCTTCGGGGGTCACGACACGGGCGTCGGAGAGTGTGATGCTCATGGCGTCAGTTCTTCCCGTTTCTCCCACCGGTCAATGTTCAGGAGGGGAGGATGACAGAACGGGTCAAGTTGAGTGGTTCGTCCGGGTTGAGTCCCTGGGCCAGCGCCCTGGCCACGGCCACCCGCTGGATCAGGACCAACTCGGCCATCGGGTCGAGGAGGCTGTTCAGGAACGCTCCACCCGTGGCCTCGACCTCGGCGCGCAGCCCCCTCGCGCCCTCCCCGAGGACCCAGGTGACGCGGTTCGGGCCCGCGATGCTGATCGGGCCGTGGCGGTACTCCATCGCGGGATAGGACTCGGTCCACGCCCGGCACGCCTCGCGCATCTTCAGGGCGGCCTCAAGCGCCAGGCCGTACGACCAGTCCCGGCCGAGGAAGGTGAACTGCTCGGCGGTCAGGGTGATCTCGGGGAGCGGGACGGCGAGCGCCCGTTCGGCGTCGGCGATCGCGCCGCTCAGGTCCTCGCCGAGGTGGGCGCGGAGCAGGGCGAGCTGCGTCGTGGCGAAGCGGGTCTGCACGACCGACCGCTCGTCGGCGAAGTCGAGCATCACGATCTCGTCGGCGGCGGTCACGACGGAGGTGCCGGGGGAGGCGGTGACGGCGCTCGTCCTGACGCCCCGCTCGCGCAGGGCCGCCAGCGCGTCGAGGACCTCGGTCGTCGTGCCCGACCTGGTCAGCGCGAGCACCCGGTCGTACGGACGTCCCACGGGGAACTCGGAGGCGGCGAAGGCGTCGGTCTCGCCCTGTCCGGCCCGCTCGCGGAGCACCGCGTAGGACTGGGCGACGAACCACGAGGTGCCGCAGCCGATGACGGCCACCCGCTCCCCGGGGCGGGGCAGCGCGTCCCTCGGGGTCTCGGCGACGGCTCTGCGCCAGCAGTCGGGCTGGGACACGATCTCGGATTCGGTGTGCGTGGTCACGGCGCGCCTCCCCAAGAAGCTTCGTTTGTGATTGATTTATACCAGAAATGAGCAACTTTGTGCAGAGGTGGGTTTTGATCGCCCCGTGTGCAAGGCTGACTGCTGTGAGCCGATATGAGCGCTGGAACGCGATCCTCGAACTGCTCTCGCAGGAGGGGCGGTTGTCCGTCGAGGAGGCCGCGGAGGCGCTGACCGTCTCGACGGCGACGATCCGCCGCGACTTCGACCAGCTCGCCCAGCAGCAGATGCTCATGCGCACCCGTGGTGGCGCCGTCTCCCAGAGCGTGAGCTACGACCTGCCGCTGCGCTACAAGACCGCCCGTCACGCCGACGAGAAACAGCGGATCGCGGACGCCGCGGCCGAACTGGTCACACCGGGCGCGATCGTCGGCATGAACGGCGGCACGACCACCTCGGAGGTGGCCCGCGCCCTGGCGATCAGGGCCGACCCCGACCTCGGCTTCACCGTGGTCACCAACGCGCTGAACATCGCCGCCGAGCTGACGGTCAGGCAGCACGTGAAGATCGTGGTGACCGGCGGGGTGGCGAGGCCGCAGTCCTACGAGCTGATCGGCCCGCTGGCCTCGGGGGTGCTCGAACAGGTCGCGCTCGACATCGCCTTCCTCGGCGTGGACGCGCTCGACCCGGTCGCGGGCGCCTTCGCCCACCACGAGGGCGAGGCGAGCGTCAACAACCTGCTGATCGGCAGGGCCTCCCAGGTCGTCGCGGTCGCCGACGCCTCCAAGATCGGCGGGCGGGCCTTCGCGCGGATCTGCTCGATCGACGCGATCGGCACCCTGATCACCGACGAGGGCCTGCCGGACGAGGAGGCCGCCCGGTTCACCGACGCGGGCGTGAACGTGGTCCGCGTCTAGCGTCTCAGAACAGGCATTTGTCGGAAATCATCTAGGATCAGGAGAGTCCGGACGATTCCGCCGCCCGGGGTCGATATGGCCGAACCCCCGAGGAGCTTGTCTGTGAGTGGCGCGCACACCCTGCGGCAGACCGAGGAGGCCGTCTCGGGAAAACTCCAGGGGCTGGAGCTGGACTTTCGCGCCATGACCGCGATCTCGAACCTCTACCGGGTCGCCTCGTCCATCAGGAACCACTTCGAGCAGACCGTGCTGAAGGAGGCCGAGCTCACCTGGACCGCCTTCGTGGTGCTGTGGGTCGTGTGGATCTGGGAGTCGATCGAGAACCGGCACGTCGCCGAGGAGGCGGGCATCACCAAGGGCACGCTGACCGGGGTGGCGCAGACGCTTGAGGCACGCGGGCTGATCCTGCGGGAGATCCCGGCGACCGACCGCAGGCGTACCGTCTTCTCCCTCACCCCCGAGGGCAGGAAGCTGATGACCACCCTGTTCCCCGAGTTCAACCGGGAGGAGCAGTTCGTGCTCTCCGGCCTCGGCGAGAGGCGCCTGACCGAGCTGGGGGAGTCGCTCAGGCACGTCCTCCAGCACCTGGAGAAGGAGGGCCCGGAGCGCAGGGCCTCCCGGGGCGTCTGAGACCGACCGGCTCTCCGGGCCCGGTGGCTTTCCGAGGTTCGGTGGCCTTTCAGGGCTTCGGCGGCGGATAACCCGGTGCGGCGGGAGTGGGCCGTACGCCACGATGTTCCGATGAACGACCCCTGGCTTGGGCGGATTCTCCGTGAGGGGGCGGCGCCGGAGATGCTTGAGGCGCTGGCCGAGCGGCTGTCCCCCGCGGATCTTCAGACGCTGCTGATGGCCGTCCACCGGCGCCGTGCGGCCGACGTCACGCCCGCCCATCTGCTCCGGCGGTACGAACGTGACCGGTTCACCGCCCTCTCACCGGTCGACGCGGGCGACCTGGCGCGCCTGACCCTGCTGGCCCACGAACGTCTCACCGGGCACGGGTTCACCGGCCTCGCGACGGCGCCGGTCTGCCCGCTGGGCACCGCCTCGGCGGTGGCGACCGTGAGCCAGGACAAGGTGCTGACGACGACCCGCAACACCGAGGTCGTCTCGGACGTGACCAACGTCCTGGCCCTGGAATGCGCCGTCCGCCGCCGGGGCCTGCTCCGGGACGAGCCCCGCTCCCGGTCGAGGGTACGGCTCGGCGCGGCACAGCGCGTCCTGCGCGCGCAGCCGTTCGGGCCGGGCATGATGCAGCACTTCGCGCTGCTCGGGCTGTGTACGGCGGGCCGGGACGAGGGTTCCTTCGGCTTCGAGACGGAGACTCTCGTCGAGCACGTCGGCGTTCACCTGGACATCCTGGACGGAGCCCGCGAACTCGGCCACGCCATCCCGGCGGTGCGCGTCGGCCTCACCGACCTGACCGGGGGACGGCACCGTACGGCGCTGCGCGAACGGGTCCTCGACCGGTTGGCGCCGGAGCACCCGGACGTCACCTTCGTCTTCGACGACGAGCGCGTGACGGGGCGCGGTTACTACACCGGCGTCTCGTTCGGGATCGACGTCGTCACGCCACGGGGTGAGACCCTCAACCTCGGGGACGGCGGGTCGACCACCTGGACCGCGGCGCTGCTCGGCAACGCCAAGGAACGGCTGCTGATCAGCGGGCTGGGGATCGAGCGGGTGTGCGGGCTTCTCGCTGAGTGACCTTTGTCCCGCTTCGGGGGGAATGAGGTGATCATTTCACCCTTTTGGGTGACGTGCGGTGCGGTGTGGATGGCTAAGGTCCTGGGCATGCGTGCTCTCGGATGGACTCTGGCGGTTGCGGGACTGGTGCTTGCCGGATGCGGCACCGGCGGCTCGGAGGAGGGACAGGGCCTGCGCCAGGCGATGGCGCGTCTCGACGCCTCCGGCCCCGCCGCGACCTACCTCGAATACGGCGACATGGCGCACTGGCGCAAGCTCGGCGTGGTCACCGACAAGGGGCCGGGCCAGGACAAGCGCTGGAGGGCCGCCGTCGGCTCGGGCTTCGGCGACCTCGCGGTGAGCGGGGACAGGCTCGCCGAGGCGACCGGTCTCAACGTGTTCGCCGCGAACCAGGCCGTCAACATCGGAGTCCCGCCGAAGACCGCGATCCGTGTCGAGGGCGCTCTCGACGCCTCGGGCATCAGCGCCAAACTGACCTCCATGGGGGCCAAGCCCCGGGAGATCGGCGGCCAGGAGGGGCTGTCCCTCGCCGAGGACAACATGATCGACATGAAGGGCCCGCAGTCCGGGCTCGGGCTGATCAACCAGCTCAACCAGGTGGTGGTCACGGACTCCGCGCTGGTCGCGGGCGCCGCGGCCGAGCCCGTCGCGGCGGCTCTCGGCACCGGCTCCTCCCTGGCCGAGAACTCCGACCACGCCGCCGTCGCCGACTGCCTGGGCGACGTCGTCTCCGCCATCGTCATGGCCCCCACGCAGCCGGGCGGGGTCGTCCTGTACGGCGTCGGCCTGCGCAGGCCCGCGTCCACGGCCGACAAGGCGGTCGACGTGGTGTGCGTGCTGCCAAGAGCCGCCGAGGTGGGCAAGGTGTTCAAGGAGCGCCTCACCACGACCGCCGTCGTCGCGGGCAAGCCTCTGTCCGACTCGGTCGAGACGGTCGCGCACGACGACGTCAGCTCGGGTGACCGTACGGTCCACCGCGCCCTGCTGACCGTCAAGCCCGACGGCCCGGTCCTGATGGCCAACCAGCTGCTGATCCGCCGAGACCTGGAGCGCCTGGCCGACCCGGCCGCCCCTGTCGACCCGCTCGGCTCCTGAGGGCCTTCACCGGGGCGGCGTCCCGGCCAGGCCGTTCAGGTGGGCGTAGACGACGGCGTGGACCCGGTCGCGCAGGCTGAGTTTGGACAGGATGCGGGAGACGTGCGTCTTGACGGTCTCCTCGCCGACGTGGAGGGCCGCGGCGATCTCGGCGTTGCTGCGGGCGTCGGCCAGCAGGAGCAACACCTCACGCTCCCGGGAGGTCAGTCGTTCGAAGTCGGCGGGCACGGCCGTCGGCTCGATGCTGGTGGTGAACCGGGCGATCAGGCGCCGGGTCACCGAGGGGTCGATCAGCGCGTCCCCCCGGGCGGCCACCCGGATCGCGGACGCCATCTCCTCCGGAGGCAGGCTCTTCAGCAGGAAGCCGCTGGCCCCGGCCCGTAACGCGCGGTAGACGTAGTCGTCGTTGTCGTAGGTGGTCAGCACCAGGACCCTGGTGGCGTTCCCCGGCGCCGCCAGGATCGCCTCCGTCGCGGCCAGGCCGTCCAGCCTGGGCATCCGCACGTCCAGGATCGCCACGTCCGGGCGGAGCCGCAGGGTCTCGGCGACCGCCTCGTGGCCGTCTCCGACCTCGGCGACGCAGAGCAGGTCCGGCTGGGTTTCGAGTACGGCGCGCATACCGGAACGGAACATCGCGTGGTCGTCGGCGAGCAGCACGCGCAGCGTCACGGCGTCTCCAGGTCTCGGGGGCTGGGAGGTTCCGGACGGAAGCCGGTTCCGTGCGGAGAACGTGTCACGGACGGCGATTGTCTCCCGGAGACGTGGACTTTCGCGGACGGTTTGTTATATGGAGAAATTTCCGTATAAAGCCTGGGAAAGCCGCTGGACCGGCTTTTTCGGATCAGAGTTGTGGCCGTTCCAGGGGGAAGCTGGCCCTGACCTGCCAGTGTCTGCCGTCGGGTTGCACGCCGTAGGTGATCCGGCCGCCGAACAGCGCGACCCGCTGCCTGATCCCGGCCAGGCCCCGGTGCGGCGAACTCCGTTCCTCGAAGGGGCCGTGCCACTCGCCCAGCTGGTTGGTCACGGTCACGACCGCCTCTGTCTCCCGGTATTCGAGCTCGACGCCGACGCTCTCGCCACGGCCGTGCCGCAGGGCGTTGGTGAGGGCCTCCTGCGCGACGCGGTACACCGCGACGTCGAGTGAGCCGGGCAGCTCACGGGGCGGGCCGTGGGTGGTCAGCGTGACCTTCAGGCCCGCGGCCCGCACGCCGTCGAGCAGCTCGTCGAGGTTGTTCAGACCCGGCTGACGCCGCCCGGTCTCGGTCTCGTCGCCGTGCAGGATCGCCAGAAGCATGCGCAGGTCGGCCATGGCCGCGCGGCTGCTCGACTCGACGGCGGACAGCGACCTGTAGGCCCGGTCCGCCGAGCCGTCGCCGGGCGGCGCGCCGAGCCCGAGCCGCGCCGCGCCCGCGTGCATGCCGATCGCGCTGACGTGGTGGGAGATCACGTCGTGCAGGTCCCTGGCGATGGCGCTGCGCTCCTCGGCGACGGCTCGCTGTACCGCCGCCCGCTCGTCGTGGAGCCGCAGCTCGGCCTGGCGTTCCAACTCGGCGATGTAGGCGCGCCGCTCGGTCGTGTAACGTCCGACCATCCAGGGCAGCAGCACCCTGGCGGTGAGGTCGATCCCCAGGACGATCGGGCTCATCGGGCGGACGGCGATGTGGCCGACGGTCAGCAGATAGCTTCCCGTGACCCCCGCCGCCAGCGCCGCGAGCGCGGTCAACGCCTGCGTCGAGCGCAGCCACGCCCCCGCGCGGTAGCCCGCGACCAGGAGGCCGGCCTCGACCGGGTGCCAGAGGGCGCCGGGGAACAGCAGCGCGGGCATCATGACGGCGAGGCCGTGGACCACCGCGACGACGCCGGAGAAACGGGGAGGGGTGGCCAGCAACGCGTCGATCACCAGGACGGCGAGGAGGGCCAGCCAGTACTGCCACACGCCGCTCGGCCGGTTGCCGAGCAGGAACACGCCCGAGTCCGCCACCATGCACACACCCGCGACCAGCAACGACTGGCCGGCCAGCGACCGGCTGGCGTCACGTCCCATGGCCCTCGCTCCTCGTCGGTCCCCACCCGGCATGCTGCCCGCTCTCCCTCCGGGAGGGAAGATCCCTCCCCATGGGGGAGAACACGGTATCCCCCGTGGGCACGGCCTTCGCGGGCCGTACCGCCCGGTGATCGACTGAGGCGCGTTCTCGCAGGTGGGGGCCGCCGTGTCCCTCAAACGGGGGACCCGGATCCCGCTCCCAGGTGACGAAATCCCCGTGATGTCCCGGTTAGCGTCGGCCGCGATGAGAACCTACGGACACCGGGTGTTGCTCATACCGGCCTTCGTGGTCCTGCTGGCGACCGTGCTGGCGGTCGGTCAACGGCCCGCGCTGGCCGACGGCGCGCCCACGGGACAGGACGTACACGTCGCCCAGACCCTGGGCACCCGTGAGCTCTCGGTCATCCTGCGCCGGGTGGACGAGGTGCCAGGCCCGCTGCGCGTCGAGGTCCTCACCCACGCGGGGGCCACCTCGGGAACCGCTCCGGGGGTCGGCGGGGGGAGGCTCACCCTGCGGCTGGTCCCGACCGGGGCCAGCGGCGCCGACGACGGCCTGCCCGCCGCGGGCACCGTCGTCAGCCAGGGAGAGCTGGTCCTGGGCGCCACACCCGGCGTGTACGGCACGACCCTGCGGGTCGACCGTCCCGGGCCGTGGGAGCTGACCGTCGACGACGGCCGTGACAGCGGGCGGATCCCGTTCGTCGTGCCCGCCCCGGTCAGCTCGCCTCCCGACACGGTCGCCTACGCGGGCTTCTCGGTGGCGGGCGGGCTGCTGCTCCTCGCGCTCGGTACGGCGGTGTGGTCGCGGCGCTGGTGGCTTCCGCTGGTCCCGGCCTGCGGGATGGTCGCGGCCCTGGCCACCGGGGTGACCGGCGCCGCGCTGTCCCCGCTCACCCCGCAACCGCCGCTGCCCGGCCAGCAGGTGGACGCGACCGTGGACAACGTCGTCTCGCCCTACACGGCGGCCAGGCCGGTGAACGCCGACTACTCACGGCCACCGGTGAACATGCTGGTACGCGCCTCGGAGACGACCTCGGGACGCCTGGCGGACCTCGACCTGCTGCTGACGGACGGCTCGACGGGACGGCCGGTCGAGGACCTGCTCGTCCACGACGACGCGCTGGTCCACCTGCTGGTCGTCTCACCGTCCGGCCGGTTGTGGCACCTGCACCCGGTCATGGCCGGTCCGGGCCGCTACCGGGTCGGCCTCGCCCTGGCGGAGCCAGGGCACTACGCGATCTCGGCGGAACTGGCCAGACGGGGCGGCGGCGTGCAGCTGGTCCGCTCGGCCTCCGGGCTGGACGTCGCCCCGGGCGCCACTCCCGTCGCGGCGGCGCCGCAGCCCGAAGGCCCGGGCCCGAGGGAGATCGACGGCGTCAGGGTCGACCTGGCCGTGACGGCGCCGTCGGCCGGGGCCGCCACCACGGTCACCGTCAAGGTCGGTGAGCGCGCCGACCTGCAGCCGTGGCTCGGCATGGTGGGACACCTCATCGTCGTCGGGCCGCTGCCGGACTCCACACCGGTCGGCGCCGCCGCGCAGACCGCGCCGGTCTGGGGGCACGTGCACGCGATGGCCCCCAGGCCCAGGGGAGCGGCGAGCCGTCCGGACGAGACCGTTGCGATGTTCGGGCCCGAGGTGCGCTTCACCCACACCTTCCCCGAACCGGGCCGCTACCGGCTCTGGGCGCAGGTGGAGCGCGGCTACGCGCTGGTGACCGTACCGGCCGTGCTGGACGTCACGGCGAAGGAGGGGGACTCATGAGGCGCCGGGGGGCGTGGGCGGCCGTCTGCGTCGCCGTACTGGCCGGTGCCGCGCTGTGGCTGCTGTGGCCGCGGGGCGGCTCGGGGCCGACGGTGCTGCGCAACGGGACGGAGCACTACCGGGTACGGCTCACGGTCGAACGCTCGGGGACGGGCCCCGTGACGGTCGACGTGGCCGACCTGCGGGGTCGGCCGGTGACACTGCGCAGCGTCACCGTCGAGCCGGTCATGACGAACATGGGCCACGCCCTCGAACCCGTCCCCGCCGTGGCCCAGGGGCCGGGCAGGTACCGGGCCGAACGCCTGGCCCTGCCCATGGGCGGAGCCTGGGCGTTCACCGTGCTCATGAACGGGCCGGGAGGGACCGACCGGGTCACCTTCCCGGTGCTGGTGACCGGGTGACCCCGTCCTGACCGGCGACCGGGAGGCCCGAGGGCCCGGTGACCGACGGACCGACGGGCCCTCGCGGCGGACACCGGCGACCGGCCTCGCGGCGGACACCGGTGGCCGGCGAGCCCGTGGGCACGGCGACCGGGCGAGTCCGTGAGGACGACGACATGAACGAAACAACCGAGGAGGAAACGATGACCGTCGCTGACGGGGCGCTGCCGATCGGCGGACGCGCCCCGGCGTCCACCCGAGCGGTGACCACGCCCAAGGGGTGGGTCCCCGCCTATGTCGTCCTGCTGGGCGCGGCGTTCTCGCTGACGGCCGCGAGCTGGGACATCCAGTGGCACATCGACGTGGGACCGGACACCTTCTTCACCCTGCCGCACCTGTTCCTCTACGCGGGCAGCGCCCTGTCCGGGCTGGCCAGCCTGGCCGTGGTGCTCATGACGACCGCCGCCAGGCGCAACGACCGCGCGATCGACGCCACCGTCGGCGGCCGGGCCGTACGGGTGTTCGGCGGGACCTTCGCCGCGCCGCTCGGCTACCTCGTCTCCGGCACCGGCTCGGCGGGCTTCCTGCTCTACGGCCTGTTCGACCTGTGGTGGCACAGTCTGTACGGCTTCGACGCCGTGATCGCCTCACCCCCGCACATCGGCCTGCTGTTGTCGATCACGCTGAGCATGGTCGGCGCCGTGATGGTCTTCGCCGCGGGCATGGAGCACCCCTGGGCCAGGGTCGGCGCCGTGCTCGCCCTCATCGTGACGCTGGCCTTCAGCCTGGTGGCCGCGCAGGGGCTTGAGGCGTTCGAAGGTGGCCCGGTGGACGCCATCGCGGTCGGTGTCACGTTCCTGACGACGCTGACGGTGTTCACCGCCGTGGGATTCCTGCGCGACACCCGGCTGATCCTGGGCTTCGGGGTCGCGTTCGCGCTCGCCCAGGGCCTGCTGTGGTGGTTCTCGCCCTGGGCGACCAGGGCGTACGCGGCCGGGGTCGGCCTGCCGCTGCGCGACTACGTGCCCGCGGCGCCGCTGGTGCCCTCGCAGATGCCGATGTCCCTGCTCGTGGCCGCCGTGCTGACCTGGGGGATCATGCGGGCCGTGGGTCGCCGGTGGACCGGGCCCCTGGCCGCGCCGCTGACGGGCCTCCTGGTCGGGGCGCTCGTCACGACCTGTGGGCTGGTACAGACGATCCTGGCCTACGGGCACTCGCTGCCGTCGTTCCTCCCCCTGGCGCCGACGGTCGCCGTGGGCGCCCTCGCCGGGGCCCTGGCCGGGTTCCTCGGCCGCCGCTTCGCCGTCATGCTGCGCGTGATGGCGCCCGTCGCGTCTCAGGAAGGTCGGTGACCCGTGTCTCCTCTCGGTTCTCTCTCCGGTTCACGGCGTGCCGTCGCGGCGGTGCTGGCCGCGACCGGCCTGGTCCTGGCGAGCGCGACCCCGGCCCTGGCCTATCCGCCGGTCGAGACCGTGCACACCGAACGGATCCAGGCGGGGCCGTACGGCGTCACCGTGGGGTTCAGCACCTGGCCGCTGCGGGCCATGCAGTCGCTGGACTTCACCTTCACCCCCGACGACGGGATCGGCGGCAAACACGGCACCATCACCATGGCCGGGCCCGGAGGCCAGAAGCACCGGAGCAGGCTGGCCAAGCACCCGCGTAAGCGGGAGGTGTGGGGCATGGACACCCTGGCCCTGCCCAGGGAGGGCACCTGGAGGTTCTCCCTCGCCGTCGAGGGGCCCTCGGGACGGGGGGAGGGTGTCATGAAGGACCTCCAGGTGCTTCCGCAGCCGGGGCCGCCGATGGCCCTGAGCTGGTCGGTGGGCACCGTCCCGCTCTGGGTGCTGATCGGGCTGCTCGCGGTGGCCTGGCGCCGTACCAGGATGGTTGTCGCCGAGCAGGTATAGAACCAGAAATATGCCTGACAGGCGGGATGTGTCGTGATCCGATGGCAGGTGGCCCCTCACCCCCGAACGGAGATCACGCATGGCTGCCGAACGGTTCTGGTTGGACGTCCCCTACGACGAGAAGGACGAGGCCAAGGCGCTGGGTGCCCGGTGGGACCCGGCCGCCAGGAGGTGGTACGCGCCTCAGGCCGGTATGACCGGGTTGGAGCGCTGGGCGGCGCTGCCGGACGTGCCCGACCTGCTGCCCGGTGAGGACCGCGCCTTCGGCTCCGGCCTGTTCGTCGACCTGGTCCCCACCTCGTGCTGGTTCACCAACGTCCGGTCCTGCGTCGACCGGCGCGACTGGGAACGGCTGCGCCGGATGATCACCCGGCGCGCCGCACACCGCTGCGAGATCTGCGGCCGGGGTGAGGACCGGGTCGTCCAGCGTTGGCTTGAGGCCCACGAGCGCTGGTCCTACGACAAGGCCGCCCGCACCCAGGCGCTGCGGCGGCTGGTGTGCCTGTGCACCGACTGCCACACCGTCACCCACATGGGGCTGGCCCAGATACAGGGCAAGGAGGTCCAGGCCGTCGCACACCTGCGGGCCGTCACCGGGATGAGCGCGGGCCAGGCCGACTCCCACATCGACGCCGCGTTCGCCGAGTGGCACACCCGCTCGGCCATCACCTGGACCCTGGACCTGAGCATCCTCACCGACGCCGGTGTCACCCTGGCCGCTCCCCCCGAGGCGGCGGCCCGCGTCCGCCAGGCCGAGCGACGGCTACGGGGTGTCCGTCAGTAGCCGACCGTGAGGTGCCGGTCCCCGCAGGGGTTCTCCAGCTCGTCGAGTACGGCCACGGCGAGGTCCTCGGCGGAGATCCGGGAGGTGCCGTCGGCGTCGGCGATGAGGGTCGTGGTGCCGCGCCGGTACTCCCCGGTGCGGGTCCCGGGTTCGAGGAGGGCGGGCGGGCTGAGGTAGACCCAGCTCGCCGGGTGCGCCAGGCAGGCGTCCAGCTGCGCGGCGCTGGCGGCGGCGATGGTACGGATCTCCGGGGGCACGTACCGGGGGCTGTCGAGAACGAGCAGGCCGGGATCGTCCGGCACCCGCAGGGGAGAGGCGCCCCCGACGACGAGGACGCGCGTGCCGGCCTTCGCGGCGGCGTCGAGCAGCGCCGTCGTGGTCGCCGCGACGATGTGCTCCCGCCCGGGGACGGGCCGGGTTCTCCTGAACACCGCGACGAGGTCGTGGCCCCGGTTCACGGCCTCGCTGACGACGCGCGAGCCGACCATGCCCGCGGCTCCGACGACGACGATCCTCATGAGGTCTTCCTTTCCATGGACGGGGTGAGGCGGGCGGGTTGGGGGAGCTGGCCCGCGACGATCGCGGCGAGCGAGAGCCCGAACCCGGCGAGCTGGACCGGGCCGAGCGTCTGGCCGAGCAGGACGACACCGAGGGCGGCGGCGACCAGCGGCGACAGCAGGGTCAGGACCGCGACGGAGGTGACGGGCAGGACGGTGATGCCGTGGAACCACAGGGCGTAGGCGAGCAGGCCGCCGACCAGCCCCAGCCAGAGGTAGCCGAGGGCGGCGTTCAGGTCGATCGCCGGAGGCGCCCCCTCGGCGAGGAAGGTGACCGGGACCAGGAACAGGCCGCCCGCGGTGAGCTGCCAGCCGGCGAAGGCGGTCGGGCCGACCCCGGCGGGCCGCCCCCAGCGCTTGGTGAGCGTCACACCGAGCGCCATGGCGACCGCGCCCGCGAGACCCGCGACCACCCCGGTGGCGTCGAGTGCCGCGTTCGGCCCGATCACCACCAGGCCGACCCCGGCGACGCCCACCACCCCCCACAGGATCCGCCGGACGGAGGGGCTCTCCCGCAGGACCGTCACGGCCAGGACGGCGACGACGAGCGGCTGGGCCGCGCCCAGGGTCGCGGCGACGCCGCCCGGCAGCCGTTCCGCCGTCACGAACAGCAACGGCAGGAACAGGCCGATGTTCAGCACGCCGAGCACCGCGGCCCTGCCCCACCAGACTCCCCTCGGGAGCGTCCTGGTGATCGCCAGCGCGAGCAGACCGGCGGGCAGCGCGCGCAGCAGCCCCGCGAACAGCGGATGCCCCTGGGGCAGAAGTTCGGTCGTGACGACGTAGGTCGTGCCCCACACCAGAGGCGCGAGCGCGGTCAGGACCGTACGCGGCAGATTGGTTGGATTCGTCACCCTCGCAGTCTCACGGGACGACGATTGATGAGTCCAACACATGTTTGTCAGCTCATCGATCGTGAATCAAGATGGATCCATGGAACTCCAGCAGATGCGCTACGTGGTCGCCGTCGCCGAGACCGGCGGCTTCACCCGGGCGGCGGAGCGGTGCCTGGTCGTCCAGTCCGCCCTCAGCCACCAGATCGCGCGCCTGGAACGGGAACTCGGCGCGAGGCTCTTCGAACGCACCAGCCGCCGGGTACGGCTGACGCCCGCCGGGGAGGCGTTCCTTCCCGCCGCCCGCCAGTGCCTGGAGGCCGCAGAACGCGCCGCGGCCGAGGTCGCCGCGGCCGTCGGGGAGGTGCGCGGACGGCTCGCCGTCGGCCTGATCCCCACCGTCGCCGCGGTGGACATCCCGGACGCGCTGCGTGTCTTCCGCGAGCGGTACCCGAACGTGCGCATCAGCCTGCGGGTCGGCGCGAGCGACGACCTCGCCGAGCAGGTCAGGCAGGGAAGCGACGACGTGGCCTTCCTCGGGCTGCCGACCACGGCGCGTCCCGAGGGCGTCGCCGTACGGGAACTCGCCCGCGACCGGCTCGTCGCGGTGGTCGCGCGCGACCATCCCCTCGCCGCCGAACCCACGGTCACCCTCCGCAGGTTCTCCCGCGAGGTGTTCGTGGACTTCCCCGTGGGGACGGCCGGGCGCATCCAGTCGGACCAGGCCTTCGCCGCCGCCGGGCTCAGCCGGGACGTGGCCTTCGAGGTGACCACCGCTGACTACATCACCCGGCTCGTCGGGCCGGGCCTCGCGGTGGCCATGCTCCCCAGCGCCTACGTGCCCCGGCTCACCGGGGTCGTCACGATCGAGGTCACCGACGCGCCGAGCCGGGTCGAGTACGTCATCTGGCGCCGTACCGGCCACACCCCGGCCGCCGCCGCCTTCCTCGCCATCCTCGGCGTCGAGTCGGGTGAATAGCTACCGACCGGTAGTAACGGACGGAACGAGGGGGTAGGTACCTGGGAGCAAGCCGGTGACCCGTACCCCGGGGGGATGCACATGACGGCGCGAATGGGCACGGCTCGGCTCGGCCCCGCCGAGCGGGCCACGGCACTGCGGCGGATGGCCGCCCAGGAACTCGACGTGGTGGTGATCGGCGGCGGAGTCGTCGGCGCCGGGGTCGCCCTCGACGCGGCGACCCGGGGGCTGACCGTGGGACTCCTCGAAACCCGTGACTTCGCCTCGGGAACCTCCTCCAGGTCGTCCAAACTGATCCACGGCGGGCTGCGCTACCTGGAACAGCTCAACTTCGACCTCGTCAGGGAGGCGCTCCAGGAACGGGCCCTGCTGCTGCAGCGCATCGCGCCCCACCTGGTCAGGCCGGTGCCGTTCCTGTTCCCGCTGACCCACCTGGGCTGGGAACGGCCCTACGTCGGGGCGGGCCTGACGCTGTACGACACGCTCGGCTTCTCCCTCGGGTTCACCCGGGGCGTCCCCGGCCACCGGCACCTGTCCCGCAGACGGGCGCTGCGGCTGGCGCCCGCGCTGCGCCGTACGGCCTTCTCCGGGGCGGTGCAGTACTGGGACGCGCAGGTGGACGACGCCCGTTACGTGATGACCATGCTGCGGACCGCCGCGACCTACGGCGCCGAGGTCGCCTCCCGGGCCCAGGTGGTCGGCTTCCTGCGCGAGGGGGAGCGGGTCACCGGCGTCAGGGCGCTCGACCTGGAGGACGGCGTCGAACTGGACGTACGGGCCCGCCAGGTCGTCAACGCCACCGGCGTGTGGACCGACGACATCCAGGAACTGGTCGGCGGACGCGGGCAGATCCACGTCCGCGCCTCCAAGGGCGTCCACCTGGTCGTCCCACGGGACAGGATCCACTCGCTCACCGGGATCATCCTGCGCACGGAGAAGTCGGTGCTCTTCGTGATCCCCTGGGGCCGCCACTGGATCATCGGGACCACCGACACCCGCTGGGACCTGGACAGGGCGCACCCGGCCGCCTCCCGCTCCGACATCGACTACGTGCTCGAACACGTCAACCGGGTGCTGTCGGTACCGCTGTCGCGCGACGACGTCGAGGGCGTCTACGCCGGGCTGCGGCCCCTGCTGTCGGGCGAGTCGGAGGAGACCTCCAAGCTCTCCAGGGAACACGTGGTCGCCCACCCGGTCCCCGGCCTGGTCATGGTGGCCGGGGGGAAGTACACCACCTACCGCGTGATGGCCAGGGACGCCGTCGACGCCGTGGTCCACGGCCTCGACCAGCGCGTCCCGCCGTCGTGCACCGACCGCATCCCGCTCGCCGGGGCCGAGGGCTACCAGGCCCTGTGGAACTCCCGGCAGCGCCTGGCCGGCTCCTCCGGCCTGCACGTGGCCAGGATCGAACACCTGCTCCAGCGGTACGGCTCGCTGATCGACGAGGTCGTCACGCTGATCGAACGGGACCCGTCCCTGGCGCTCCCGCTGACCGGGGCCGACGACTACCTCAGGGCGGAGATCGTCCACGCGGCCACCCACGAGGGGGCGCGGCACCTGAACGACGCGCTGTCACGACGCACGCACATCTCGATCGAGACCTTCCACCGGGGACTGGCCGTGGCGGAGGAGGCCGCGGAACTGATGGCCGGGCCGCTCGGCTGGGACGACGAACAGATCAAACGGGAGATCGAGCACTACACCAAGCGGATCGAGGCCGAACGCCTCTCCCAGGAACAGGACACCGACCAGGAGGCCGACGCCATCCGCCTGGGCGCCCCGGAGATAGTCCCGGTGGTGGGCCCGGCGTCGTGAACCGTGTTCTTCAGCGGTTATCAGGGTTCTTCGGGATGTCCAGTACGGCCCACACGGCGCGGCCGAGAGATCCGTAGTCTCGTACGCCCCACTGCCGGGAGTGGCGTGTGACCAGCCACAGTCCACGGCCGCTTATCCGGTCGGGCGGTATCTCCCGGGGAACGGTCGGTGTCCACGAGGGTCCACCGGGGTCGATCACCTGAATGTAGATCCGGGTCTCCGAACCGGTGGCGGTCAGATTCACCTTGTTTCCGTACAGCCTTCCTCTCGTCGAGTGGACGACCGCGTTCGTCACCAGTTCGGAGACGACCAGTTCCGCGCTCTCATATACGGGATGGTCGGTTCCCAGCCATTGACGAAGGCGGGCACGGGCTTCCGAAACGACTTCCGGTGCGAGGGCGAACGTCTCCGCGCCCAGGAGCGTCCAGCGATTGTCTAGACGGGACTCCTCAAGATCCATGATTTTCCCTGCCTGGTCGTCCGTGTTCTCGGATTCGCCTGACCAGATTCGCAGACCACAGCTACAGTCAGTAGTCAAACGGGTTGAACGGGGGATCAACGGTTTTGTTAAACCGTGGCTTAAACAATGGAGGAAGCCTCGATGCCCGGTCTCAAGGATCTCGATCCGGCACTGTCACCAAGTGCCTACTTCGGTTATGAGCTGCGGAAATACCGTACGGCCGCGAAGCTGTCCCAGACGGCGTTGGCAAACAGGATCGGGTATTCGTACGGTTTAGTAAGTATGACCGAAACCGGGCGAAGGGCGCCGACTGATGACTTCGTCAGAAGATGTGACGAGGCGCTCGAACTCGAAGGAGCTCTCAGCCGCCTCAAGGCGATGATCGACAACATGGTCGCCAAGATCCCGCCGTGGTTCCGAGAATGGGTGGAGATCGAGCAGCAGGCGGAAAGCCTCCGGACCTGGGAACCGCTCACGGTCCCCGGACTTCTCCAGACGGAGGGATATGCTCGCGCCGTTCTCAGCGGAAAGCCCGGTGTCTCCTCCGAAGTCGTGGAGAACGCACTCGCCTCCCGAATGGAGCGCCAAGGGGTTTTCCGGCGTGAGAAACCGCCCATGTTCTGGGTGGTCATGGACGAGGGCGTGCTCATGCGCCCTGCGGGCAGCGATGAAGTCATGCTGAGACAGCTTGACCATCTGCTGGAGATGGCCAAACTCCCGCACATCACCATCCAGGTCCTTCCGTACGTCGCGCGTTCGACCACCGGTCTGCTGGGCGGTTTTGTTATTGCACAGACCGTGGGAATGGCCGATACCGTGTATCTGCAATCCGCTCTGCGTGGGCAGACCACCGACCAGCCGAGCGAGGTGAAGGAGACGCTGACGTGGTACGAGGCGATCCGTGCCGAGTCCCTGTCCCAGCGCGAATCCCTTGTTCTGATCGAGGAGAAGAGAAGCAGATGGATGACCTGACCGGCGCCGTGTGGACGAAGTCCTCTCTTTCGGGACCGGATGGCGGCAACTGTGTCGAGGTCGCGAGGCTGTCCGAAGGGCGAGTGGGCGTCCGTGACAGCAAGGACCGCTCTGGTCCCGCTCTGTTCTTCGCCCCCGCTGGGTGGTCGGCCTTCATCACCACCGTCAAGCACGGCCATCTCGGCTAGGCCGTACGTCAAGGACCCCGGAACCACCGGGGTCCTTTGATGGCGGAGTCAGAGAAGGTTCGCGCGGGAGATCAGTCTGATGAGGGTTCTGACGAACCTCTCCGCGGCCTTCGGGGTGAGGCCGAAGTCGTGGGCGGTCTGTTCGACCAGGGCGGGGCCGCTTTCCGGGACGGCGGCGCGGACCGCCTCGATCAGGGGCCGGTACCGCGCGCGCCTGTCGCCGAGCAGCGTGGCCAGCCTTCCGCGGGCCAGCCGTTCCTCCTCGCCGTGGATGATCACCTCCTCCGGGGTCGGCGGGTGGACGTGGGGGAGGGAGGGCTCCCCGAGGTGGACGGCCACGTTGGCCGTGTAGAAGGCGGGACGTAGTTCGCGCAGCCGTTCCAGCGTGTCGCGCAGCAGCCTCCGCGCCGTTCGCACGTCCAGCCCGTGTTCGCCGAGCACCGCCGGGGAGACGGCGAACAGGTCGCGCGTGACGCCGCGCAGCCGTACGACCGCGTCGGTCAGCAGGGCGAAGGCGACCAGGTCCTGGCGCAGCGGCGCGGCCCAGTCGGCCTGCCTGAGGTCGCGCAACGGCTGGGCGGAGGCTCCCCTGGCCGTCGCGACCTTGCGGCGTACCTGCGCCTCCAGGCTGCGCAGCGGGTAGTGGACGAGCTGGGCGCGGGCCGCGCGGATCGCGGCGGGCTCCCCGTCGCTGGGCCGCCTGCGGATCAGCAGGGCCGCGTGGCCGACGTCCTGACGGGCGGCCTCGGGGGAGGCCACCCAGCGGGCGACCGTCTCAAGCTCGCGCACCGGTTCGCCCGCCCGGGTGCGGGGCGGGTCTCCGGCCAGTGCCCTGCGGAGGGGGGCGTATCCGTCGAGCAGGCGGTCGTTCGTCTCCTGCTCGCACTCGTCGCACCAGTGCGTCCCGCTGACCCCGCTGCAGGGACGGCCGCCGTGTCTGGCCCTGCGCAGCGGACCCCGGATCAGGTCCCGCAGCGTGGGGGAGATCAGCGCGTGGTAGACGAGGAAGGCGGCCGAGCGATCGGGGGCGGCGAGATCGCCGAGGTGCATGGTGCTCCTCCGAGAATGACGAAAGGACGCGCTTTTCGGGGCGCGTTCTCATGACGTCGACCTCGACATCCGAGGTCCTCAGAGGGAGCGGAGACAACCGCTCAGGCTCGCGGGCACCGGCCGTTGAACGGCATCAGAATTCCAGCCGGTCCGATCACCGTCAACCGTTTTCCTGATATACGAGAGAGAGTTCGGCGATGAGCGATTTATGGCGAACAATAAGCTCGTCGTCTCCTTTGAGTGGTCCACCCAGTTCGCCGATCGCCCGCGCCAACACCGCCCGCGCGTCGCCACGGCCGTCCGCGCCGTTGCCGGAACGGCCTCGCCGGTCGAGCCTGTCCAGCGCGTGGCCGTGCAGGGCCTCGTTCGCCCGCCGTCCGAGCTCCCGCAGGGCGGGATGCGACTCGCGCATGTCCTTCCAAGCCCCCCAGGGGAACAGCGCCGGTTGGAGGGCGGAGACGGCGAGGTAGACCGCCAGCCCCGGATGGTCGCCGCACGCCGCCGCGATCAGCCCCAGACGCCTGCGCGCGGCGGCCCGCTGTTCCCCCTCCGTCCAGGTGGAAGGGGCGGGGCCGAACAGGTCCTTCTCCAGTTCCTCGATCGCGGGCAGCGACTCGCGCAGCCGGGACGAGCCTCGACCGGCGAGCCGTACGGCGGTGCGCAGGTCCAGCCGGTGGACGGCGCTCGCGGTCAGCCGGGCCAGGACGTGGTCCGCGCCGAGACGCGCCAGGACCGGCCGGCCGCCGCGCAGTTCGGGGGCGGCGTTTCCGCGACCGACCAGTTCCGTGACGTGGAGCGGGCAGGCCGCGGTCAGCGACCACTCCACGCTCGCCGCGATCATGCCGTAGTTCGTCGCCGGAGGCCCGGGGTTGAGCACCAGCAGCAGTTCGTCGATGTCGCGGGGGCTGCCCGAGCCGGTGCGGCCGGTGGGCGCGGCCTCGGACCGCAGCGCGGTGACGATCACCTCGCGGACCCGCTCGATGCCGCCGGAGACGTCCTCGATCACCCGGACGTCGGTGTCGAGGGCGACGGAGGAGGCCCAGCCTGCGAGCGCGTGCGCCCGCCGCGCGGCCTCGGGGCTGGCCGGCAGCCGTAGCCGCGGGACGCCCCTGCGCGGCAGCCGGTCCAGCCGCCTGCGCAGCTCGGTGAGGACCACCCGGATGGCCTGCCGGTCCTCGGCGTCCCTTCGGCCGTCGGCGGGGCCGTCGCCTCTGTCCAGTCCGACGGCCAGGAGTCCGAGGACGTCCCCGCTGCCCAGGACGGGCCAGCCGGTCCTGCCCGTCCTCGCGACGAGCCTGACCCCCTGGTCGCCCCGTTCCCACTGGTCGGCCGCCGTCAGCAGCCCGGGTGGCAACGGCCCCGGCCCCATGGGTTCGGACAGCAGATGCGCCCGGTGGGTCGACGCCCTGGCGTAGAGGTCGGTCAGCGCCTGGTCCCTGAGCAGCCGGACGCAGGCGGCGTCGACACGCTCGTCGATGAGGCGGGCGGTCTGCCTGATCCGCCCGGACAGGTGGCCCTGGTCGTCGTCCCGGGTGCCGAGCGCGGTGATGAGCCGTTCGATCTGCTCCCTGACCCTGACGGGCAGTCCATCCCGGTCGTCGCGGAACAGTTTGCGCAGCCGGTCACCGAACCAGGCCCGCAGCAGGCCGTGGTCGGCGGCCTCGCCACGCCCCAGCCGCTCGAACAGGGCCGCCTGCATGGTGGGGCGCAACTCGGCGAACTTCGCCAGCTCCCCCCGAGTGATCGTGTCGCTCGCGTGCGTCCGCGCGGCGAGCCGGGTGTCCCCGGCCTGCCGGGCGGCCAGCAGCCGCCACAGCTCCCCGTCGCCGGGGTCGGTCTCCGCGAGCGCGTCCCAGAACCGGTGCCTGAGCAGCCAGGACTCCATGTGCCCGGCCATGTCCGGGGGACGTTCCAGCGTGTACGGCCTGCGCGGCTCGTCGATGTGCACGAGGCCGGTGGGAACGCACGTCTCCAGCGCGGCGCACAGGGCGCCCGCGCTCAGCGCGAACGCCCCGGAGCCGTAGCTGATGAGGACCCTCTCCGGCCGGTGCCGTGCCAGCCAGGCCGTCAGGGACAGCGAGGCGGCCTCCATCCGGGGCTCCTCGACCTCGACGACGTGAACCGCGCCGGGATCGAGGCGCACCCCGCACAGTCCCTCCTCGGAGGCGAGACGGGCCCCGATCTCCGTGGCCCAGTGGGCGAACGGCAGGCCGAGGGGGCCGCCCGGGTTGGTCGTCCCCAGCAGGGCGAGCGCGGAGACCGGCGGCAGCGCCTCGAAGAGCTTCCGCAGCGGCCTGCGGTCGGTGCCCGTCGCCTCGGGGGTGTCGTTGAGAACGGGAACCGTCCGTGCGGAGGCGAGCCCCAGGTCTCCGCCACCGACGGCGTGAACGAGCAGCACGCCGTCGCTCTTGTCCGGAATGGCCGCCCCCCGTTCTTATGGAGTCATCTCTTGTTACCACCTTTCCGCCGGGGGCCGTTGGCGCCTTTTCTTATGGTTTCTTCGGGCAGCGCTTTCTTCGGATAGATCCTGAGCGGGGGAGCGGTGGCCTCCAGGCCGGGGAGCGAGCGTTTCGTCCGGATTCTCGGTGACTTCTCGTCCTGCTCGTTCACGGTGAACCACTCGAAGTTCCTGCCCCTCGGATCCGGTGGTGCGGGAACCCCGGGGGGAAACCCGTCCGGGCGGGTGCGGGGGTAGTGCACCGGCAGCGCGGGGTCGCCGCGCGACACCGTGAGCATCGCGTCGCGGATCGTGGACAGCGCCGGAGAGGCGGCCGCCTCCTTCTCGAAGACCCGTCTCGCCTCGTCCAGGACCTTGACGCCGTCGGTCGCGGGAAGGCCGCCGGTGAGGGTTCGGTAGTACGTCGCGTACTCCGCCCCCGTGTGCAGTTCGGTGCCGGTGGGATCGACGGCGAGCCGGACGCTGCCGAAACCGAGCGGGCGGCCGAACCCCAGCCGGTGGAAGTGTCCCTCCGGCAGGCCGAGCAGCCAGGCGAGTGCCCCGAGCTCGTGCTCGTCGAGGTCGCGGACCTCGACGGTGAACCGGAAGACCGTGCCGGGCCGTACCCAGCCGTTGATGGAGCGGTTCTGGGAGTCGCGCTGCTCGGCACCGGGGACGGTCTCGTGGCGTCGCCGGTCCCTGGTCAGCCGGCCGCTGTCGTCGGCGGCCTTCCAGGAACGCGCGTACTCCCGGTGGCGGCCACCGGCCGGAGCCTGTGCCGGGTCCTCGGCGCCGGGGATCCTCCAGTGTTTCCCGGCGTCCAGGCCCGCGTGGTGCCAGTAGACCTTCCTGCCGCGCAGCCCCCGCCCCTGCGCGTAGAGCTCCTCCTTCGGGGTGCCGTCCTTGATCGGCCGCTGGGGACGCTGCCTTGACTCCGCGAGGTAGAACCGTCCCTGCTGCGGCTTGGGGCGGCTGAGGATCGCCAGCGGCAGGCCGTCCCCCTCGAACCTGTCCACGGTTTCCGCGGCGGTGCCGTCGCAGGTGACCGGGCCGACACGCAGCCGTCCCCGATACGCCGAGGGCCGTACACCGGCCCCCTTCGGCGCCACCCACCCGAAAACCCGGTCGGCCGGGGACAGCCGTTCGTAGGAGGGCGCCGGGGCCAGGCCCTCTCCCAGGAGCTCCGCCGGGGCGACGGGGTACAGGTCCCGTGGGATGAGAACCGGATACAGCCGATCGACCCCGCCGTCCACGAGCCTGGCGTAGCAGATGGCGGAACGCCTCAGCCGCAGGTGGTTCTCGTCGTGGAGGTGCGGGCTCCAGGCGAGTCGGCCCGGCCCGTCGCCGACGCGCCGGTCCGGCCCGGCGGGCAGGCCGTCCGGGGTCCGCCTCCGGCGAAGCTCGTCGTCGTGGGCGGCACGGTAGTTCCGGATCAGCGACTCCCAGTTCTCGGCCAGCGCCTTCCACTCCCGGGCGAGGGGCAGGGGAGACGGCTTGTCTCCCGGCGGCAGATAGAGGAACCGCTCGTACCTCTTGCGTTCGACGTTGGGGCCGGTGATGTAGGCGATGCCGCTGACCACCTTCTCCCCTCTTTCCGCGGTGAGCGTTACGGACGAGTCCGCCGGAGCGAAATCAACCACTTTTTCGCCGTTTTTGGTTTTTTTGATCACCGCCCGGAGGCGCTCCATGTGCACAGGAGCATGGAGGTCGCCGTCCGGGTAGAGGTTCTCGCCACTCTCCTTGTCGTACATCTCGAACAACGCGCTCTGGAGACGGAAGAGCGTCCCCTCCCCGGCGACGTACACCGGCACCATGCCCAGGGCGTATCCCGCCTCGCGCCGGAAACCGAAGGGGGTGTCGTGGTCCTCGAAGACGCCGAAGCGGGAGTTGGTCACGGCCTCGTAGGCGGCGCGGAGCATGCCCTTGACCGTGGTCGCGGGCAGGTGCGGGCGGCCGTCGCGGAGCCGTACGGGGTAGACCCGGTGGTCTTTCTCCCCCGTCGAGGCAGGGACGGCGCGGGTGGTGTCCAGGAGCAGGAGCGGGGTCTCCACGGTCAGCGTCACCGCGATCCGGCCGGTCAGGCACCCCGCCCGCAGCCGGTCCCTCGACGGGGGCGGGGCGTCCCCGAACGCGTCGGGCAGGGCGTCCCTGGGGAAGGCGGGAATGAAGGTGTAGGGGTTGAGGAACCCCTCTTCGCCGGTCGTCACGCGATTCCCTTCGCACGATAGGTCTCGAAGCCGATCAGCCGCTCCTCGGCGACGTGGACGTTGCCGTGGTCGTCGCCGACGACGACGTACTCGCGGGTCAGCAACCGCACCCGCCTTTGGTGCCCCTCGGACCGGGGAACGGCCGTCGCCATGGGGACGGTCAGGCGGCCGACCCGGCTGGAGGAGAGCGCGACCCAGCCGGGGCCGGGCGAGGCGGAGTCGTCGACCACGCCCCACAGGAGGTAGTGGTTGTCCAGGGTCGTCAAGGCCTCCAGGTCCTCCACCTCCTCGTCGAACGCGGGCGGGAACGAGGCGCGATCCTCGGCCAGCAGCACCGCGCTTTCCCCCGTCCAGCGCAGCTCGGCCTCCCCGGTGAAGACCCGCGCCTCGTAGACGGCCGACAGGTCGACGACCCCCTCGGGCGTACGGCACGTCCCACCCGTCACCGAGGCGACCCGGTAGGCCGACGGCGTCGTCAGCAGGGCGCACCCGCCGTCGAGGCCGGACGCCTCCAGCGCCCGCGGCAACGTGAGACCCGTGACGGCGGCGGCGCGCAGAACGGTCATGACACCTCCCGTGCCAGGTAGTCGGTCCAGGCCCGTGCCACGGAGGACGCCTCCGGCGAGTTCAGGGCCTGCGGCAGCGTGACCGGCCGTGCCCAGGGCGGGCCGGTCAGGACGATCTCGGCGACCTCGATGTCGCCGAACCCCCGGTTGGCGGAGGCGCCGAGCGGAATCCGCCCCCCGGCCAGGTCGCGAAGGGTGACGAGCAGCAGGGCCAGCGCGACCTCGGAGCCGGAACCCAGGCGGGTGAGGTCGACGGAGAGCCTGATCGGCTCCCACTTCACCGCGTGGGGTTCGAGCACGGTGAACAGCCGTCCGTCGGCGGCTCCGCCGGTCCACCGGTCGAGGGCGACGTGGTCGGCCCGCGCCATCCCCAGGTCCTCCAGCCGGTCGCGGACGGAGTCGGTCAGCGCCCCCTCCCGCGTCTCCTCGTCCCCACCGGACTCTCCGGGGTCGCCTCCGGTGTCCGCCCCGGTCACGGCGTCCCACAGCTCGTCGGGGACGGTCACCAGGGCCGCGCACTCCTCGGCGCGCAGCGCCCCCGCCCCACGCTCCCGCCCGTCACGGGCCGCGCCGAACAGGGCCCGTACGGCGGGCAGTTGGTCGAGCCGGGCACGGAAGGCGGCACTGTGCTCGGCCGCGGAGGCGTCGAACGGCACCGGGAGGCCGGGGACACGCCGCGCGGTGCGTTCGACCAGCTCGGCGTGGTTGCGCAGCACCCCCTTGATCGACCCGCCGGGCAGGACAAGCGTGACGTGACGACGGTCGACCCGGGTGGTGAGCGGCAGGGTGTCGGCGAACAGGCCGCTCGCCCCGGCCCTGACCATCACCGGCGCCAGGGGCCGCCACTCCACCCGGACGTCGAGGACCTCTCTGGCGGGCGGCAGCTCGGGATCGGTCCGGAGCGCGGGTTCGACCCCGCGACGGCGCGCGGGATCGTTCCGCAGTACGGCCAGCAGCCCCTCGGGGGAGTCGAACCGGTCGACGACCAGCTCGAACGGGTCGTCGAGCAGCCGTACCGCGCCCAGACCCCTGCCGGTCGCCGCGCCGAAACGCACCTTCCCCGCACGCAGCGCCGTGAGCAGCGCGTCCATCCTGGCCTCGTCGAGAGCGGCGTCATCGTCCGACTCGATGTCGATCTCCAGCCTGACGTGGTGCCCCGCCGGGACGACGGCCCTGCCGTACAGGAACCCGGGGGCCGCCGCCCCCGTCACCCTGTCGATGCCCACCGAGGGCCGGAACTCCAGGGCGGCGACGTCGAGCGGGGCGGCGGGCAGGCCGTGTTCGTCGAGACGGTGCTCTGTCGTCACGAGGCCGTCGGCGACGACCACGCGGCTGGCGCGGCCCTCCTCGTCCGTCGACCCCCACAGGTCGTCCAGCGCGCCGGGTGAGGCGCCGTCCATCCAGTGCCGCAGGACTCCGGCCAGGGTGGTGCCGGGGACGTACGGCCTGCCCTGGCCGTCGAGCGCGATCGGCAACGGCTCGGACGGGCCGTGCCCCAGGCCGCCGACGTGCAACGGCGTGGTGGTGAGCAGCCAGCCGCGTGCCCTGATCCTGCTGGTGAAACGGTGTCTCGCCCTCGGGTTCATCTCTCGCTCCCGGTGCCCGTCGAAGTCGCCTCGTCGCGGACGTGCGCGGCGAGGCAGGAGTCCATCAGCACGCGCACCGCCTCGTGCCGGAGCTCGGCCCGCAGGCTCTCGATCCCGTCGCGGGTGACGACGAGCCGGTCCTGCGGCAGTTCGAGCAGTTCCCAGACCGTGTCGGGGTCGTTCAGCAGCCTTCTGAGGGCCGTCACCGCCTCCTTCGGCCAGGGGGGCCGTCCCGCCTTGTTCCTGGTGAGCCAGAGCAGTTCGCTCTCCGCGCGGCCGGACGGCAGGCCGCGGACGATCCGCCGCAGCGCGTTGAGCTGGGTTCCGGAGACCCGGGCGGGGACGACCCGGGCACGCGACGCCGGGTCGGCCCTGATCCGCTCGCAGGCCCGGTGGATCTCCGCACGCCAGGCGGCGCGCTCGAAGACGCGTGCCTCCCGGTGTCCCTTCTCGTCCGGCGCGAGCGGCTCGACGGGCCCGACGGGCCCGGCCGGTACGGGAGACACGGACGGGGAGGCGTCGACGGGGCAGAGCAGGACGTGGTGGTCGAACTCCACCTGGCCGAACCCCTCGGCCCTGCGCTCACCCACCCCCGCGGCCCGTACCTCGGTGAGGACCTCCGGGGTGAGTGTGCCGTCCTTCACCGTGAAGGTCAGGCAGCTTCCCTGCGCGAGGCCGTACAGGGTGGGGCGGGGAAGGTTCCACCCCCGGTGCCAGCTGTCGGTGCGCTGCTCGCCGAGAGCGGAGGTGATTCCCCTCCCGGTGGTCCCGGACGTTGGCCTTTCTTCGGTCCCGGTGACCGGCTCCAGCCGTACGCCGGGGGCTCCCGCCTTCGCGAACGCCCGCTCAAGCGCCCGTGCGACGTCACGCGGGTCCATGCTCGGCCGGAGTCTGCGGTCACGGACCAGCAGGCCGGACAGCAACCACATCCTGAGCTCGCCGTCGCCGCGCCCACCCGCCGGGGGAACGCCGGCCGGAGCGCTGACCGGGGTGGCCGTGACCTGGATCTTTCCGTAGTCGTCCTTGGCCGAGCGGCCGATCCGCCAGCGTCCCGCCAGCCGCCTCGCCCAGCCGTCGTCCAGCGTGCCCGTACGGGCCCGCACCTCGGCGCGGAGCACCGTCCCGGTGGCCAGCGCCCGGTAGACGTAGACGCCGCCGACCTCCCGGGTGGGCCGCTGCAGGTCGTCCTGGATGGTGTTGTGCATGCGTACCGTGCCGGCCGGGGTGACGACCGTGTACCTCTCCGGCCCTTCGGGCACGAGGTACCCCTCCCGGTACGGCTTGCCCCTGGACGGCCCGCCTTCCGCCATCTGGTTGCCGATCACCGTGCCGTCCGCGTTCTTCTCGTGCACCAGGACCCTGGGCGCCGGCAGCGTCCCGGCTCCCGAGGGAGACACGGGGAAGGCCGCCGTGACCACCAGGTCTCCGGTGCGGACGAGGGCGTGCGCCCCGCCGCCCAGCCTCCTGGCCACCTCCGGCATCAGGCACCAGCCGGGGAGGTGGTCGGCGCCCCTGACGACGTTGCCGAGCACGGTGGCCGCGACGAGCACCGGCTGTTCCACGGTGACGAGCAGTTCCACGCGCTCCCATCCCGGGCCCGCCGTCCCCGCCGGTTCCGGGCGGTCGGCGACCTCGTGCCGTGGACCGTCCGGTGGCGGAGGGACACCGTCCGGGGGCGGCGGCGTCCACTCGGGGGAGACGCCGGGGCCGTCGAGGGTCATCCGGCAGCGGCCAGGACCACGCCGCCGCTTGCCGCCGATCTGTTCCAGCAACCGTGCCCCGGCGTCCAACAGGGCGACGGCGGCCTCCCGCTGGGCCTCATCGAGCTTGTCGAATCCGTCGATCCTGGCCCGGCCCTCCAAGGTGACGCCGTTCCTGGCCATCTCCTCGAAGCGGAGCATGCCCTCCTCCGCGCCGCCGGTGCGCGGATCGACCGCCACACCCGGCTTGCGGAAGGTCGTCGCCAGCGCGACGTGCGGCCGCTCCCGCAGCACCTCGGCGAGTCTGCCGGGCAGTCGCAGCGGGCCGTCCAGTGTCAGCGCCGCCGGGCTCGACGTCCTGTTCGCCGCCTCCGGGGTCCTGCTCGCGGGGGCGTACTGGCCGCCGAACAGGTATCTCACCCAGGCGTGCCACACCCCCACGAAGCCGCTGTCCAGGGCGTACGCCGCCAGCTCGCAGGAGTCGCGCCAGACGCCGACCAGGGTCTTGGCGGGCACGACCGGGGGAGCGGGTGCAAGGGCGGGCGACTGTTCCTCGCGCTGGACGAGCCGGTCGACGTATCCGGAGGCCCCCCTTCCCGTGCCCACCCCCCAGTCGCTCACCATGAACAACGAGATCGTGAACTCGCCCGTCACGCGTTTCCTCCCTCTGACCTTTCCGGTCCCTCCGGGACGAACGGCCGGGCCGCCAGCACGTCCAGCAGTCTTGTCACGGTTCTCCCCTCGGGGTCGGTCCATGTGAGGCCGCCGTCCCGGGCCAGGGCGAGCAGGGCCCCGGTGCGCACGGCGTCCTTCTCGAAGCGGCGGCGCGCCAGCTCGAAGCGGGACGTCGCGACCTCCTCCCCCAGGCACATCCCCTCGCGCAGTTCGTGCACGAGACCGCCGGGCAGGAGCACCTCCCCCGAGACCGGGTCACGCCGCCGCAGCGCGGCGACCCCTTCGAGCAGGTCCTCCCAGCGCCGCCCGGACGCCAGGCCGTTCGCACAGCCCGCTCCCACGAGGTACGGCGAGGCCGACCGGCCCCCGCCGCCGGACAGGGCGGCCGAGCTTCGGATACGGCCCAGGTCGGGAGCCGAACTCTCGAACAGCGCGACGAACGACAGGGCCGAGCTCCAGCTCTTGACCCCCTTTGCCTCCCTGGTCAGCTCCTCGGCCAGCTCGTAGGCGAAGTGGAAGGGGTAGTTGCGCTTGACGATCGCCACCCCGGCCGCGGCGCTCAGACCGTCGCGCCCGAGCCGCTCAAGGACGGGACGCAGCAGGAGGTCCTCCTTCGTCAGCTGCTCGAAGCGCTCCAGGTAGTGCCGGGCGAAGGACAGCGCGACCGTTCCCTCGCACACCACGGTCAGGTCGTCCCCTCCGATGATCAACGGCAGGACGGGGACGGGTTCGCGGGAGGCGAGTTCGCCGGCGGTGAGCCGCAGCGCGGCGGCGAACGCCCGTTTGGCGCAGCCGTCCACACCGCGGGAGAGGGCGCGCAACCTCTCCGCGTGTCGGCGGTCCCGTTCTCCGGGCGGCAGGGACGCGCCCTCCGCGCTGAGGTCGTCCAGGCCGCCGAAGACCTCGCCGAGGCCGTTGCCGTCGGCGTGGACCACCGCCACCCACTCGGCCTCGAACCCGAGCCGGTCGATGATCCCGCTCATCGTGGCCCGGTCCGTTCCGGCGATGGCGGACATCCGGGAGAGCGCGTTCGGACGTGATACGCGTTTCGCCTCGGACACGGCGGACTCGGGACGGGCGGCCTCGTCCTCTCCCTCGGCGTGCAGGCCCTTCGCGGGAAGCCCGTCCGACGCGCAGTCCGCCACGATGGGCAGGCGGGGGAAGCGCGCCAGCGGTCCCGGCTGTCGTTCGCGCACCGTCGGCAGTCTCCTGCGCGCCTCCTGTACGGCGGAGGCCAACGAACCCTCCTCGTAGTCGACGATCACGCCGCACATGTCCAGCCCCGGGGCGGTTTCCAGCGCGACCAGCCTCATCCGCGTCACCAGCCGTCTCCCGGCCGCTCTGTCCCTGACGAGCACGGTGACGCCGCCCGCGCCCGCGACCAGCAGTTCCGCGTCATGGGTGTCGATGCGCCAGCCGTTCCTGTCGAAGCCGGGGAAGACCTGCTCCAGCGCGTGGTCGGCCCACTCGCCCTCGACCCGGGCGATCAGGTCGGACGCCCCGACGATCTGCCGGCGTTTGCCCGAGGCGAAGATGTAGCGCTGGAGACCGGCTGTGCCGATCATGACGAGGTGCATGTCTCTCCTGTCTCGTGAGGGGGTTCCGTCCCGGGGGAGCGCGGGGGCGTTTCGTGGGAGGGCTCGACGACCCGCACCGTGTGGCCGAACAACCAGCCCAGCGTGAAGGCGACGCTGGCGGGGGCGGCGATGAACAGGCGGTGGGTCAGGCCCGCGTACTGCGGTCTGGCCCGGGTCCAGGCGCGCCACGCCGCGTAGACGTGCCGTACGACCAGTTCGAAGTCGGCGGTCGTCTCGGGAAGGTTGGCCGGGCCACCGTCGACGACCAGCGCGGCCCGGCACCGCGCCCACTCTCCCCGGGTGTCCGCGCACCCCGTGCCCGCCGCGCGCAGCGCCTGGGCGACCATCAGCGGGTTGTCCGACAGGTGCACGACGACGGCGACGGCCCGCCCCTCGGGGTCGCTCTCGAAGTCCGGCTCCTCGACCACCTCGGCCAGTTTCGCCGCCCTTACGGCCTCCGCCGGGCTCAGCGGGTCCTTCAACCGGCCGCTGATCCGGACGGCGGGGAAGAAGTCCGTGTGCGGGCGTTCGGAACGCTGCGGCAGCGTGACCCGTTCCGGGATCTCGTGCATCCCCCGCAGCTCACGCTGGATGTGGAACTTGAACTTCGCGCCCAGCTCGAAGGCGTCGGGCAGGGCGGCGTTGACGTACAGGGACACCGGCGTCGAGGGGTCGGCCGCGGACAGCTCGGTCAGCCGGGCGCTCACCAGCTCGTAGGCCACCTCCAGCGCGTCCTCACGGGCCGCCTCACCCCCGGCGTTCTCCCCGGCTTTCCTTTCGGTGCCGGATCCGGACGCAGGGACGGTCCGCCGTACGGTGAAACAGGAGTCGTGACCACGCCGGGCGTGATCGGACGCCGCGACCACCCACTGGCCGTCCCAGGGGTCCCGCCGCCCCTCCCTCGGCAGGGCGACCACGATGCCGACCCCTTTGCCGCGTTGCTGCCACAGGTTGATCCCGGCGAACACCCCCGCCGCGACCACGCACAGCACCGTCAGGAACGGCCGCCGCTCTCCCAGCCAGCTCTTGATCACATCGGGCAGCGTGCCCGCGGCCACCGCGGCGGCCACACCGGCCAGGGCCGCGACCGCCCATGTGGACGTCCCCGCCAGCACCTCCCTCGCCCTGCCCGTCCCGCTCCTGGCCCGGGGAAGCCCCATCTCCGCACCGCCCCATCCGTCGTTCCCGCCTCTCGTCGACTACTGATGGACGACGGCTTCGAAGGCGTCGTCCATCAGTAGTCGACGAGAGGCGGAACAGGCGGGAGGAAATGATGCGGTTGCGGATCGAGGTCACCACGGGGGCCACCGAACTCGCGTGGACGAAGGTGCTGTCCCCTGGTCGTTCCCTGCTCTACGACCTGCTGACACGTGAGGTCCCCCATCTCGGGCGGCTCCTGCACGCGCGGGGGGCCGGGCCGTACGGCATGGTTCCGCTGGGGCACGGCGCGCCGGTCTTTCCCAGGGCCGCGCGGGTCAGGGGCAGGTACGCCGTCGGCGGCCGGGGACACGTGGAGCTGGGCAGCCCCCTCTTCGAGGCGGTGACCGCGATGGCCCAGGGGATCAAACGGCGGGAGCTGCTGGACTGGGGCGGGGCGGCCTTCCGCATCCTGAACGCCACCCTGGCCGAGCCCCCGGCGTTCACCTCGGGTCGTGCCCTCTTCAGGACGCTCACCCCGGTGGTGGTGAAGGGCGCGGGGAAGGACGAACAGGGTGAGCGTGTCACCCGTCAGGCGTGGCTGCTGCCGGCCGACCGGGAGTTCCCGACGTGCTTCCAGCGCAACCTGCGGCGCAAGGCCGAGACGCTGGGCCTGGACCCGGAGGTTTCGCTGACCCGGATCACCTGGGTCGGCGCCAGGCGTTCCTTCTCCGTCGGCTCGACGGGCCAGGTGCGGGGCGGCAAGTCCGGCGCGCCGGTCGAGGTGGAGCTGACCGGCCCGCCGGAGACCCTCCAGGCGATCTGGAGCTGGGGCCTCGGCGAGGCCAACACCGCGGGTTTCGGCTGGATCGCGGGGTGAGGGGTTCGCGCGCGGGCCCGGGCCCCCCGGCCCCCGGGGCGGAACCGGGGGGGGGCCCCGGGGGCGGGGGGGGCGCGGGG